>JABCYV010000001.1 GCA_013290025.1 Acidobacteriota bacterium
TTCCGCCGTAGGAATGGCCGACGAGGATGACAGGGCCGCTGACCCGGCCGATCGTTGCCTTCACCAAGGCGACGTCCTCTGCCGTTGTGTTGAGGCCGTACTGCGCTGCAATACACTCATACCCCTCCGCCTGAAGGGGAACGATCAGCTTGCTGAAACACGAGCCGTCCGCCCAGAGCCCGTGACAGAAAACGATGCTAGGTTTAGTTTGCGTAGGTTTCGCTGTCATTGTTGTTCTCCTTTCGCGTACTCCGGCTTCGACAGAGCCGGACATTAAAGACGTGTCCCTCTCACCGTATGGTCAAGGCTGACTGCTCTCTTGCAGAATTTTGCTGTTTTTGTTGTTTATTGCCTAAAAAACCTCCTACTGCACTCGCTGGATGTCCTGCACCCAATTGGTTTCCCATGTCTTCCCACCATCCGGAGAGAACGCTTGCTCCCAGTGACACGACGTAGGGGTGATCTTTGACCAGATGAATCGTACGCGGATCGGTTTCCCATTAAACGTGTCGTCCGCATAGAAAGTCCCAACACCGTTGTGGAAGCCTCCCCGCACAGGCGGATCCAGAGGACCCAGCGGCGTCCGGCTGTCGAACCACCAGATCGACCACTGGCCGGTCTTGGCATCGAACGTTCGCACGGCTACGCCGCGATACGGAGCTCCCGGTACGTGGAGCACGGTGTCGTCGACGTTGCTGTACCCACCCATCAGAGGCTGGCTGTCTAACGTCCCGTCGAATTCAATCCAGTCGTGGCTGCCAGCGAGCCGTTCCTTCAACTTCCGATGATGAGCATTCCAATGGCCGACGAGGAAATCGAAGTCGTGGAGCCCCCCGACGGCGGTTTCCATTGGACTCGTTACGGGCTCCGAACTTTGGGGGTTTTGCGCTGCCAATAGTTGGGGAGCGATCAGGCATAGACTGAGAAGTGCTATAGCAGAACTACGGCGAAAGTTTTCCACGTTGTTCTCCTTACTTCGGGCCGGCCTAAACTGCGAACGGCCGGCCTAAATGTTGCAGCGAATTCCTTAGTGAGCAGGCCCGAAGCTTGGGGTTTCGAATTTTCAAAACTTGCAACTCGGAATCATAGCAATTGCGGTGAGTGCAGGCCCGATTGCCTCGAACCATTAGGTGACCTGACGCTCGGAAATGCTTGTCATGTAATGCCGTCGCCATCTTCCCGGACTGACCCCGACGAGTTGATGGAATGTGCGCGTGAACGCCGCCTGGTCATTGAATCCCGACTGAATCGCGATGTCGATCAGCGACATGTTGGTCTGGCTCATCAGTTGTTTAGCGCGGTCAATGCGATGCTGCATCAACCATTGGTGAGTGGAGGTTCCGAAAGAGGTTTTGAATGAGCGGGCAAAGTGGCTCACGGAAAGTCCGCATTCGCGTGCAACCTCGGAAAGCCGGATCCGGCCATGCATGTTCTCGTGAAGAAGTTCCGACGCTCGTCGCTTCTGCCATGGCGCCAGACCTCCCTTTGAACGCCTTGCTGTTTTCCGGAGTACACCGTACTGCTGGAGAAGATGTGCTCCGAGGATGAGGCTGAATTGATCGAGAGCCAGCACAGAGAGACGGTCGCTCCGCCCAAGGAACGGAAGGATGCTTTTGGTGATCTGGGCCACAACTGGATCGTCTTCGAGCACAACCAGGCGAAAGTCACGTACCCGGCCAAAACCGAGATCCTCGGCAATGTCATCTAGTCCCTTGCGAGGGAGAGAATAGTGAACGTAATCGAAGGCACTACCTGCCCAGCATCTTGGCTGTGAATCGAAATCAATGACATTGGAGCGAAACGGGTGAACGGTGGATGTGGCAATGAGCTTGTCTGCTGTCCACACCTGGTAGCTCGGTGATGGCAGAGACTTAAGGGAAATCGACACTAGCAGAGCGGGGACGGGCGATAGCTTTGTGATTCGGTCAGGAAGCCCCGCCGGCGACTGGAGCCGGGTGATAGTAAAAGTCCCCGGAGTACGAAACTGCGATGGAACCGCGGACTTCCCGTCCAATTGAATGAACGTCGTGAAGGGAGTTTCAGGTAACGTCTGCGAAGTCTTATCTGCCTTTGGCGAAGCGTTCTTGTGCATGGCGACCTCCTCCGCTGCGGTACGTGCATATGATGCCAGATTGGAAAAGTTGGCCTCATGAATTACTTTCGCGGTCAGCACATCGCACTCATGTGGCAACAACGAGACCACCTGCGGCACGAATGACCTCTCCCGTGATCCAGGCTGATTCGTCTGACGCTAGGAACACCGCCAGCGGGGCGATATCCGTGACGCGACCGAGCCGGCCGAGCGGCGTCTTCCCTGCCAGAACGGCGCCCGCCCCACCCGCAAACGTCCCCGCGGTTACGTTGCCTTCGGTTTCTGTATGGCCGGGAGCGATGGCGTTGACCCGGATCTTGCGCGGTGCAAGTTCGAGCGCCAATCCCTTTGTCAGTGTTTCGATGGCGCCTTTGGTGGAAGCGTACAGCAGGGCTCCCGCCACGGGATGCGAGCCCACAATGGAGCTGAGGTTGATGATGCTCCCGCCGTCGGCGCCGAACCGTTTGATCGCCTCCTGTACGGTGAGAATCGTCCCCAGAACGTTGATGTTGCAGTGGAGGTGAAAGCTCTCTTCGGTGATCTCCGCGATGGCGCCGAAGCGGAATACCCCGGCGTTGTTGACCAAAACGTCCAGTCTTCCGAACGCAGAATCCACTTCTTTGAATAACCGCGCGACATCTGCGACCTTGGACACGTTGGCCCCGATCGCGACCGCCTCGCCTCCGCTGTCGATGATCGCCTGAGCGACGCGTTCGGCGCCTTTCCGGTCGGAGGAATAGTTCACGGCCACGCGCGCGCCCGCAGCTCCCAAGGCCGTTGCAATCCCAGCGCCTATGCCTTTGGACGCGCCCGTCACTATTGCCACTTTCTCAGATAGTCTGCTCATAATTCACCATTGTTCTTGATCCGGCTCCCCGTACCCCCGAACATCCATCGCTGTGAATTGCGTCTCGCGCGTATGGAAATCTCGATTTATGCTCCCTATGATAAAGAGCGTTCTTAAACAGCGCGTCAATTCAATTTTGCATCCTGAACGAATCGTCGGCAACCCCGTGATTGGTGCAGCGTGTTGCCCTCTCTGCTCGGCAAGGTGATCCAGATTCTGGTGGTGCAGTTTGATTGTCATCCTGGAGCAAGCGCTCTTTGCGCCGCGAAAGCCTGGCCTGAGCGTAGTCGAAGGCGATCTGGGCGAGCCGTGCGAAGCGTCGCGTCCTTTGCGACGCAATATCGCACGCTTGGATCGCTTCCTTGTCAAACTGCAGCAATACCCAGATTCTGGTGGGTGGTGCAGTTTGATTGTCATCCTGGAGCAAGCGCTCCTTGCGCCGCGAAAGCTGGGCCTGAGCGTAGTCGAAGGCGATCTGGGCGAGCCGTGCGAAGCGTCGCGTCCTTTGCGATGCAATATCGCACGCTTGGCTCGCCTCCTTGTCAAACTGCAGCAATACCCAGACTCTGTATGCTTTGCAACTTAAGTGTTCTTTGTGCAACCACTAGCAAGTCCGCTAAGGACGGCTTAAGATGTCTGATCTCTGTTCCTGAGACAAAGCCAAGCGGTTCTGGCCCACGAACCAGCCGGGCCTTCGCAAACCGGTACGGCACTCGCCAGGCAGGAGATTACGATGATGACGAACGAAAGCCCAACGCAAAATGTGCCTGACCAACTGCCCGCAGCAAATGGGCTGGCAATAGTTCGTGTCACGATCGGCGCAATGTTGGTCTGCGTCTTCTTCGAAAATCTGGGAAAAGGTCTCTACACTGCATCGGGCTACGCAGGCCTGATCAACGGTTACATAAAGACGAGTCACTCGCCGGCCGCGTGGAAGGCAGTGATGGCTTTGGCGGCGAGTCACGCCGCGATGGCGGCTCCTATGCAGGCGCTGACCGAGATCTCTCTCGGGATCCTACTCATCGTCGGTCTGCTGACGCGGCCGGCCGCATTCGTGGCTTTTCTGTATCTCGGGAGCCTTTGGATATCTGAGTGGGGCACGGCGTGGATTTGGGAGCTGCTGGTTCCGGTGCTCGCATCGCTCGGGCTCGCGGTGGGGCGTGCTGGTCGAGCGTGGGGCCTTGACGCCTTGCTGGCACGGCGCTCGCCGTCCTCCCCATGGTGGTGACTTGAGCCAAAATCAAGTGCGAGTGTCGGTCGTCATTCCTACTCACAATGAAGCACAGTCCATCGGTCGCGTCTTGGCTGATCTCCCGGCCAATCTTGTCACTGAGGTCTTGGTTGTAGACAGCAATTCAACCGACGGAACTCCCGAGATCGCCTCAAAGATGGGAGCCCGCGTCCTGCACGAACCTCGTCGTGGATACGGTCGCGCCTGTTTGACCGGACTGGCTGGTGCAAGTAGCCCTGACGTTGTTGTGTTCCTCGACGGCGATTACAGCGATCGGCCTTCTGAACTGCCGATTCTTTTAGCGCCAATCACTGACGGTCGCGCCGATATAACGCTCGGTTCGCGCCTGCAGGGGCGGCGTGCTGCTGGGGCATTGCCTTGGCATCAGGTATTTGGGAATCGTCTCGCCGCCGCCTTGATTAAGGTGCTTTATGGTCTAAAAATTAGTGACCTCGGCCCATTTCGCGCTGGCCGCGCAGACGTGCTACGCGCGCTCGCACTCGAAGAGACCACCTATGGCTGGGCGGTTGAAATAATTCTCAAAGGTACGCTCGGGGGATTCCGCATCGTTGAAGTGCCGGTGAGCTATTATCCGCGCATTGGGAAATCGAAAATCAGCGGTACGCTGAAGGGCACAGTCGGAGCGGCGTGGTTCATCCTGAGTCTAATCGTGCGCTATTATTTTCGGCATCGAAGAGCCGGAATGCCACGGCCAGCGTGAGTCTAGGCACAGCAAGGACGGGTGGCCCACTCAAGCCCGGTTTTGGCTTGAGTGGGGCGGTTCACATGTCACAGACTTAGTCCAACGAGCAAACTAGATTGTCCTCATGCCATGCGGACTAACGCGGTTTCACCAGAGCGGCCAGAGTCATTGCGTCACTTTCTGCTGCTACCATCGCCGTCGGTTATTTACCACGCATGCAAGCCGACGGTGGTGGCTCAATTTGAATTTTTCAGCTTATAGTGCGGGGTCATCCTGAGTGCAGCCGTTTTTCAGGCGGAACGAAGGATCTCCCACTGGCCGTATCTATGGGAGATCCCTCACGCGGCTGAAGGACGCCGCGTTTCGAGATGACGGCGTCGAAGGAGAATAAGTTCAAACTGGGCCACTACCAAGCCAATGGGTTGAGATCGAGTCGGAATGGACGGCGCGAAAACGCGAACGAGCTGCGGGAAGACTTTGTCCAGCTGCAGAACTGCCCCACTCAAGTTGAGGCGTTTGCGCGGCGTCTGAGCCGCGCGCCGAAATCCCGAGCAAGTCGAGGGACCTCAGGCCAAAAACCAGGCTTGAATGGGCCACCTGTCAGGAATCGTCGCACTTCGCCGCAACGTACTGCACAGTCTATAATTGCGCGCACGGATGGCGCTTACTCCTGGGACAAAACTCGGCCCCTATGAAATTCAGTCCCCGCTTGGCGCAGGCGGTATGGGTGAGGTGTATCGCGCCACCGATACGAAGCTCGGGCGCGACATCGCGCTTAAAGTGCTCCCCGCCGAGATGGCGGAGGATCCGGAGCGGCTCGCGCGCTTTCGCCGCGAGGCTAAGGCTCTTGCCCAACTCGACCATCCGAACATCGTCACTATCCATTCGGTGGAGGAATGCGACGGCAGCCATTTTCTGACGATGCAGTTAGTAGATGGACTCCCACTGGACCGCGTGATTCCTCAAGGTGGACTCCCAGTCGAGCAGATCGTCGAGATTGCCAGTGCACTGGCCGACGCGCTGGCCGCGGCGCACGAAAAAGGCATCGTGCATCGCGATTTGAAGCCTGCAAATGTCATGGTCTCGAGCGAGGGCCGCGTCAAGGTTCTGGACTTCGGGTTGGCAAAAGACGTTGGCGCGTCTGACCCCGCCGACGCCACGCTGACCTCAGACCACCGCACGCAAGCGGGCATGGTGATGGGGACCCCTGCCTACATGTCTCCCGAACAGACCTCGGGCCGCCCGCTCGACCATCGCACCGATATTTTTTCTCTGGGCGTCGTTCTTCACGAGATGGCGACGGGACGTCGCCCCTTCGACGGCAGTTCTTCCGCTGAACTGGTTTCCGCGATTCTGCGGGATACCCCGCAGTCCGTCACAGAAGTTCGCCCCGATCTGCCCGGTGATCTGGCACGGATTGTGCGCCGCTGTCTGGAGAAGGATCCGCGCCACCGACTGCAGACGGCGCGCGATGTCAGCAACGAATTCCGCGATCTGTCGCGGACAGCATCACGCTCCGCCGTGACACCGACAACGGCACAGCGTGCCTCCACAACCCCCGGTTCCGGCATCACGCGAGCCGACGAGGGATTCTGGGTGGCGGTGCTGCCGTTCAAGTACACGGGTAGCAACGCGGACGTCGCCGCTTTGGCCGATGCACTGGCTGACGAAATTATTACTGGCTTCTCGAAGTTTTCCTATCTCCGCGTCATCGCGCGCAGTTCCTCGTCGCGATATGCGGACCAGTCGGCGGACATTCGCGCCGCCGGCAAAGAGCTGAACGCGCGCTACGCAATGGAGGGGACGCTTCGTCAAGCTGGCAGCAGGTTGCGGCTCGCCGTGCAGCTTGTGGACGCGGTCTCGGGCGCTCATCTCTGGGCAGAAAACTATGAACGCACTTTCAGCGCAGAAGACATTTTTGCGCTGCAAGACGATCTTGTCCCACGAATCGTCTCAACTGTCGCCGATCAGCGCGGCGTTTTGCCTCGCAGGATCAGCGAAGAGCTGCGCAGCAAGAACGAAGAGGACCTGACCCCGCATGAGGCAGTGCTTCGCTCCTTCAGTTTTCTGGAGCGCATCAGCCCTACGGAACATGCCACGGTGCGGCGCATCCTGGAGCGCGCTGTGGAGCAGGCTCCCGACCAGGCTGACGCCTGGGCGATGCTGGCCATCATGTACGACACGGAGTTTGCCGACGAATTCAATCCCCGGCCCAATCCTCTCGAGCGCGCTATGGCTGCGGCACAACGCGCCGTGGATCTGGCCCCCACGCATGCCCTCGGCTACTACGCGCTGGCCTTCACCTACTTTTTCCGCAAGGAGATGAGTTCCTTTCGTGCGGCCGTGGAACAAGCCGTCACACTCAATCGAATGGATGGATCGGTCATCGGCGTGCTCGGTCTGCTGGTGCACCACGCCGGCGAGATGGAGCGGGGTACGCAGATGGTCGAAGCTGCCATGCAGCTCAATCCACACTATCCGCCAGTGCTCCGCGTCACTGCGTTTCTGAATGCCTATTTTCAAGGCAAGTACGCAGACGCGAATGAGATCGCGGTTCGCATCAACATGCCCGGCTTTTTTCACGCCGCGGCGGTGCGAGCCGCGGCGCTCGGTCAGCTCGGCCAGCGCGAAGCCGCGCAGCGAGCCGTTCAGGAATTGCTGGCCCTCCGCCCCGACATCGCCACCTCAGTGCACCGGGACTACGCCAAATGGTGGAACCCCGAGCAAGTCGAGCATCTGATCGAAGGCCTGCGCAAGGCGGGGCTCGAGATTGCAGACGAGCAATCATCGCCGGTCGCCAAACCCGTGGCCGAGGCAATCCGGAAGTAATGCCTCCGGATTGGTCACGATAAACGCGCTTGTGGGATTGATCGACCGCGTCCCAAAAAGCAGTCTGCTATGGAATCCTCGAGCAAGAACAAAGCCCATTCGCCCAACGAAGGTCGAACGCTTGTTGTTATGGCGAAAGCACCCAGGCAGGGCATGGTCAAGACCCGTTTAGCTCTGAGTTTTCCCGTTGAAGCGGTCACCGAACTCTACCACTGCCTCTTGAACGACACATTGGCGCTGGCGCGCTCATTAAGCGATGTGGAAGTTGCCATCATGTGCCCGGACACCGACGTAAACGAACTGGAGCAATTGGCAGGCAGTGACGCGAGCGTAGTTGCGCAGAAAGGGGAGGGCCTTGCGGCAGGGCTGACCTCAGTGTTTGCACACTTCGCAGCCTATGGCCGGCAACGCGTCGTTGCCTTCAACAGCGACAGCCCGCATCTGCCGGCTTCGGTCCTTGGAAGCGCGTTCGAGGCGCTCACCGCGCACGACGTGGTTGTCGGACCGACACATGATGGCGGCTATTATCTCGTAGGGGCCAAGGCCGCCCATCCTACGCTTTTCGATGGCGACGGCCTGGGCACTAAGAGCGCACTTGAGGCCCTGCTGGCGAGAGCTCGCGGGTTGCAGCTTTCCGTTGGCTTCACGGATCCCTTCTACGACATCGACGTCGAGGACGACTTAACTCGCCTTGCCGCGGAACTGCGGCTCGATCCGGCGAGGGCGTCACGAACCGCGGTCTGGCTGAAACAGTGGGGGCAGGCGGTGCCACAGTTGCGGACGGGCACGGGAGACTTGTGAAGCTCACGCCATGCCGCAGGCTGTACGGGTTCGGCGTGATCTTGCTCGTGGCACTGACGATCTGCTCGCGCAACTTCGGCGATCGGGGTGGGCCGTACTTCATGGCCTCGTTGACGATTGCTGGCATCGCCTACCTGTTGGCGATCCGTGAGTTTTTCGCTACTCGAAAATTTGCCCGGCGAGTTGTGGTCATTGGGCTCATCCTGGCTGCGGTGTGGCACATCGAATTTCTTCGGCTTCCCGCGGGCATCGATGACGACATTCACCGATATGTTTGGGATGGCCGCGTGCAGCGGCTCGGCTACAACCCTTATATTGTCGTTCCCAGCGACCCCGCGCTCAGCGGCTTGCACACGCCTGAGACCCGCACGCTGAACAACCCGGACCTGCCAAGCCCATATCCAGCGGGTGCTCAGCTTTTCTTCCGCGGCGTAACAGCGATACATGAGTCTATCTTCGCGCTGAAAGTAGCGTTCGTACTCTGCGACTTGGTGATCGTTCTCGTCTTGCTCGATATCTTGCGTCGTAGTGGCCAAGGAGCGCACTGGGTTCTGGCTTATGCCTGGAACCCACTGCTGGCGACGGAAGTGGCGGGCAGCGGTCACATCGATATTGTCGGCGTGCTGCTGCTGTTAGTATCTTTCGCCGCGCTGGAACGGCGCTGGCGTGCGGTTGCAGCCCTGGCATTTGGGCTGGCTGCCGCAGTGAAATTGCTCCCCATTGTACTGCTGCCACTCTACTGGAGGCGTGTTCGCATGCGTGATGCTGCGCTGGCGGCAGTTGTGGTCGGACTCCTATACGTACCATTTCTCAACCACGGCCGCATTCCGATCGGCTCGCTCGGCACTTACGTGCAGAGTTTCCGCTTTAATGATCCAGTGTTTGCAACCCTCGAGCGCGTGGCGTCTCCGCAGCTTGTCGTTGGGCTGGCAGTTCTCGTCGGCTTTCTTACCGCAATCTGCCTAAGAAAGCTAAGCAAAGCTCCAGCATGGTCTCCGGACTCATTTGCATGGCCGATGGCAGCATCGCTTCTCTGTGCACCGGTCGTATATCCATGGTACCTGCTCTGGCTGCTGCCGTTCCTGCGGTCAGCCTCGACGCTGCCGATCATCATCTGGACGGTGAGCATTATCCCAACTTACTACGTGTGGCATCTGCGCACGCTTGGTCGTCCGTGGTTGGTTCCTGGCTGGATTATGCTGCTGGAATACGGATGCGTGGCGGTGGCCGGTGCGATTGTCGGGTTGCGGCGGTTCACACGACCGGGGGTAACCCGATGTTCAACGGACTAGATGTCGTTTGCGACGACCGCATGAATATGTCGTGGTGCAGTTTCCGCTCTTCTCGGCGGCCCTTCTTTGCGTGCTTTGCGGTCAAAAGCTCTTAACCGCAAAGTGCGCGAAGGAATCGTGAGGGACGAAAAGAAAGCCAAAACTGCATCACCGCCCATAAGCACGCGAGGACACGATCACTCGAGGTGTGCTGTATAATTCCCGGCCAACCGAACAATTGTAAGTGGCTGACGTGGGTGAAGGGTACTGTGCCTAGATGCCCTGTACCCCAAAGCTTCAGCTCGTCATCCAACACAGCATTCGTTCAATTCACCAAGGAGCGAACTCCATGACAAATGCGAACCGTGTAACGATGATCCGTGTTCTGGCTTACGGGGTGCTGGTCCTTGCTGCAACTTCCTCGGCGCAGAATCGTCCGCCCATTCTCGAACAGATCGCCAAGACCTATGGCCTTGATTCGTACGGGAAAATTGAGGCGATTCGCTACAACTGGAACTTGGAAATCCCCGGAGTAGTCAAACTTGCTCACGCGTGGGAGTGGGAGCCCAAGACCGGCAAAGTCAGCTTCGAGAGTACGGATAAAGACGGTAAGCCGGTGAAGGTTACATATCTGCGCTCTCAACTCAGCACCCAGCCCGACGCCGTGAAGAACGAAGTTGAGCCGGCTTTCGTCAACGACAATTATTGGCTTCTGTTCCCGTTACATGCTTATTGGGACACCAGCGCAACCGTGGCCGATCAAGGTATGAAGAAACTGCCGATTGGCGCTGGCTCGGCCACGCTGGTCTCGGTGAAGTATCCCGCGGAAGCCGGCGGCTACACCCCCGGCGACACCTGGGAACTCTACGTCGGCAAAGACAACCGCGTCGAATACCTTGTCTTCCACCACGGCGGGACCAAGAAGCCGAGCCTCGTCAACGCAACCTGGGCAGGCTACAAAAAGGCGGGCCCACTGCTGATCTCAACCGAGCACCGCGGCACTGCCGATGGCAAGCCCCTGCACATCTGGTTGTCTGACGTGGCAGTTAAGGTGACGGGATCAGACACCTGGGTGGACGCGAAATAAACATCGGAAAGGTTCGCTTCTTCGATTGATGACATGTGGCCCACTCAAGCCCGCCGTTGGCTTGAGTGGGATCATCATCTCACCATTTGCTAAAATGCCTGCCGTGACAAGACGACTATTGATAGAATCGCTTTCCTCCTTGCCACTGCTTTCAGCAGCACTCCTGGCAGCCTCGCAACGCGCGGATGCTAAGCAAGCGGCAACCACGGTCTATGAGCTGCGTGTCTATCACGCAGCGACGGGAAAACTGGGAGAACTGCTGGCACGCTTCCGCGACCACACCACTAAACTTTTCGAGAATCACGGAATGAGGATTATTGCTTACTGGACGCCGGTGGACGAACCCGAGAGGGACAATATGTTTATTTACATCCTTCAGCATCCCAGCCGCGAAGCCGCAACCGCCAACTGGAAGTCATTCCAGGACGATCCGGAGTGGAAGCGTGTCAAAGAAGAATCCGAAGCGAATGGCAAACTAGCAGAAAAAATTGATTCTACCTTTCTCGCCCTGACTGACTTCTCACCACGGTTGCGGTAAGAGGGATGAACAGGGTGGCCCACTCAAGCCCGCTTTTGGCTTGAGTGGGGAGCAACACTTCTGGCAAAAGCGCTATTACGATTTCAACATTCGAAACCATCCACAGTTTGTGGAAAAAGCTCCGCTACATTCGTCGGAATCCGGTCAGGGCCGGTTTCTGCCTTCGCCCCGAGGACTGGGATAGAACAGTTTCCGCCACTACATAACCGGCTGCGAGGGAGTTGTGCACGGCAGGGAGACTCTGTCGGACTGTGGAACTGTCATGATTAACTTCGCGCCCCACTGAAGTTTCCGCTCAGGGACGGCCTCACTCAAGCCAAAGACGGGCTTGAGTGGGCCACCGGCCGGCCCGACGACACGTCAGCTAGTGGCCTTGAACTTCGCGACGATCGCCGTGATGTCGTCGTGTTGTTCCTGAAAACTGAATCGCCGAACACCATCCACGATTGCGGTCAACAAAGCCTGGCACGGCAGGTCCCGATGTTGCTGAAGCGATTCAATCAGGCACCGCTCGCCAAATTCCTCTCCTCGCTCGTTACTGGCTTCGGTGATGCCATCAGTGTAAAGCGCAAGCACGTCCCCGGGAGAAAGCTCCTGTTCCCGCATCGAGCAAGTCCACTCTCTGAACAGCCCGAGCAGCGTGCTGGTGGACTCGAGCCGATCGACCCTGCCGTCGCTTCTTACCAAGAGACCTGACAAGTGGCCGCAATTGACGTAGCGCAGTCGCCGCGCCGCCTCGTCGTAATCGGCAAAGAAAAGCGAGGCATAGGCACTGTCGCCGGTGTTGTCATAGAACAGGCGGTTCACAGACCGGAGCAACGCCTCGGGCTGTTCGAAGGCCAGCGCCGACTGGCTCCGCAGGCTAGCCTGCAAATTCGCCATCAGCAGAGCTGCGGCGATCCCCTTGCCGGAAACATCTCCAATGATCCACCCCAGCCGCTGCGGCCCGAGATTCAGGAAATCGAAATAATCCCCTCCCACCTGGCGCGCCTGCAGGCAGATACCCGCGTACTCGACCGTTTTCAGCTCCGGCTGAATCTGCGGAAACAACCGCGCCTGCACCTGCCGCGCTATTTCCAGTTCCTGGGCGGTGTGGCGTTCGGATTCGAGTTTCTCGGCGTGCGCCTGCCGGCGCAACTCCAGGCTTTGCCTCACTTCATCGAAGCCTTCCAGGCCAAACGCATTCCCGTCCGGATCCTCGAAACGCGCATAGGTGCCGCCCCACCCCGGCGTCTCCGGACCACTTAAGAAACGAACACCGCGTTCGCTCCATTCTTTGTACTTGGCGTGGACATCCTCGGTCATGAATAGGACCCAACGGTAACCGCCAATCAGTTTGTATTCCGGCGCGTCGGGCTTTGGTTCAACTAGCGCGAGATTCGCGCTACCGTCGGGAGGCGCCACTTCGATCCAGCGTTCGCCGGTAGGAAGGCGTTGTTCTGTGAGGAGTTCGAAGCCCAGCTGTTGCAGGTAGAACCGCTTACTCACTTCCAGATCGCGGACGAAAACGACGATGTCCTGGATCGACAGGTAGGATTCTTCACGGCCCGGGCGAAGCACGGTCCGGTTCGCCCACGCGAGAAAGGCGTCGCTGGCCATCGGCGTGATTATAACGGGCCCGACTGTAAGTTCGTTGTCGGAACTACAGGACTCTTAGTTCGCGAAGTGGTGCCAAACAGACTACTTGGCGATCACTACGGTTGTGCAGGAACTGCTCAGCTTGGGCAAATCGCGATTTGCGGCCATGCGGATCTCGAGTTGTGGGCGCTCGCCCCGAATGATCGGACAATAATAGTCAGGCTGGAGCAGTGCGCCTTGCAACCTGCGTCGTCCAGCACATCCACCATGGCATGACTCCCGGAACTCGCAAGGCTGGCACGCGTCGGGAAGCGTGCGGGCTTGGTCGAAGGGCGCGGAGTCTAGAATATCGAGCCCCATCGAGATCAAATCCGACAGCGGCTCCCCCGATCCCGACCAATAAACGCAGGGCTGTGTCGTGGCGCGCGGCGTAACCCTCACGGTGCTTACGCCACAACCTCCCCGGAGCGGCGTGAGGCCCGCCATCGCTCGCACCAGCGGCTCGCCAATGGCGATCACGTCCGTTTCCGCAAAGAGACGCCGGAACCCCTCCCAATACTCTTCGTAGGACAACGCATAAATGTCGGATCGCACCGCTTGGTATACGTTCACACGCAGGGGAGCGTCAAACTGTTTGGCTACTAGCGCGACCTCCGCCAGACGCAAGTAGTTCGCCTTCATCATGACTGCGACGATGGTTACAGGCACGCCGAGCCTTACGCAACGTTCTGCTTGCCGGTGAATCAGCTCCCAATTGCCGTTTCCGCGCTGTGCATCCTGTTCCGCTTGCGTCGGGTAATCGAGAGAAAACTCAATATCGTGAAAGGCGCGCAACTCATTGTCCTCCAACACAGCAACACTGTGGCCGTTGGAAGTGATCGTAAGCTTGATGGGCTTTTTCCGCAGGTACGCCAGAATCGCTTTAAAGTCCGGATGCATGCCGTTCTCACCCGTGCCCAGATTCACCGAACGGATCGGCAGTCGTTCCATGACGGATTTCACCTGATCCAGAGAGAGGCGATCAGTGCGGGTTGGATCTCGGTAGCAGAAGGCGCAGGCAAGATTACATTCGTTGGTGAGCCCGAGTCCCAGCGCAATCGTGGCATCAGGCGCCCTCGCGCCCGATAGGATGGATGAAGATTTGCCGGCGACGTTATTCATGGACCATTCTCCATCAACCATCAAGGCAAACGTGCGAAGCATTGTGTGTAGCGCGCGACTGCGGCATACTCTGGCCGGCTGCCCAGCTTGCGCTCCAGCTCAAGAATCCGCTCATACTCGACGCTGCGAGAAATCCGCGACGGCAAATAATCCGCAAGGACGCGCACACCCCGCTCGGCAATCACCGTCAGCGACGCCGCTTTCAACATAGCTTGCAGGCTGTCTGACGTAAATAGCCGTACCCAGCCTCCATACAAAGACTCTTGCCCCCACTCAGCGGTGAGGTTATTTTCCGCAGCCGCCAAATCGCCCGCTTGGATAGCGGCCTTGAATACTTCGCCGGCCCGGTTCCGAACGAGAACTGACAGTATCGCTGCTGAATCCCGCAAAGTGCGGGCCGCGCCGCACAACCCAGCAATCGGGTCGTCGAGATATTCCAGTACGTTGTGGCACAGAATTACGTCGAACGATGCACTGTGAAACAAGTCCGTCAACCGCGTAGCGTCCCCATGTTGCAGGACTACTTTGTCCGAAACTCCTGCTTCCTGTGCTGTGCGTTTCGCTATATCCAGCATCGCCGGAGACAAATCCAGCAGTGTAACCTGCATGCCAAGCCGTGCCAGACGAACCGCCGTCGCTCCTGTGCCGCACCCGACGTCCAGCACACACAACGACTTCTCGGCCCGCGACCGCGGAAGAAAATCCTCCAGGTTGGCGAATGACAAGTCGGCGCGCAAGCGGCCCTCAGGTGTCTCAAGGTACGCGACATAATCCTGCGCACCATTCTGGAATCGTTCGTCGACGGCCATGGTGTTCATCTTTATGTGACGCTCATTCATGCGACATTCAAGCGAGGCCGCTCCCCATCCAATCCCTCGTAAGAACCAATACCTAGATCAAGAGGATAAGGATAGTCAAGCGAGGGAAGAAACTGTCCAGGCCAACAGCAAGCTGGTACAGATGGCAGTTCGGCCGGCATTCCCAGAGGCAAAATGAAAAGGCCACAGAAAACTAAGGCCCTCTCGCGGAGGGCCTATTTATGTGGGGTCAAATTGGTTGCGGGGGGCGGATTTGAACCGCCGACCTTTGGGTTATGAGTGCAACCATCAACAGAATCTAAAGACGATGCGCGGCGCAAAGAGTAACGCATTGTTCTCAAGAAGAGCGAACCGTAATCCTGGCTGCCCCTGTATTGCCCTCGTGAATTGGTTTATATTCTGCGACCCTGTTACCGCCGTGAAAGAACCCGGTCAACGCGCGAAAAGTCCACTACAGGACGGAGGTTGGCGACTGCACGCGTCGAGAGTGGCTCTGTTCGCTGAGATCGCCGCGCGGCGCAGTGTCGCAGTTTAGACAAGTGACGCCCCGAGGCCTGTTCCCAACGCCGCTGCTGCAATTGAGAACGGATCGAGCACGTGACTAGATCCCTTCTTGTCCTCGGCATTTGGTCCAACTCCGATTGTTCACCTAAGACACATTTGGAATTCGAATTGCTTCAGGTAGTGTCAGGATTTGTTGAAGACAAACCGATGGTGACGTCATGGGAGTCCTCGTTCATTGCTCAAGTGTGTGCTACGCGGTCATACAGGCGTCCAGCAAAAAAGATAGGCCTGAGCGATTGGTTATTGCCTATCACGATGAGAATTGCTTGCGCGATCTCATAGCTGCTCCAAGCATCATCGGGCTCGGCTTCGCGTCGCGCGAAGAAGCGATCGCGAACCTCGAAGGCCACATGTCAGACGCCCCTTCGAAACAAAAGCCTCGAATCACAGCAATGTTTCACGCGACTCATGAGAACGGTGACTTTCCGAGCCGGCACGGCCTCGTGAAGCATCGCAGAATCCCGCAAAGCATTCTGCAATCCGCTTTTGTGGCGGTCCTTGCCCTCTTCTACTCGAAGAACATAGTGTCCGTAATGATCCGCATGGCGCTAGGAGCTTCCTTTTAGTTGTGTTGATCACCGATGCTTCAGGAAGATTAGCGGCAAGCGCGAGGTCAGAGCGCTTTCAAGAAGCTTGAATGACAAACCGGAACAAGAAATCACGAATCACTGTCGCAGGTAGCCTTCCTGGTATGGTCTGCACACGGAAGCAAGCGAGCCATTTGCTGCAAGGCCTTCGGAAAGACTACCAGTTGCTTACACCGGAGGAGCGGAATCAAGTGAAGGGTTTTATATTGGGTTTCTATCCGAACGACAACCGCCGCGGTACAACCCCAACATGCTGAAATCGGAAGTGGAACATTGATCAAGCAGTTTCAGAAGAGTCTCATGGAAGATGAAAAGATTGATAAAGAAGAAGTCTGGTCGGCTTCGCTACCTGGACCCTGACGAACGGGAGAAGGACAAAGAAGCCAATACAGCCACCATAATCGCAGTATTAGCTCTTCTGCTTATCGTTGGCAGTGTTTGGGTTTTACTTTGGTTTCGAGTAAGACAACCGTGATGAAATTCACAAGGGATGGCGCGGAGATTAGCCGGGACCAAGGGGGACTGGATAAGGGGGCGGAGAACTTCAGTCTTTCTTGATGATAAATACTGTCTTGTCATCAATCTCGTCTTCTTCTCCAGTTTGGAGCAGATAGTCGTCTTTACTCACAGCGAATTCAAGCAAAGCATTGCAGATGTCTTTCGCTGACAACAGGCAGTGCTCGCGCACTACTGCTTCAAGTCTGCTGCGGTCTTGGGCATCGCTGCCATCGTATACCCCATCGGTGTAAAGGAAAAGAATGTCTCCGGGACTCATCAGTGTAATCTCGGCGACATCAGAGGTGCTTGCCCTCTGTCGGAATTGCAACGAAAAATACCGATTACGGTCTGGATGATCTTCAGGAATTTGCAGGCCTAACGCCAGGAATTGCGCCATCCGGCTCTTGTCGACATCCATGAACTTGCGGTACTCAGCCGAAAACACCAGAGGCGGCGGATGCCCAAAATTCACAAAACGAAAATGACCGTAAGGGCGCACTTCGCCATAGAGCATCGTCGCGATCTCACGACCGCTTTCGTCTTCACTTCTACCAAGCGCATTGCGTGCGGTCACCGATTGCGCCAATCGCAGATTCAGCTTCTCGAATAGCTCGGGGGTGGTTTTTCCGCGCCGGTCAAGTTCGGCGAGCATCAATGCATGAAATGTGTCGTGAACCGTTGACGCAATCTTGGCTGAGATGATGCCGTGCCCCTGGGCATCCACGAGTAGCACACCCGCGCTCGTGTAAAGCTCTTCCAAGTCCTCTGCCACCCGCACTTGTTCCGAACTCCGCGCCGCCCTGTATGCGGTTTCCATTTCGGATCTGAAGCCCGGTCTGGACTTTAACCATTCGACATGATCGTCAACCGAATTACGCGGAGGCTCATCTGCTCGTAACGGTTCAAGAAACTCCTTCGACAGTTTTACGGCCCGCTGGATGCGAGCATCGATGTCATAGCGCTGCTGAAAATTTATGTACTCGAAAAGGTCTCCGCCGACGGTTCCCACAGGAATGGAATTCCCATACATCTCGATGCCAGGCAGATGCGGGATAGCCCCTTCAACGGGCATGAGCCGTTTGCGCAGATATTCATCGATTGTGAGCTGATTGTAGCCCGCAGCCGTCGAAAACTCGTGTTGCAGAGTTCCCTGAACTCCAGTTTTTTCTCGTGGTAGGGTCAACATGCAAGAATATACCTCAGGGCTTCACCAGGTCGATCATCATCGAGCACCACTCCGCCACAGCTGTTTTGGCTTGCATCGAATCAACAATCAGTTCGATCAACAAGCGGCTGGATAGCCAGCTAGTTTGCGACATCACGTGGTCAGCTCTTAATGGTGCCGCGCCGAAATTGATAGCGAACCTTTTGCACCAGATCGAAACCGTCCGGTACTTCGACAAATCCAAATCAGCGCCCAAGGCGTAATTCTGGTCACCGATGTTCCCCTTGATTGTTCCCAGGTCGATGAAGGCAACGCGCTTCACAGTCTCGGTGTCTCTTGCATCTGCAGCCGCGACGAGGTAGACATGAACGTCGGGCCCGTTTGATGTTCTGAAGTTCGTGAAGCGAAGAATGCGACTCCCGTCCGCAAGGCGGTAGATGGCTGCGGTGCCTGTAGTCGGGTGCATTACCCCGGAGAAGGTCCCTGACTCAATTATTTCTGAGGACGAAGCGCCTGCCGCCGCTGGGAACGCTTCATTGATGTGTCGATTGACGACTAACCGCTCTGGCCGGAATGCGTACCATGCGATAAACAGAGCGATTGCGATCGCGCAAAGCGTGAGTTTCCACTTATACATCTCGATGTCTCCTTCGAAATAAGAATTTTGGTCGCGCCAGCCGATTTCCGCCGTTCACCGGAGCAATCCGCCGTTCAAGCGGGAGATCACTCGTTACTCATTCCGGAATCCGTCTGAATAACCGCTGTAATGAGTTGCTCGATCACGATTGAGGCCTCTTAACAACGTGCTGTCTGGAACCAGATGTCATCATCTGCGCCATGAGAATTCAAGACAGAACCACCGTCCCAGGAGACGTTCATTCCACCGGATGAATGAGAGCACTAGCAGCCTGCGACTGCTCCCGTCGGACTTGCATGCTGCCGAACTGTAGTGCTTGAGTCGGATGCCGCAATCAAAGCTCTTACGATGAAGGTCACATGCACCCCTTTGCTTGGCAACTTATGCCATCGTTAATCATCAGTCTTGTAAGCTTGTCTGCTTCGATCACGTCAGCAATTGATGTGCAACTGCTGTTCCAACCCTTGAAGCCTAGGGAGGCGTTCAGCCCTGCGTCGTTGTACCAGTGGATTCAACATCGTGAGAACGGCCTCTCAGGAATTACAATGACGCTCTCGGTGAGCTTCGGCTGTGCTCGTTGAGATAGAGACACCGTGACGCTATTTCGACAGCACTCGTCTCGAGAGCATGCCGGAAGTGGGCAGTTCTTTCATTCTGTGACGACATTGATTGGAACCTCGATTGCTGTTTTTTTCGACGGTTCGGAACGCAGCATCAAACTACGTCAATCGTTGAGTAGGAGATCCTATGGCTATCATCTCGCGAGGTTTTGCCGGTCGACGCAGCGCCGCGGAAGCCAAACTCCCGCCTGGTCAATACCTCACCACGGATTTTCCCGTGTTGTCTGCGGGACCGACACCGCATGTATCCCTTGATCGCTGGGAATTTACCATCGATGACGGCAGCAACGTTTTGAAGCGATGGGATTGGAAGTCGTTTCGTGAGTTGCTCAGCGAGAGTATCACGGTTGATATACATTGCGTAACGCGATGGTCGAAACTTGGCACATCGTGGGAAGGGGTTTCGCTTGATGTCCTGCTTGCCGATGTAAGAACAGAGTTGCCCTATGCAATGTTCCGTTCGTATGGCGACTACACGACGAACCTCCCTCTGAAAGATGTTATGAACAAGCAGGCCTGGATCGCATTCAAATTTAACGGTGCCGACCTTGAGCCCGAACACGGCGGCCCCGCGCGGCTTTTGGTTCCCCATCTTTATTTGTGGAAGAGCGCTAAGTGGGTGAAGGGCATGACGCTGATGCCGCACGACAAACCGGGTTTTTGGGAGAGCCTCGGCTATCACATCTATGGTGACCCATGGCAGGAACAGCGGTACTCGGGCGAGTGACGTGGCGTGCCGCAAAGGCTGTAGCGGTGCACGACGAAACAGCAACTGCACGGACGCTTGCACTTGCAATTTGCGATTGGCCAGGTCACGTCGCCGGCCAGCACGTTGACGTGCGATTGACGGCTCCAGACGGATATTCTGCGGTCCGATCCTACTCCATTGCTTCCGCGCCAAGCTCGGATGGGCGTATTGAAATCACGGTCGAGCGACTACCGAACGGCGAAGTCTCTCCCTATCTGACGCAGGAAGTCGTGGTCGGCGATGAACTCGAACTGCGAGGTCCGATAGGTGGATGGTTCGTGTGGCGAAGCGTCCAGACGGAGCCGATCCAACTGGTAGCCGGTGGCTCCGGCATCGTTCCTCTTATGGCTATGATTCGCTCGCGTCGTTCGGCGGGCAGCAGCGCACCATTCCGGTTGCTGTATTCCGTCCGGGAACCAGAGACGGTTTTTTACCGCGATGAACTGCAGGCATTATCAAATCAAGGCGACTCAGTAGTAATCAGTTACGTGTACACGCGAGTGACTCCGAAGGATTGGCCCAGACCCGCCGGACGCATCGACGCACCACTCATTGGGACGGGTACATGGCCTTCGACCCTTCGGCCAACCAGCTACGTCTGCGGCACGACCTCATTCGTTGAGCATGCCACTGACCTCCTGATCGCTGCCGGCCACGATCGTGAAAGGATCAGGACAGAGCGCTTCGGCGCCACCGGAGAACGGAAATGAATGCATCTATGAACTATCTTGACGGCAATGCTGCCGCAGGTGAATTGAGCACGATATTCGTGGCGGATATTACAAGCGCAGAGGGACAATGCGCCAATTGCGGCGGAAAGAAACCGTTTGCCGAGGCACATTTGTATATGCAGTGTCCTGGCCTCGTCGCGCGTTGTGCGCTCTGCGGGCACGTACTCCTGCGATTCGCCAATGTACAGGGGCGCGTCTTCCTCGATCTTCGCGGTATGACGTACTTAAGCGTGGACGCAGCCCCACAGTAGGCAACCAACTAGCCAATGGCTGCCTTCGGTTTCGATAAGGGAGGCGAGTTCTCTAATGAAGGTGACTGCCCTGACAATTCCTCTCCTTATGCTCGCCCTGATCGCTTTCGGGAGCTCGCTTTCGCGAAAACAGACCACGGCAACTCCGGACGTGCCTGATTACCGCTACGCCGATCCTTTTCGCGGCTCAGAAGGTGGAAAAACGCTCGTACGGGCTTGCGGGAACTGCCACACGAATCAGACGAAGTTGCCCTGGTATGGCCACGTAGTGCCGATCTCGTGGTGGATCAACAGGCATGTCCGCGAGGGGACGCAAGCGTTGAACTTTACTGAATGGACAACGTATTCAGCGCGCCGCCAACGCGATGAACTGCAGTCGATCTGCGGAGTCGTCTCGAATGGCAGAATGCCGCCGGCTTGATATAGGGTTCTACATCCTGAATCGCGATTGGAAGCTAAGGATAAGAAACTGATATGTGCCTGGGCAGCTAATGAGTGGGAACCCGAGAAGTAGCCATTCGCCGAACGAACGAAACCTATCCCATTCTTGAATGGTTCCCACTCTGGTCGGCCAATCGGAAGTTGGGACGCTTTCAGTTCGATTCTGCTGGATTGGCGAAAAAAGCAGCCTAGCGTGAGACACTCTTAATCCCTTTTTATTCCTTGCGAAACCCGCCGACTCTCGAACACGACTCAAATTACTGTCGTGCCCCAGGACGACGTATCTTTTACGCTGCTTTAGTCGCAAGCGCGGGTCCTTTGCCATACACCGGCTTGTACACATGGTCACGAATGAACGCGACCATATCAGCAGGACGCTCCACGCGAGCGAGCCGGGAATCAAAGACCAGCTTCGCGACTCGCGCTGCCGTCTGGATTTCTGTTTCCAAAATGTTCGACTGCAGAGGATACAGAAGCCCCTGCTTCAGCAAGTCCGAGGATACCTGGTCCGCAACCGCACGCGCAGCCTCGATAAACATCTCGTCAGTGATGCGGGAAGCCTGTGTCGCGAACACTGCCATTCCTATTGCCGGAAAGATGTAGAAATTGTTGGCTTGGCCGGGCAGGAATGTTTGTCCCTTGAAGTGGACGGGCGGAAATTGCACGCCGGCAGCATAGATCGCCTTGCCGTTCGACCAGGTATAGGCCTGTTCGGGCGTGCACTCCGCGTGCTCGGTGGGGTTCGAAAGCGCAAGGACAACCGGACGTTCATTGATCCGCGACATTGCCTCGATTACTCTTTGTGTGAAGGTTCCACCGACCGTGCTCACACCGATGATGGCCGTGGGCTTGATGCTCTCGATCGCCGCCACAAAGTCCCGCGTGGGCGCGTGCTTGTGGGCGTAGGGCCTCTGGAAATCAACCAGATCGGGACGCGTGGTTTCGAGCAGGCCGTTGATGTCGAACATGTATACGTGTCCCTGCCCGTCTTGGAGCGTGAGACCTTCCTGGACCATCGCCGAACACAAGAGATCAGCAAGACCGATGCCGGCTGACCCAGCGCCGAGGAATAGGTACCTCTCGTCACTGACTTTCTTACCTTTGATCTTTGCTGCGTTGATCATTCCCGCGAGCACGATTCCCGCGGTGCCCTGCACGTCGTCGTTGTAGACGCAGTACTTGTCACGGAAACGCTGCAGCAGGTGAACGGCATCCACGCCAGTCCAATCTTCGAAGTGAACGCAGCATTTCGGGAACACTTCCTGCACGGCCTGCATGAACTCGTCGACGAACGAATAGAGGTCCTCGGTGCTCGGACGCGTCTTGCGCATGCCCAGGTACAAAGGATCGTGAAGGTACTGTTCGTTGTTGGTGCCGGCATCGAGATACATGGGAAGAAGATACTGTGGCGGCACACCGGCGCACGCCGTGTACAGCTGCAGCTTGCCGATGGGAATACCCATCCCGTTGGCACCGAGGTCGCCGAGGCCAAGAATACGGCCGCCATCGGTGACACAGATGAAGCGGATGTCTTTCTGAGGCCAGTTCTTCAGAACTTCTTTGACCTTGCCGCGGCGGGCCATGGAGAGATACATGCCATGCGGCTGCCGATAGATGTGACCAAACTTGAGGCATGCTTCCCCGATGGTAGGGTCATACACGATTGGCAGAAAGCGGGCCGGGTCGGACATGATGGTCCGATAGAACAACGTCTCATTGTGGTCCAGCAGGTTGATCAGGTAAATGTAGCGCTCAAGGTCGGTTGGCTTGGCTGCCAGCTGCAACATCACGCGCTGCAACTGCAGGTCTTCCGTTTCCGTTGCGTCAGGGACAATGCCGACAAGTCCGAGCGCCTCCTTTTCGGACTCGGCGAAGGCGGTTGATTTGTTGAGTAATGGGTCCTGGAGTACCTCGATTCCTCTCTTACTGGTGGTCATAATCCTTCTCCTTCCTATTTCTCAGGCAGCGGTTGCAACATAGGGTTTCACCATCTTGCTGGGATCGACGATGCGATCAAATTCATCTTCGGTGACAAAACCCAGCTTCAGGGCGGCGGCTTTGAGCGTTAGATCATTGTCCAAGGCGTAGTGCGCGATCTTGGATGCCTTGTCATAGCCGATTACCGGTGAGAGGGCGGTGACCAGCATCAGCGAACGCTCAACATATTCTGTGATCTTCTTCAAGTTGGGCTTGGTGCCCTCGATCAGGAACTTGCGAAAATTGGTGCAGCCATCCGCCATGATGGCGATGGAATGCGTGATGTTGAAGATCATCAGCGGCTTATAAACGTTCATTTCGAGATAGCCACCGGCGCCGCCGAACCCGACCGCGACATCATTGGCCATGACCTGCACAGCGATCATGGTGAGCGCCTCGCACTGGGTCGGATTGACTTTGCCAGGCATGATCGAGGATCCGGGCTCATTCGCCGGTATAAACAATTCCGCGAATCCGGCCCGCGGTCCACAAGACATCAGGCGAATGTCGTTGGCGATCTTGTACAGCGACACCGCCAGTGTGCGCAGCGTACCGGAAAGCTGAACTAGCGCGTCGTGAGCGCCCTGCACTGTGAATTTGTTGGGCGCGCTGACAAAGGGTAGTCCCGTTAGCTTGGCGATCTCGGCGGCTGCTGCTTCGGCAAACCCGGGTGCCGAATTGAGGCCGGTTCCCACCGCTGTGCCACCAAGCGCGAGGCAGTACACGCCGCTAAGTCCGGCCTCGATCCGTTCAAGATCATCTGTCAGCATTCCCACATAGCCGGACCACTCCTCGCCCAACGTCAAGGGTGTGGCGTCCTGCATGTGCGTACGACCGATCTTTACGATGTCCCTCCACGCCTCCGCCTTCTCACTGACGGCGTTGCGCAGAGCTGCCAGCGCGGGAATCAGTCGTTGCTTCGCGTTGACGGCAGCCGCGATGTACATGGCCGACGGAAACGAATCATTCGACGACTGGGCCATATTTACGTGATCGTTCGGGTGTACTGGCGTTTTGCTCCCGAGAGGCGTACCAGCGAGCTGGCAACTGCGGTTCGAAATCACCTCGTTCATGTTCATGTTGAACTGGGTGCCGCTGCCAGTCATCCACACGTGCAACGGAAACATGTCATGAAGTTCGCCGGCGAGGATTTCGTCGCAAACCTGCACGATCAATTTGTATTGCTGATCTCCGAGCCGTCTGCCGTCGTGGTTTGCGATGGCGGCGGCCTTCTTCAGGATGGCGTAAGCAGTGATCATCTCGCGCGGGATCAGATCTTTGCCAATGCAGAAATGCTCGAGCGAACGTTGCGTCTGAGCACCCCAGAGCTTGTCTGCAGGAACTTCAACGACGCCGAGGCTGTCTGTTTCTTTTCGGATGTCGGTCATATTCTCCTCCGAGAAGGTAAGTGCTGAAACTCTCAGGTTGCTTCTATTTGAATCTAATTCCTCAAGGGTTACCTTCAAGGAACTCGCGCCGTTCCTTCGCGAAACGTGTGACGTGCTAGAAACTGATATGTGCCTGGGCAGCTAATGAGTGGGAACGCGAGAAGTAACCATTCGCCGAACGAACGAAATCTATCCCATTCTTGAACGGTTCCGCTGTCTCACACTAGGCTGCTTTTTTCGCCAATCCACCTTTCTCAATGATGAAGTTTGCAATCGGCTCAACCCCTTCGCCGCTCTTCAAATTTGAAAAAACGAAGGGCCTCTTCCCGCGCATTCTGAGCGTGTCCGCTTCCATTACCCCAAGATTCACCCCTACCAGAGGAGCAAGGTCGATCTTGTTAATAACGAGAAGATCGGAGCGCGTAATTCCAGGACCGCCCTTGCGAGGGATCTTCTCACCTTCCGCAACGTCGATCACGTAGATCGTTAGGTCCGCCAGTTCGGGGCTGAAAGTTGCCGCCAAATTATCTCCGCCCGATTCCACAAAGCACAACTCTGCATGCGGGAATTTCTTGTTCATCTCTTCGATGGCAGCGAGGTTCATAGATGCATCTTCTCGGATTGCAGTGTGAGGACAGCCTCCGGTTTCGACTCCCATAATGCGCTCCGCCGGCAGTGCCTGCGCACGGGTAAGGATGAGCTGATCCTCCTTTGTGTAGATGTCATTCGTAATCACGTAAATGTCGTATGTGTCGCGGAGGCGCTTGCAGAGCGCTTCAACGAGTGCCGTTTTGCCGGACCCGACAGGGCCGCCGATACCGACACGCAAGGGATGGGCTTGGGAATCGGAACTCGAAGTATCAGTCATGACCGAAATAACCTCGTGTATTGGGTTTCATGAGATGCGGAAGCAAAATCGACCACGAACGCGGCCGAACCCAGATCGTGAATTGTTGCCTGTTCAGCTTGGGCAGCCACAGCCAGCACTGCTGGCTCAAGCTCGGCAATAGCAAGCTGTCCATCGGTTTGACCAAGAGGGATCAAGCGCACACCGGCCGTTACTAAGTTCGCGAGATAGCTTTGCAGAAAAGCGGGCAGGGCCAACGTGGCCGGAATGTCTTGCCTTGCTGCGCGAACTCCGAGAACCACTGATAAGACCGGTGCAATTCTGAGTTCCGAGAGTAATGCCGACAGACTCTCCATGAGAGTATCGGGCCATACGCGGCGCAATGTAGCGAGGCAGGCCGTCGCCTGCTGCGATGTTTCAAGTGCAAATTCCGATGTCCCCCGAAAGGCGGCTGCGAGTTCCGCAATTTTAAGCAACTTTTCGCAGTCGTCATCTGTCGCCGAGCGCCAGGCCTCAATGAAGAAAATCGCTTCGTTTCGTCCTGAGCCATAGCAGAGATCTGCTTCCAGCCAATCCACAAGGCTTTTGCGATCATGAATGTGTCCCGCTTCTACGGCCCATTCGATACCGTGAGAGTAGCTATACGAGCCGGTAGGAAACGCGGGCGAAAGCCAGCTTTGCTGCCTCAAGAGTGCCACCTGTGAGACAAGCTGCTGCTGATCACTCATGATGATGTTGGCTGCCATGATGTTTGTGGTGGTGGCCGTGACCGTAAGCACCGCCTTCCGGCTGGAAGGCGGACTGGACCTTTTGAAGATCCGCCCCCAGGCCACGGAGCATATCTTCTATTACGTGGTCGGGCCGAATAAGAAGAACATGGTCTCGAATTTCGGTCGGCAAATGCCGATTACCCAGGTGCCATGCTAGGCGCATCAGCTGGATAGGATCTTTGTGTCTGACTTCGACAATATCCTCCGCAGCCGCCTGAACCTTTAGCCACCTTCCATCGTCCAGTTGCAGCCCGTCTCCTTCAGCCATGGCAACCGCTTGGGGAAGGTCGAGCAGGACATCTTCGCCTTGATCCCCAGTCAGGCGAATACGGCGTCGATGCCGCGCGTCGAAATCAAGAGTGAGCGATCCTGCCGCGTTTTCCGTCGGCCAATCCCCGGCGAGTCGATGAACGGAAGCGCGATGAGTGGGATCACCGTGAATGGAAGCGTTATGCGTGGTCATAGTCATACTCAATACATGAAATAACGTTGAGCCAGGGACAGTACTTTGGCCGGCTCACAGGTGAGAAGGCGGCCATCGGCCCGCACTTCGTAGGTTTCGGGGTTTACTTCCATGCGAGGCGTGGCATTATTCAAAATCATCGAACGCTTGCCGATCTTGCGCGTGTTGGATACGGGAAGAAGTTTCTTTGCCAGTCCAAGCGTTTCCCCTTTTTGGAGCAGCGCCTGGCTCACAAACGTCACCGAGCTTTCCGTCAAAGAGCGACCGAAGGCACCGAACATGGGCCGGTAGTATTCGGGTTGCGGTGAAGGGATGGAGGCGTTGGGGTCTCCCATGATCGCAGCCGCGATCGTGCCGCTCTTTAGCACCATGTCGGGCTTCACCCCGAAAAAGGCTGGATCCCAGATACAAATGTCGGCAAGCTTCCCAATTTCAATCGAACCGACGTATGTAGAAATACCTTGAGCTATCGCGGGATTAATCGTGTATTTCGAAACATATCGTCGGGCCCGGAAGTTGTCGTTTTCGCCTTTCTCGTCGGCTAGCCGCCCAAATTGCTTCTTCATTTTGTCCGCGGTCTGCCAAGTTCGGATAATCACCTCACCCACACGGCCCATGGCCTGGCTGTCTGAAGACATGATCGATAGGGCCCCAAGATCATGCAAAATGTCTTCGGCCGCGATGGTTTCCTTGCGAATCCGGCTCTCGGCGAAGGCAAGGTCTTCAGGAACTCGCGGATCGAGATGATGGGTGACCATCACCATATCCAGGGCCTCATCGAGCGTATTTACAGTGTATGGTCGGGTTGGAGTTGTAGAAGCTGGAATAACGTTTGGTTCGCCGCAGACCTTGATGATGTCCGGGGCATGTCCGCCGCCCGCTCCTTCGGAATGAAATGTATGAATGGTCCTGCCCTTGAAAGCGGCGATTGTATTTTCGACGAACCCGCTTTCGTTAAGCGTGTCGGTATGGATCAGAACCTGCACATCCATGTCATCTGCGACAGACAAGCAGGTATCAATAGCTGAGGGTGTCGTACCCCAGTCCTCATGAAGCTTCAAGCCGCATGCCCCCGCCTCGATCTGTTCAACGAGACCTGCTGCAGAGCTCGCGTTGCCTTTGCCGAAAAAGCCAAGGTTGATGGGAAAGCCATCAGCTGCCTGCAGCATCCTCTGAATGTGCCACGGACCTGGAGTACAGGTCGTTGCATTCGTCCCCACTGCAGGTCCCGTCCCACCGCCCATCATTGTGGTCAGGCCTGAATAGAGAGCCTCTTCGATCTGTTGTGGGCAGATGTAATGAACGTGCGTGTCGATGCCCCCGGCTGTCACAATCTTGCCCTCGCCAGCGATTACTTCGGTTCCGGGCCCTAGCACAATGGTGACGTTCGGTTGCACGTCAGGATTGCCAGCTTTGCCTATGGCGGCAATACGCCCGTCTTTGATCGCGATATCGGCCTTCACGATTCCCCAGTGATCGAGAATCAGGGCGTTGGTAATGACGGTATCCACCGCGCCGTCGCTGCGCGAACGCTGCGACTGACCCATGCCGTCGCGAATTACCTTCCCGCCTCCGAACTTCACCTCCTCACCATAGGTCGTGTAGTCCTTCTCCACTTCGATGACGATGTCTGTATCCGCGAGGCGCACTTTGTCGCCGACAGTCGGGCCAAACATTTGCGCATAGGCAGCGCGGTTCATTTTTTTAGGCATTTTCAACTACCTCGCTGGCCCTTTCGGCAATGCTCCCATCACCGCCTTGTTGAAGCCATAAATCAGCCGTGCGCCTGCGTATGGGATTAGGGAAACTTCGCGCGACTGACCCGGTTCGAAGCGCACGGCGGTTCCTGCCGGAATGTCCAGGCGATACCCAAGTGCTGCTTTTCGATCAAAAGCGAGAGCGGCGTTGCTTTCGGCGAAATGGTAATGACTGCCGACCTGGATCGGTCTGTCGCCAGTGTTTGCGACCTTAAGAGTGATGGCAGCTCTGTCCTTGTTCAGGACAATCTCGCCTGTTGCTGCAAAAATCTCGCCCGGAATCATGACCATGTCCTCTTAGACCTTTCAACTCGCTCTGCGATCTTCATTGCTGTCTTTCTTTTCTCGGATCAACCTTTCAATTGACTATTGTTGTGGCAAATCCTGGTATGGCATTACGAGATACAACTCGGAACGTACCGGCAAATGGGCGACGTAAGGTTGCCCGTCTGAACCGTCGTGACTGAACGTTGCGAGATCCTCGTTGTGCGGCGTCATGATCATTACGTGAGGGCCGACGTGGTAGGTGTGGTCCTCGCTGTGTGAGGTTCCGTGCAAATCTTGAACCCATGCACCTGTGTACATGTACATCACGCCAATCTGGGCTATATCAACGGGACGGCCGGCCAGGCTGTCCTTGATCCATTGCATGAAGTCTTGTCCAGGCACATTGGCTCGTCGTGCGGATAGCCGGGAACGCCCGGGAGACATGTCCAGTTGCTTTTCACGGGGCGCAAAATGCGATACTGCGCGTTCGGATCCTTTGGATCCGCCGGCCAGTCCGCGATCACGGCATCTTTGGTGACAAATGCCAGCCCTCCTCGCAGTGCATCGGCGATTTTTTGTTCGTCTGTGACGGGCTTCTTGAGGGACGTATCCATTTGCGCCGAAGCAACGAGTGTAGCGGCGAAAAGTACAAAGCCAAGCAGTAGTTTGATCATGTCCACTCCGATCGAGTCGTCTTCCCAAAGGAGACATTAGCTCAATGCTTCGTCCAGTTTCGGCACATCAAAACCTACGATTACCTTGTCTTCGACGACCGTGACGGGGCTGGTCATGAAGCCGAGCTTCTGTAGCTCCAAAATCGCAGAGGGGTCCTTCGTGATGTCCCTGTCATCGAACTGAATCTTTTTTTGTGAAAGATACCCCTTCACCTGGCCACAGAACATTCAGCCCGGCTGACTGTATACGATCACTTTTTTGGCCATGAACACCCCTTCTGTTGTTCCCGCCTCAGCGAATTGGATTGTGAATGCTCACAAGTTTCGTTCCATCGGGAAACGTTGCTTCAACCTGCATTTCGGGAATCATCTCGGCGATGCCTTCCATCACCTGGTCACGGCTCAGGACCTTGCGGCTTTCCGACATCAGCTGAGCAACCGACTTGCCATCGCGCGCGGCCTCCAGGATGAAATCGGTTATGAGCGCAACAGTCTCGGGATAGTTGAGCTTGACACCTCGTTTAAGCCGCTCTCGAGCGACAATCGCGGCAAGTGAGATCATCAGCTTGTCTTTCTCACGCGGCGTGAGGTTCATGAACTTCTCCGTTCTGCGGCAATCTTTAGCATGCCCAAATTTTCGGTACTTGAAAGGGTCCGGAGCCGAGCTCTGGTCCGAATTGCTGAAGAAAGCTGCGCAAGGCAAGCTTCAAATCAAAGGACTCTTGCGTTGCAAAGCGGACGACGATAAGTCCGCCCACCAACGTCGCTGCACAATTGCATCCCAGGGAAGGAATAATCTCGCGCAAAAAATCCAGTCGTTTCTCTAGATAGGGTCCGAAATAGATCAGTGTTGCAACCGCCCTGCAGTTCGCGAGCAAGGCCTTCCTGGTAACCTGAGAAAAGATCTCGTCGGTGATGCGAAAGCTGTCCGCCCAGATCAGCCGATCGTCTTTTTTCACGCGCCAGCTGTCGCTTATGTTGCCGCCGACCACGACTTCGCCGTGTGCGGTACGCCCCAACATAAGCCACTCGAGGGCAAGCAACTCCGCTCCAGAGGAGAGATAGATCTCTGTCGTCCGGTGAAGACGTGCCCAATTGAAAACGATTGTTTCCTGCGGAAGCCATGCAAGCTTGGCGGACTCCTCTACTCTCAGCCTGGTCACAACGTGCGCTGGTTCATACAACGCCCGATAGACCTTTTCCGCAGCCTGTGAAGTCACGGCAATCGAGGCCTGCGGGAGCGCGGTGACAGACCACTCGAGCTGGTCGCCGCCCGCAATGCCTCCTGCAGTATTGATTAGTACAGCCTCTTGCACCGCGCGATGTTCGGTTCTTGGGAACATGATGCGAATCGGAGACCGTTCAAAGACGTCTTCGATCCGGGTACCGTTTTCGGAAGCACTCAATACGATCCGGCCGCATCCGTCCGCACGCTGCAGATCCCGATCCGACGGACGCTCCTTACTCACATCTGGCGTACGAGAAAGACTCAATTCGTCGGTGACATCGGATGGTGACATCGCGTCGAACATCGGCTTGCACCAACTGGTCCGCTGGGCGCGAACGACACAATAATACATTTTTCTTTGATAGATATGTGGCGATGCCCCGCCGCTGCTGCATGGCATCGCCTGTCCGCGGTCTAACTGCCCGCGGCTATTGGTAACGCTCTCTGGATGACGCTTACTGCTCCCCAATTCAATCGTTTCGCGGAAGTACCTGCAGCGCGTCCGTTGCGGCAGATTTTCTTCGCGCGAGGCCACATGACTGAACTGGATCATTGCGCCCCCTTTGAACGGAATCAGAACCCCGCCAGCCCCGCCGGGCTGTTGTAGGGAATTTTCACGCTGGTGATCTCTTTCAGCGAACCGTCCGGCTGGGTCGCGTAGCCCACAAGTTTCGACGCATTGCCGTAAATCTGGTAGAGATAGGCGCCATCGGGCGAAAGCCAGCTATCGCTGGGGCCGCTGCTGACCACTCCATTGATTGCTCGGAAAGTGCCATCTCCAGGGACCTTCGGGCTCGCGGGATCCTTCGCTATAGAGAGCACGTTGCCGTCGATGCGGTAGCTGCTGATGTCGCTGTAACCAAAGTTCGTCGTGAACACCCATCGGTCATTCGGGGAGACTGCGAGCCAGCATAGTTCAGAGGGCCTGCCCGCGCTCGTGTCGAGCGTTACGGGTGCGCTGACCATGATTTTGCCGTTAGCGTCGACCTTGCCGATGGATACTCCGTCGCTAACGGCATATCCGACGACGAAGGTATCCGGCCGGTTGTGCAGGAAGGCGATGTAGAAGGGAGAAGCGCCTCTGGCGTCGTAAAATGAGGGCCCGCCGAGTGCGCCGTCTTCGCCCACTGGGAATACGACTATGCCGTCGGGGTCCGGTGCATTCGAAGCGATGACGTGCAGTGCTCCGTCTTTGTGCGGGATCCAGAGAATCAGTGAGCCGTCCGGATTTTTTCTACTGGGCAACTCGTCGAACGTGGTGCCGACAAAGAGGAGTTTCCCGTCGGGAGAGAGCACGGCCATCGTTGGCACACGATTGGGCCAGTCCATCGTGTTCACCGAGTATCGCTCCGGGCGCGGCGTAAGCTTGCCTTCGCCGTCGACCGACATGAGTCGGAGATGGTCGGGACCGAACGTGTGCACCACGAAAAGTGTGCGACTCGATGGGGCATAGGCCACCGATTTAACGCCACCGCTTTGTGTGTTCCCCGTCCGCTTCACGTCCAGCAGCGTGAGACGGCCTTCCTTATTTGCCGCGAAGCTGGAGACGGAATTGTCGCCGGCGTTGGTAGCGAACAGAAAGCGACGATCCGGCGTGAGAATGACACTACCCGCGCCCTCGAAGTCGTTCGGCCGGTTAATGTGGTAGATGGGGCTCAGTTCCCCAGAACCGGCCCCGCCGGTCGCGACACGTTCCACCTCGGCAAGCGCGCCGTTCGCAGACCGTTGGTAGTGGATGATGGCGTTCTCTACCTCGTTAGTTTGCATGTAGAGATGGCCGCCAGCAGCTTTCTTCGTCTGCGTGGTTGGCGCTTGAGCCGATCCAACAGCCGTAAAAATAACAGTGGAAGCAGCGATAGCAATCAGTGTGAACGAGAGTCGTGATTTCGGCATCATGGCACCTTGTGTGTACTGAACGAGCGACTTATGGGAGCGCGGAAGGCTTCGGCCTTCCGCGCCCCGTCACGTAGTTAAACTGCAATTCGTAAGCCACCGCGGCACGCTCGCAGTGCCCCGTTGGGGAAATCAGAATCCCGCCAAACCCTCCGGGCTGTTGTACGGGATCGCGACGCTGGTCACCTCCTCCAGCGAGCCATCCGGTTTCGTGGCGTACCCCACCAACTTCGACGCATTCCCATAGATCTGATACAGGTATTCACCATCCGGAGAAATCCAGCTGTCGCTCGGTCCACTGCTGACGTCTCCACAAAGCCCCCTGAAGGTGCCATCGCCCTCGACCTCGGGGCACGCAGGATCCTTCGCGACTCTGATCTCGAGGCCGTCGATATGGAAGGTGGTGATGTCGCTGTACCCGAAAACCGTAGCGTATAAGCGTCGGTCATCGGGGGAGACGGACAGCCAGCAAAGTTCAGCGATCGCGCCTCGCCTTGTGTTGATCGGTACGACCTTGTCGACGCCAATTCTGCCGTTTTCGTCGATTCTGCCCAAGGCCACTCCATCGCCGACGGCATATCCGATGATGAACGTATCCGGCCTGTTATGCAGGAACGCGATGTAGAACGGAGAACCGCCTCCTCCATCCTGGAAGGAGGGGTCGCCGAGCGTGCCGTTTGCGTTCACGCGGAATATAACGATGCCGTCGGGATCTGGCGCATTCGAAGCGACGGACCGGGGTTTGCCGTCTGGACCAGGCACCCAGAGAATGGGTGAACCGTCCGGATAAGTGCCGGAGATCGCAATGGGCAGATCAAACGTGGTGCCGACAAGGAGAAATTTCTCATCTGGCGAGAGCACACCCATAGTTGGAACACGGTGTGGTTTCTCCGGTGTATTCGCCGTGTATCGCTCCATGCGGGGCGTAAGCTTGCCATCACTGGAGACCGACATGAGCCGGATATGGTCGGGTCCGAAGGAGTGAACCACGTAAAGCATGTCCTTCGAGGGAGAATATGCCAGCGATTTGGCAGTACCGCTCTTTCCTTCCACGGCGTTCCCCGTCGGCTTGGTGTCGATTAGTGTGATCCTGCCCTGATCGCCCACGGCGAAGCTGGAAACCGAATTGTCCCCGCCGTTTGTGGCAAACAGAAACTTGCGATCTGGTGAGAGGATGACGCTACCCGCGCCTTCAAAGGAGTTGGGCGCGCTCTCTTGGCCGCTGATCGGCTTGAAAGTCCCCGAACCTGCACCGCCGGTGGCGACACGTTCTACCTCTGTGAGCGTGCCGTTGGCGGAGCGATGGTAGTGAATGATCGCGTTCTTGACCTCATTGGTTTGCATGTAGAGATGGCCACCATGGCCGTTCATGCCCATCTCTCTTGACATCCCCATTTCTTTCGACATACCCATATCTTTTGGCATATTCATCTCCTTTTTTGTCCTTTCAAATTGAATTCGATTTTTTGCGCGACTCAGCCACGCTGACAGAAATCTCGGCACCTAATATCCTTTTTTGTCACGAAGTAATGGATAGAACTGAATCCATGTCATTTCTGTGGCGGCGACATTGGCGATGTGGCATCCGGCACATTCGGTCACGGACTTCTCAGCTGCGGTCTTGTCATACGGCATTGGATGATGCCCAAAAGTGAAGAAGCCCCAGCCGTTGGTCTTTGCAAAGCGCTTACTGTCTTTTACTGTCAAGTCGATGCCGTTGTACTCGCCATTGAAGTACCCGCGTCCAGAAGGCTCCTTACGAGAGCCGTCTGGAAAAGTCGGGTTAAGAACCCGGGTCAGTTCTTTTACGATGACCGTTCCTTCTGGAAACTCGCCTGTCTTTAGATACGCATCGACGTTTTTCTGCTCGACGTACACGTGATGATATTCAGGAAAGTTCGCCTTTCCATCATTGAGGCCGTTGGGCGTTAAGGGGGCCCCCACAAAAACCCACTTGCGAAAACCGGTTGGCAACTCCAACTTGCCATCAGCATCGAACACGGCGCTCGACTGTTCATTCTGGGCAGCCGCCACCGGTTTCGCGACCAGCAGGTACACGCCTGAGGCGGTCAGTCCCAGTCCAACGATGATCAGCAACAGATACTTTTGCATTGCAATTCTCCTTGTGAAGCGTTTACAGAACCGAGTTTCTTTAGAGCCTTCTGCTTACTTCGATTTGAGGACCGGGTAACCTTGCACGTACACCCAGTCGGTTGACTGAGCTGGAACATGACAACCCAGGCAGTCTTTTTTGTAGTTAGTTGCAACCTGTTTATCAGGCGCATCGGATTTGAAAAGGGCCCATCCCCATCCATCGCCCCACAGCGGATTGCCGGGATAGCGTCCCTTGTCGTCTTTGATCATGACGAACCACACTTTCGTTCCTGTAGCCCAATGTGCGTCACCGGTCGTCAGTTGCGCGTGATCAGTTGCAAACACCTCTTTAACCAATACGGTTCCGTCCGCGAACTTTCCATTCTTGCGGTAATACTCAGCTGTCCCTGGCGGCGCGTACGTGTAGTGCATCTCGGTGTTGTTGTTGAGATCGACCGGTGTATACACTCCAAGCGCCTGATAGAGATCTCTAAAATCAGCCGGCTTGCGAATGTTTCCCGTCTTGTCGACAAGATCAAAGCCGTTGTGGCTGCTCACTGATTGAGAATTGATCGGCTGTTGGCCAGTCAAAAAAACAAGCGCAAGAACGAGCGATGCAATGCGAATCGACATTTACTCCTCCTCCTGCTCAAACAATCGAATCGGTGTGAACGGCCAGAGTGGCATTCGCCAGAATGGGAAGTATTTGGAGCCGCCCCCAAAGGCCTCTGCCGATTCAAAAGCGATGGTTGCATAGCTGGAAGACTCAAGTGAGCTCCTCGTGCTGTTGCGGAGCGACTCATTGTTGCCGATCGTCGAGATCGTGTTTCTTCTCACGATGCGTTCCCCGTAGCGCATGCCGCTGCGTAGCACGTATCAGCAAACGATGTTCCAAACCGGTTTCACGGCGAAAACTCGCAATCTCGTTTCGCTTCGCGACGCGTTATCAAGCGTGCGTGAATGGCGGCGAGCATGAATTCACCGCGATTGTGATGAGGGCATGTGCAAGTAGCGGCCGTGACGTAATAGCGACTCTGTACCGCCTCCGCGTTGTTATGGCGACACCACGAATTGGATTAGGCGATTTCCGTTGCTACGCTGGCCTTATAGAAATTTGTGTTCCAGACGCCTCGCGAGCCGGCCACGTTGATTGCGGATTCAGGCTTCCCCAATCCATGGCTGTGGACTATTGCCCGACGACAGTCAATGCGGACCAGACGATCCGACCCGGCCGCCGGACCCGCCCACTTCTTTGACCAGCTTTATATTCTCTGGTTCGGTCTCTCAGTTGCAGAGAAGAGCTCTGCACACTCCGGCTTGTAACCTGCCGCGGAAGAGAACCTAATGGGGTCGCGAATCATTTGGACGATGCTTGCATCTGGTGTGGTGCTAATCGGGGTTGGAATGATGCAGTTCAGGTTGACGGCGCTGCAAGAACCCGGCCCTCTTGAAACGCGCATTGCGAATCAGGCCAAGCACTTTACCATCCGCCGAGCGAGCAGCCACGGAATACCTCCACGACCAGTAGACACAAAAGCCAGCCGCGATGACACTTCTGCTCTGCACGGAACTGGAGGCGACAAGAATGTGCTTCTACCCGTGGGAAATGAACTATGGCCTGGTGCCGCGCTCCTCGGACTACGGGTCAAGGTCTTGGAGAACGGCATGCCTTCATCATTTCGACGGTTCACCGAGGCTGGTGTCGGAGCCGTCAATTCCAGGACGGAAGAGCTGGCACAATTTATCGCTTCGGAACGATATGGTTTCAGCAACGAAGGCTGATTGTCGTTGGTTATTCCAACGGTGCGACCCTCGGCGCCAGTTTGATTCTGCTTCACCCGCACTACCTTGCTGGTGCAGTTCTTTTCCGAGTGATGGTACCCCTGGTGCCCGATCTGATTAGGGATTTTAGCCATCTTTCGGTGTTTATCGGCGCAGCCCGCCTAGATCCGCTGATTCCGTTAGGCCAGCCTGAAGAACTGGGCAGCCCTTTTCGAGAGCGGTGGCGCCGATGTCACTATTTCATGGCACCAGGGCGGACGCGAACTCGGGGAGGATGATATTCAGGCCGCGAAACATTGGCTTGCTCGCGAAAGGGTTCGAAGAAAATTCGCCGCGTAGGCAAGGTCGGCAGGTCCGGCCGCGAGAAAAACGGAAGAAGGAGCACGATCCATGACTAAGAAAAAGATAGCGCTGAATATGGAAACCAATTTCAAATATGGCCATTCGAATCACGCTGTTGCGCTCGAGAATCACGGCTATCACGACGAGCCTCCGAGAAATGTAGGTGCGCGTTCGCGCCGCGATCAGCATACCGGGCACGTAGCCAAGTTTCGGGACAAGTTTTGGCTAAGCCTGGCACTTACACTTCCGGCGGTCCTTTGGTCGAGTGACGTACAGCATTGGCTTGGCTATCACGCACCTACTTTTCCCGGATCGCAGTTAATTCCCGCCATTCTGGGAACCGTCATCTTGGTATACGGAGGCAGCGTTTTCATTAAGGGTGCCTGGCCGGAGCTTTCCGCTCACCAGCCGGCCATGATGAGCTTGATCAGCCTGGCACTCGTGGTTGCTTTTACTGCCTCCGTTGCGGCAACTCTCGGCTTTTTCGAAGTTGATGTCTGGTGGGAGCTCTCAACCCTGATCACAGTAATGCTTCTCGGCCACTGGCTAGAGATGAAGGCCACTGCGCAAGCCCGAGGGGCTCTCGATGCACTGGCCGCGTTGCTGCCAGACATGGCTGAGCGGATAACGGAGAAAGGGATAGAAAAAGTGCCTCTTGCAGAGTTGCGAATCGGTGATGTCGTCCTCGTACGGCCCGGATCTCGTGTGCCCGCGGATGGTATCGTGGTGCAGGGCACGGCCGATGTCGATGAGTCTCTAATCACTGGTGAGTCGCGAACGATTCCGAAAGCGCCAGGTGACGCAGTAGTGGGTGGAACCGTTGCCGAAGGTGGTAGCCTCCGATTGCGAGTGAAGGCAGTCGGGGAACAGACGGCACTTTCCGGCATTATGCGGCTGGTCGACGCCGCGCAGGCTTCCGGGTCGCGAACCCAAGCTCTGGCCGACCGCGCGGCCGCACTTCTTTTCTACGTTGCCGTCGCAGCGGGAATCCTGACGTTTGCCTGCTGGTGGCTGGCGGGTGACAGAGAATACGCACTCATCCGAACAGCCACAGTACTCGTTATTGCCTGTCCGCATGCACTGGGGCTTGCAATTCCTCTTGTGATTGCGATTTCAACATCGCTCGGTGCACGAAATGGTTTGCTCGTGAAAGATCGCCTGGCACTCGAACTGGCACACGATTTGGATGGAGTGATCTTCGACAAAACGGGAACTCTTACCCGCGGGGCTCCAGTGCTTACGGGAGCTGCGGCTGTCACAAATGTGGATGAAAGAGAAATGCTGGCGCTAGCCTCGGCGGTGGAAGCGGACTCCGAGCACGCCATAGCTAGAGCCATTGTTAGCGGCGCGGGTCGTCGTGGCATCAGGCCAGAGTCAGCGTCTGGCTTCGAAGCATTGCCGGGGCGGGGGACACAGGCGACTGTTAACGGTCAGAGTGTGGCCGTGGGAGGCCCAAGACTACTTGCCGACACGAAGGCCACTATTCCGCCAGAACTCGATAAGGCCCTCAGTATCTGGGCGTCCGAAGGACGAACAGTTCTCTATGTCCTTCGACGCGACGCTGTGATCGGCGTACTCGCAGTCGAAGACGAGATTCGCCCCGAGTCTGCCGATGCAGTAGCCGCCCTGCACGAACTCGGCGTCCGCGTGGCGATGATCACAGGGGACTCCCAGGCGGTCGCAGAGTCGGTTGCCAAGCGACTCGGAATTGATGATGTCGCGGCACAGGTTCTACCTGCTGATAAGGCGGCCGCGGTCGAGCGGTTCCGGGCCGAAAACAAGACAGTTGCGATGGTTGGCGATGGTGTGAACGATGCGCCGGCACTTGCGACGGCGGATGTTGGAATTGCCATTGCCGCTGGCACGGATGTTGCAGTGGAGTCTGCCGGAATTGTTCTTGTGCGCAGCGACCCGCGTGATGTTGTCCGCGCGATCAAGCTGTCACGAGCCACCTACCGAAAGATGGTGCAGAATCTACTGTGGGCGACGGGCTATAACCTGATTGCAATTCCGGCCGCTGCTGGGATGTTTATCCGCTGGAGAATTGATCCTCCCATGAGCGTGGGCGCACTAGCGATGAATCTCTCCACGATTATTGTGGCGCTCAACGCCCAGCTGCTCCGTCGCGTGAAACTTGAACTTTGATACGGACACGACATCAGTGCATCCAGTCGCCATCGAAGACGCCAGCTTTCCGAATACCTTATATCGTTGAGAGCTCAACCCAACGAATTGCAAGAACGAATTGCGGCTCTCGAGCCGTCAACTTCTTGGGATTTCAAAGCGTTCATCACTCTCCATGATTTCCGGCCTGTTTGGACCAGCGGGCGGAAGGATTGCCTTGGCATTGTAGCCGGTCTAAGATAAGCGCGTGTGGGGATTCTCCGAAAATTGGAAGTCAACCGGCAACGCCCTGCTTTGCCGAACCTACACTCTCAGCCATGGTGAAGTCTCATGAAAGGCTCTCTCGCCAAAATCGCACTTGGCATTACCGACGATGAAGTCCGACTCGGCAGCCACCTGATCCATTTCTGGCACACTGACGCCGAATTCGAGCGCGGAGTTCGCTTTCTCGAGCTCGGGATCGCGGACGAATCCGAGTATTGCGTTCTTTTCGGCCATAACGAAGCGAACGAGCGCGTTTTAGAGATTCTGCGGACGAGAGGCTATGGCCTTGGTCGTATCCTTCAGGAGCGGCGACTCGTCATTTTGCGCCGCGAATCTTCTGCCTCGGAGACACTAGCGGGAATCGACGCTGCCTTTTCTGATGCTGTAGCCAAGGGGGCAACCGCGATCAGGTACTTGGGCAACCTTGGAATGGGCCAGGCTCAGTTGCCGGGTAGAGGCGCGGACGAGATAGTTGACCTTGAGAACGGTGCGACCGCTCTCGCGCTTCGCTATCCGTGCGTAATCGTGTGCATGTACGATGTAAATACAGTCTCGGGTCGTCTTGTTCTAGATGGGGGATTTGGAACCCACCCTCTCGCTGTTTGCCGTGGCGCGTTGCGGAACAACCCGTACTACGCGACAGACAACAAAAGCATAGCGGCGTAGCGCCTGCAAAACATGACTGCTGAAGCACAATCAGCCGCCCAGACTAGCGAACCGCTAGATCTGCAAATGCTGACTGAGACGATTCCCGCAATGGTGGTGTGCGCACTGCCCAACGGCTGTGTCGAGTTTGCGAACCGGGCTTGGCAAGAATATACAGGCGGCTCATTGCAGCAACTGAGGGGTTCAGGCTGGCAAACCGCCATTCACCCTGACGATGTTCGCGGCTTCGCTGAAGAGTGGAACGCCAGTCTGTCAACCGGAAAACCCTTCGCGACTGAAGCGCGCATCCGTCGCGCTGACGGCCAATATCATTGGTTCTTAATCCGAAAAGCTCTAGCTATTCCGCCCAATCAAGGCGGCGACTCGTCATTGCGCACTTTGATTGCTTGCGAAGACATCAACGACCGCAAACAGGCTGAGGCTAAGCAGCGACAAAGCGAAATCCAGCTGCAGGTGTTTTTTGAAAACAGCCCCAACATGATTTTCTTGAAGGATCGGGAGGGCCGATATCTTTACGCCAACCGGGAGTTCAAGCGGATCCGACGTATCACAGAAGAACACATCAACGGTAAGACCGACGATGAACTTTTTCCAGCGGAACAAGCTGCTACTTTTCAAGCAAGTGATCGACAGGTGCTGGAAGCGGGCGTACCGATAGAGTTTGAGCACGTCACAATCCAGAACGACGGGGAGCATACGAGTATTGCCCAGAAGTTTCCCCTGTTCAACGCTGATGGTGAGACCTATGGGATCGGCGGAATTGTCACGGACATTACTGAACGTAAACGGGAAGAGGCATCGCGCCGCTACATCGAAGAGAGCCATCGGCTGGTGCTAGAAACGGCAAGTGACGCCGTAGTCACAATGGATGAGAATGGCGCAATTCGATTTGCGAATCCCGCCACTATGAGAATCTTTGGTTACGATCCGACGGAATTGATCGGGAAGTCATTGACTGTGTTAATGCCGGAATTCATGCGCAAGTTGCATGAGACTGGTTTCAGGCGCTATCTGGCTACGGGCCAGCGGCACATCAACTGGCAAGGCACAGAACTCACTGCATTACGGAAAAATGGCGAGGAATTTCCGGTGGAGGTCTCCTTTGGTGAACTGACCAGAGACGGCCATAAGGTATTTACCGGTTTCATCCGCGATATCAGTGCAAGAAAAAACGCGGAAGAGAAGTTGCGGGCAAGCGAGCGCAGTCTCCGTGAACTCACGGAGACCATTCCACAGATGCTTTGGAGCGCTGAACCGGACGGAGCAGTTGACTATTGCAACCAGCGCGCACTGGACTACACGGGATTATCGGCGGAACAGGTGCGAGGCGCTGGCTGGATGAAGACCGTCCACCGGGATGACATTGAAAGTATGTCTCGGGCTTGGACGGGCGCAGTTTCCAGTGGCGAACCGTTTCAGCAAGAATTTCGCTGCCTGAGAGCAGCGGATCAAGCATATCGTTGGTGCATTTCGAGGGCTTTACCGCTGCGAGATCAAGGCGGTCGAGTTATCAAATGGTTCGGAACAGTCGTGGATCTGCATGACTGGAGAGAAGCTCAACAAGCTTTGCAGATGACCCAGGCAGAGCTTGCGCGTGTTTCAAGGTTGACGACGATGGGAGAACTGGCAGCATCGATAGCCCACGAAGTCAATCAACCCTTGACTGCCGTTACGAACAACGGCAGTGCGTGCCTGAGACTGCTCGCAAACCGTAGCCTCGAACCTGAAGTCTTGCGCCGGGCTTTGGAAGAAATCGTTGCCGATGGCACTCGGGCCAGCGCTGTTATAGCTCGGATCCGCGGATTCATCAAGAAAGCACCGGTCGAGAAGACCGAACTGGACGCAAACGAGGTGATTCAGGAGGTGCTGGCTCTAGCCGGCCATGAGCTTCACAAGAATCAAGTCTTGGTCGAGTGTCAATTGGCGAAAACTTTGCCATTCGTGAGGGCTGATCGTATTCAGCTACAACAGGTCTTATTGAACTTGATCATGAATAGCATTGAAGCCATGACTGGAGCCACTAATCAATCAAGAGTACTCGGTGTGGAATCCCGGATCGATGAATCTGGCGACGTACTGGTGGGGGTACGCGACTCAGGCGCAGGCCTCGGTTTAGAAGCAGATCGTTTATTCAAACCGTTCTTTACAACAAAGGCAAACGGTATGGGTATGGGGTTGACCATTAGTCGCTCACTCATTGAGAGTCACGGCGGACGTCTATGGGCCACAACCAACTCGCCTCACGGTGCTGTGTTTTCATTTACGCTGCCAGTAGCTGGCGAGAGTCCTTCATGACCGCAGCTTCCTTAGTTTTTGTTATAGACGATGATCCATCGGTACGTTCCTCGCTCAAGTTCCTGTTAAGCACAGTGGGGCTGCAGGCCGAAACTTTTGACTCAGCTGACAGCTTTCTGCGGAAGGAGCCTCCTGATATTCCTAGTTGTCTTGTATTGGATGTCCGGCTTCCGGGATTGAGCGGACTCGATTTCCAACGAGAGCTTGCGACGCGAAACATTTGTATCCCAATAGTTTTCCTTACCGGCCACGGCGACATTCCTATGAGCGTTCGTGCTATGAAAGCCGGAGCGGTCGAATTTCTTACCAAGCCATTTCGTGACCAGGATCTTTTAGACGCTGTTCGCGTGGCACTTGATCGGGACCGTGCCAGGCGCAAACACGACGAGCAAGTGGCGGATTTTCGGCAGCGCTTCGACTCGTTGACTTCTCGCGAGCAGGAGGTAGTTTCCATGGTCGTTGCGGGAATGCTCAACAAACAAATCGCTGCTGAACTCGGAACCGCGGAAAGCACCGTAAAGGTCCAGCGCAGCCGGGCGATGGAGAAGATGCAAGCTGCATCTCTCGCGGAATTGATAAAAATGATCGAGAAGGTCAAAGCTCCTTTGGAAAAAGCCTCGTAAGCCAAAGCTTACGAGCATCCTCCTTTTTGCCAATCTAGAAATACCACAACCCAATAGATTTCTTTGCCCGCCAGGAATAATGTCACTTCAGTTGGAGCTGAGTATGTCAAAGAATTTAATCTCGGTTGTTGACGACGATGCATCCGTCCTCCGGACCACAACGCTGCTGATTGAGTCTCTTGGGTTTCGAGCGGCAGGGTTCGAATCGGCGGAACTTTTCCTGAACTCTGGCCAGCTGCATGAGACATCCTGTCTCATCGTTGACGTCCGAATGCCCGGCATGAGTGGCCTACAACTTCAAAGCCATCTCGCTGGGCTAGGCTGCAAGATTCCAATCATTTTTATCACCGCTTACGACGATACAATATCGCGTCAGCGTGCCTTGCAAGCTGGCGCTGTCGCATTCCTGGGCAAGCCGTTCACTGGCGAGACTTTACTTCAAACCATTCATTCAGCTTTAAGGGGACAATTGGGAGTAAGAAAGAATCTCATATCGCTAGTTGACGACGACGAGTCCATCCGCAGGACAACAACGTTACTTATCAAGTCTTTTGGCTTCCACGCAACGGCCTTCGAATCTGCCGAAAGTTTCCTGAAGTCTGGCCAGCTGCACGAGACATCCTGTCTCATCATTGACATTCAGATGCCGGACATGAATGGGCTACAACTCCAAAGCCATCTTGCCGCCGCAGGCTACAAGATTCCTATCATTTTCATCACAGCTCATGACAACAAAGAATCGCGTCAGCAAGCATTGCAAGCTGGTGCGGTCGCATTCCTAGGCAAACCGTTCAGTGACGAACTCCTGCTCCAGATCATTCGTGCAGCCTTGCGGCAGGATGACGGCACTGCGATGGCCAAGTGACCAACGAGTCCACAGATGTGCGGATCACGTGATTTCGCTTTAATTCCTGGTTTACAGGAGATCCCGGTGAGATGAGTTATCGAATGTGGGGTGAATTATGGAATACAACAGAGTTCCGCAAAATGATCACAATCGCCCTGAGTGTAGATTTGAAGAAATCATCGGCCATAGCCCTGCTCTGAAATCGGCACTGCTGGAAGTGGAACGAGTAGCACCGACCGATTCCACTGTGTTGGTTCTGGGAGAAACCGGAACGGGGAAGGAGTTGATCGCCCATGCCATTCACAATCTGAGCCCGCGCTGCGGGCGCCCCTTCGTGAAGCTTAACTGCGCTGCTATCCCCTTCGATCTCTTGGAGAGTGAGTTATTTGGCCACGAGAAGGGTGCCTTCACGGGGGCCGCGGCACAAACAATTGGCCGCTTCGAAATGGCGGATACGGGAACACTGTTTCTTGATGAAATCGGAGATATTCCTCTGGCGTTACAGCCAAAGCTGCTCCGGGTTCTGCAAGAAAAGGAGTTCGAGCGGCTTGGAAGCGGCCGGACACATCAGATCAACGTCCGCCTCATTGCAGCCACACATCGTGATCTCACGGAGATGGTCAGTCGGAATGAGTTCCGCAGTGATCTATATTATCGGCTGAATGTTTTCCCTGTCCTGGTTCCAGCCGTGCGAGAACGCCGAGAAGACATACAACCTTTGGTCTCGCATTTTGTCGAGGTATTTGCCCGACGCATGGGTAAGCACATTGACCAGATACCTCAGGCAACGATGAATGCCCTGATAGCGTACTCGTGGCCTGGGAATGTTCGAGAATTGCAAAACCTCATTGAGCGGGCTGTTATTCGCTCGGATAACGGAGTGCTTCCGAACCCGCTGCCTAGATCAAAAAAGGAGGATGCGGGCGCCACGACTCTTTCAAACAGCGCATTCATGGATTCGCAACGAGCTCTGATTTTGCAGGCGCTCGAGGCCACAGCTTGGGTGATTGGAGGACCGTTTGGTGCAGCGGCGCGCCTCGGTCTTAAACGTACAACCTTAGTCTCCAAGATGAAGAAGCTCGGGATTTACCAACCGCGGCGGCAACGAGTCATGGATGAGTTCAATGAGCGTTCGGAATTAACTATGTGACGCACTGAATCACAAAGTGCAGGCGTACCGAAGCGGAGGCGAGGGCGCTGCGATTTTCCAACTGTGTGCATCCGAGAAGGACGATTACGGCAGCACTCCAAAACAGCGCGATGTTTAGAGGGCCACGCTCCTGGCATTGATTGCGGGGAGCGTACAACTGAACCAAAGAGAACCAAAGGCCTGCCTGCACTCCCGACTGCAATCAGACGCTTGCTTCTGCCAACCCAGGCGCTAGAACGCTGAGCGGTTCAAACCTCTTCATTTCAGTTCTCACCTTCTGTGCTCTTAGCCTCAATTCCACTTCATTGCATGCCCGTTGCCATTTCGAGAAACAGACGTTTCTAGCCGGCATCACCGCAGGTCTGCTCGGTTATTGATCGAGTTCCGCTGCCGCTACGTGTCGTCCCGAAGTCGCGTGTCGCGATAGCAACGCAGGCAAGTCACCGGGGTGCGTTGAAGAAACGAAATCGCGTCGTCGTGGCTTAGAACCTGCAGGTCTTTGAAAGGTCGATGACGCTTGAAAGTGCGTGGCGGAGTTCGCGAATCCTTAGCGACGAAACAAACGACACTTGCTGAGCGTTAATGGAACCCGGCATGCATTCAACAGGTGACCACGAGTTCCATCTATGGCGACCACGGCGATAGAAATCAATCCAGAAGCAGTTGCGGTCGAGTGTGATCAGAGAAGAATGCAGGAGCTAACAGACGTTATCACTAGCCACTCGCTTCGCTTTCGTCGAATCGCGCTGGGTCATCTGAGCAACGCAGCTGACGCGGAGGATGCAGTTCAGGATGCTTTGTTGTCAGCCTTGACACACGTAGACCAGTTCAAAGGGCGAGCCAAGATGTCCACGTGGCTGACGACGATCGTCATTAATTCCGCACGCATGAAGTTACGTCGGCGTTTGTCGCCAGTGCAAATCGCTTTGGACGAAACCGTTGGGGAGCAGAATATTTCCGTAGTGGACACGGTGTCAGACACTCGACCCGATCCCGAAGAGGTATATCGCAAGCGAGAAATTGCGGAAACACTCGCTGATGCAACCTCCCGGCTCTCGCCCGCTTTGCGCAGAACCTTTCAACTGCGCGCCGTCGAGGGCTTCAGCATTCGCGAAACTGCACATCTCCTGCGAGTGCCAGAGGGAACAGTAAAGGCACGGCTCGCAAGAGCTCGTGTGAGGCTCAAGGAAGTGATTGAGAAGAGCACCCGCGAAAGTGTGAAGCGATCCAGGCACAGTCGCCAACAGTAATCCGCAGAGATCGAGCACGGCGTAGATGTTGTGCACTGACTGACCTCGTGGAAGGCGGATCTTTTATCTTCATGAGGAGTTGCATATGGATAGCTCAATTCAATCAAACGCGCATGTGAGATCTGCCATCGTGAACTGCATCTGTCCCGAATGCGGCGGAGCCATTGAACTCGACTTTAACAAGTTCAGCTGCGTAGGAAGATGTGGGAAAGATTGGCGACCTATCTGGGAGAGCGAACACTGCAACAGTACCCAAACACGGCGACGCGACAATCATCGGCAATTTCGCAATAGCCGGCGATGACTGCTCGTACGAGGACCTAGCCTGCTCAAATGCAAAAAGTCCACATCGGGATCGCACCCTCTTTCGTGTGTGGGCCACCTGCTGCCGGTTCGCGAACTGCATCGCCAACCCCTTTTCCACGAGGTAACCGAAACTCAATCACTTCCCCGGGTTCGGTGCGAGCTATGCAGCTAACTTTTTTCGGAAACGAATCTGGAATGTAAAACTTAATCACTTTCGCCATGACATCCTCCATCATCTGCCGCATCGCCATCGTCTAACCTAGGCGGGGCCTACGTCCCGCGTTCGCCCACGACCGCATTTGATGACTTCGGCTTCTTCTGACGATTGTGAAAGCAACTGGCATGCCAAGACCGCTCACACTGTGGAGGAAACTTACGCGCTTTCTGGAATGTTCTGAACTTGAATTGAGCAATAATCTGGCGGAGAATTCGATGCGTCCTGTGGCTCTGGGTCGCAAGAACTGGATCCGCATAGGAAGCCCACAGGCGGGACCCAAGGTCGCAGCGATTTTCTCGGTCGTGGAAAGCTATCGGCGGTTGAAGCTCTCGTTGTGCGGGTTGTTGGCGTGAAGGCCGTCAGCGGGTCCAGTACGATCTCCCGACACAACTGAGTCGCGTGTCTCGCCGTTGGTAGGTAATGTGAAACAAAATCTTGCGCCGCGCGGAGGGTTGTCGGCAGCCCACAAATGGCCGCCGTGCGATTCCACAATCGAATGGTTCGCCCCGCTGTCGATGGGAATGCGCATCTCAACCCACCTCGACCTTTTTTGGCACCATCAACACCGATGGGACGAAACGCGTTATACTTGGCGCCGATAAATGGCGCAAAGTGTCGAAGTGAAGGGGCCATGGCCCGGTCGAAGTTCCAATTACGGAATGCCCAGTCCCCCGTCCTACGCTACGGTCTCGCAGTGCTTTCCGTCTCCGTGGCGCTCGGCGGGGCGCTTCTCATCGAGCGCTTACGGCTCCGCAACATAACGCTCTTCCTGTTTGCCATCGCCGTGGCCGCCTGGTATGGAGGGACTGGGGCTGCCATGCTGGCGCTTCTACTCTCATGCATAAGCTTCGCTTACTTTTTCATAGAACCTTCTCACACGCTTTACATCTCACGTTCTGATATCCCTTACTTTATTCTTTTTGCCTTATTCGCATGGCTAGTCAGCTGGTTTAGCTCTGTTCGACAGCGCGTCGAGGCAGATCTTCTTCAAGCTCGCGAAAAACTCGAAATCGAAGTGTCGGAACGAAGCAGCCTGCTCAATCTCACCCATGACACGATTTTCGTCCGTGATATGAGTGACAGCATTCGGTTCTGGAATCGAGGGGCTGAGGAGTTGTACGGGTGGACGCCAGAGCAGGCGATTGGAAAGATCTCTCATGAACTTCTGCGGACCGTTTTTCCGTCACCGCTCGACGACATCCAGGCAGAGTTCCTACGGACCGGGCGTTGGGAAGGCGAACTCAAGCACACGAAAGCGGACGGAACCCAGGTAATCGTGGCGAGTCGTTGGTCCTTGCGCAGAGACGAGCGGGAGCAGCCTATTGCCGTCCTGGAAACGAACAATGACATCACTGTGCGCAAGCGCAGGGAGCAAGAAATCCAAAGTCTCAATCAGGAGCTTGCGAAGCGTTCAACGGAACTCGAAGCCATCAACAAGGAACTGGAAGCGTTTGCTTATTCCGTCTCGCATGACCTGCGTGCGCCCCTCCGCCATATGGCAGGTTTTGCGGAGCTTCTGCGCAATAGCGCGGCCGCATCTCTCAATGAGAAGAGCAGGCGCTATCTAACGGTGATCCTGGAAGCGGCAAATCGGATGGGCACCCTGATTGACGACCTGCTCGCGTTTTCTCGAATCAGTCGTGCCGAGGCACACTATTCCACGGTTAGCCTGAAGCAGATCGTTCAAGACGCGATAGCCGAAGTCCGTCAGGATGCAAACGAGCGCAAGATCGTCTGGAAGATAGATTCACTGCCCGAATGGTATGGGGATCGGTCGATGCTGCGGCAGGCTATGGTCAACTTGATTTCTAACGCTGTAAAATTTACGCGTGCACGGTCCCAGGCCGAAATCGAAATCGGATGCACTGACCACCAGAACGATCACGTGGTGCTGTTCGTTCGGGACAACGGCGTCGGATTCGACATGAAATATTCCAACAAGCTGTTTGGCGTTTTCCAACGGCTTCACCCGCAAGAGGCTTTCGAAGGCACTGGTATCGGGTTGGCCACGGTTCAGCGCATAGTACAACGCCATGGCGGCCGAGTATGGGCGGAAGGCAAAGTGGAAGGCGGCGCTACCTTCTACTTCTCACTTTCCAGAACAGGAGCTCACTGATACATGGACTCTTTTGGACGGATCTTACTGGTCGAAGACGACCCCAAAGATGTTGAGCTTACGCTAACGGCCTTGGATGAATACAATCTTGCGAACGAGGTCGTTGTCGCCACCGACGGCGAACAGGCGCTTGATTATCTGTACTACCGCGGCAAGTTCATGCGACGCGCCCCCGAGAATCCCGCGGTTCTCCTTCTCGATCTGAAATTGCCGAAGGTCGACGGACTCGAAATACTGCAGCAGATCAAGGTCGACGAGAAACTGAAGATGATTCCGGTGGTCGTGCTCACGTCATCCCACGAAGAAAAAGACATGGTGGCCAGCTACAAACTGGGGGTCAACGCGTATGTGGTAAAGCCCGTAGATTTCCACGAGTTCGTGAACGCGATCAAACAGCTTGGCATCTTTTGGGCAGTCATCAACGAAGCCCCGCCCGGAAGTGCCAGGAAGGGCTGAAACAAAGCGATGAATTCTCCTGTGGGTATCCTGTATCTGGAAGATGATGTCGCCGACGCGGAGTTAGCGCAAGACACGCTCGAAATGGGCGGACTTGCCTGCGACGTGACCCGCGTGGAGACGGAGTCCGGCTTCCTCGCGGCCCTACAACAGGGGGGAATCGACCTGATCCTGGCGGATTACGCACTGCCCTCGTTCGATGGCTTGTCGGCGTTGACTATCACACTGCGGCAACGGCCGGACCTGCCGTTTATCTTCGTTTCGGGAACGATGGGGGAAGAGGTGGCAGTCGAAGCTCTCAAGATCGGCGCGACGGATTACGTCTTGAAAACGCGACTGTCTCGCCTGGTGCCCTCGGTGCGCCGGGCGCTCCGCGAAGCCAATGAGAGGGCGGAGCTCCGCCGTGCTGAGCGTGAGCTCAAGGATCGCGGAGCGAAGATCAGGCGGTTGGTCGAGGCTAACATCGCTGGGATCTTCACTTGGGACCTCGAAGGTCGGATTCTTGAGGCGAATGATGCGTTTCTGCGCATCATCGGATACCAGCGGGACGATCTCGCTACGGGCCGCCTGCGGTGGACCGACCTCACACCGCCTGAATGGCTTAAACTCGACGCACAACTGCGAGTCCCAGAGCTAAAGGCGACTGGTAGCTTGCAACCCTTCGAGAAGGAGTACTTCCGAAAAGATGGCACCCGCGTGCCCGTGCTCATCGGGGCTGCGACCTTCAATGAAACGGGCAATCAAGGTGTAGCATTCGTGCTCGATCTCACGGAACGCAAGCGGGCCGAAGAAACTCTGCGCGAGCAAGCTAATCTGCTCAGTCTGACGCATGATGCCATCTTTGTCTGCGATATGAATGGAATGCTTAAGTACTGGAATCCCGGGGCACAAGAGTTGTACGGGTGGACGGAGGAAGAAGCGATTGGCAAGGTAACTCACGGCCTACTGAGAACGATTTTCCCAACACCACACAGCGAAATCGTGTCGGAAGTGCTCCGTGCAGGCCGGTGGGAAGGCGAGCTTGTACAGACAAAAAAGGACGGCAGTCAGATTGTCGTGGCGAGCCGCTGGTCATTGCAGAGCGACGAGAGAAGTTCTCCGGTTGGATATCTGGAAACCAATAACGACATCACGGAACGCAAGCGCGCAGTATCCTTGCTGGCAGGAGAGAAACGGGTCCTTGAGATGGTCGCGAGAGGAGATTCTCTCGCTCAAATACTTGACGCGTTGTGCCGGCTTGTAGAAGAACAAGCCAGCGGCGTTCTGACCTCGATCTTATTACTGGATGGAAGTCGATTACGGCATGGCGCCGCACCCAGCCTTCCCAAAGCCTATACCGATGCAATTGATGGCGCTGCGATTGGGCCCTCAGGGTTTTCCTGTGGAACGGCCGCCTACCTGGGCAAACAGGTCGTTGTGGAGGACACAGCAATCGACCCCTTGTGGGTGAACTATCGCGACCTGGCTTTGGCCCATTCTCTGCGCGCTTGTTGGTCCACGCCGGTCTTCTCGTCACAAGGTAAAGTCATTGCAACCTTCGCTATGTACTATCGCGCACCTCGACGCCCCAGTCAGCGCGACCAGGAGATCATCGAACAGATGAGTCGTTTGGCGGGAGTCGCCATTGAACCTAAGCTGACACAGGAGCTTCTGCGGCGCAGCGAAGCTTATCTGGCGGAAGCGCAGAAGCTCACCCTGACAGGCAGTTGTGCCATTGACGGCACTAATCGCGAGATCCAGTACTGGTCCGAGGAAATGTTCCGACTTTTCGGCTTTGATCGGCAACAGGGCTTACCAATGTGGGACCAGTGGGTGCAACGAATACACCCAGAAGACCGTGACAAGTTCAGGATGGCAGGTGATAGGACGTTCCTCGAGAAAGTAGATTGCGACGTCGAGTTCAGAATCGTGAAACCCGATGGAACAGTCAAACACATTCATGGCATCGGCCATCCAGTTTTGAGTCGCAATGGAGAGCTTGTTCAAGTGGTCGGCACCATGGTCGATGTCACGGAGCGCAGGCGTGCCGAAGAATCCTTGCGCCGTAGCGAGAGCTATCTGGCAGAAGCGCAGCGGCTCGCTCATATAGGAAGTTGGGCATTCGACGCACTTCAAAAGACACCGCTGTACCTCTCAGAGGAATGGTGTCGCCTGTTCGGGTTCGATCCAAAAGACGGTATGCCTACTTGGGAACAACGACTGCTGCGGGTTCATCCCGATGATCTGCCTTTATTTCAAGCGGCGGTCGATCGCGCAACGAGAGAAAAATCGGAATTGGACGTAGAGTTCCGAATTCTGCTTCCGCGCTCCGCCGTCAGATACATTCGTTCCGTTGGCCACCCGGTTTTGGGCCCATCGGGGGAAGTAACGCAGTTCGTAGGTGTCACGATGGACGTGACTGACAGCAAGCAAGCAGAGGAAGAGCGTGAAAGATTGCGTCGCACTCAAGCAGAGCTGGAGCACATGAGGCGGGTGAGTACGTTGGGTGAACTGACGGCCTCGCTCGCCCATGAAATCAAGCAGCCCATCGGAGCCGCCGTAACCAACGCGGAAGTGTGCCTGCGATTGCTTGATCGCTCTCAACCCGATATTGCCGAGGCACGGGAAGCTGCTTTGGAAATGGCCAAAGACGCCAGGCGGGCAGCAGACATTATTGACCGCGTCCGCTCGCTGTTCCAAAAGAGTTCTTCGGGTCCGGCGGTAGTCGACGTAAACGAAGTCATTGAAGAAATGGTTGTTATGCTACAGAACGATGCGCATCGGCATTCAGTTACGATACACGCCGATCTTGCCGGAGGGCTCCCCCAAGCAATGGCCGATCGAGTGCAGCTGCAGCAGGTACTAATGAATCTCATGCTGAACGGTATCGAGGCGATGCAGGGTGCCGGCGGCGAACTCAGCGTAAGATCGCAGTTGGCCGATGACGGCCAACTGCTGATTTCGGTCATCGATAGCGGCGAGGGACTGCCCGCGGAGAGTGTAGACAAGATCTTCGACGCATTCTTTACGACAAAATCCCAAGGTACAGGTCTGGGATTGGCGATTACCCGTTCCATTGTTAAATCGCACGGTGGTCGAATTTGGGCCACTGGAAACTCCGATCGGGGGACAACGTTTAGTTTTACCCTGCCCAGTAGGGTCGCAGTAGCTGCATGACCTCTCCCGATACTCCCACTGTGTTCGTTGTCGATGATGATGACCGCATGCGTGCGGCTATGCAGCGGCTGTTAAAGACGGTGGGGTTGCACTCGGAGTCGTTTGCTACGCCACAAGACTTTCTGCGGCGGAAGCTTCCAGACGCTCCCAGCTGCCTCGTACTGGATATACGACTTCCCGGAATGAGCGGCCTGGAGGTCCAAAGCAAACTAAACGAGACAGGAGCTCAGATCCCCATCATTTTCATCACCAGCCATGGGGATATTCCCATGACTGTCAAAGCGATGAAGTCTGGCGCGCTGGAATTTCTGACAAAGCCTTTCCGCGATCAGGACCTGATCGATGCGATTCAGCAAGCGCTGAAGAGCAATGCACAAGCGCGGCAAGAACAGAACGAGCTTGCGCAATTGCAAGAACGCTACGCGAAATTGACAGCGCGCGAGCGCGAGGTCATGCGTCTCATTGTTTCCGGCATGCTTACGAAGCAGATTGCCTCGACACTTGGCACTACCGAAATCACCGTGACGGTGCAGCGTGGGCAAGTAATGCGCAAGATGGAAGCGAACTCGCCCGCTGAGCTAGGAAGAATGGCAGAAAGGCTCAAGCTTCCGACAGCCCCCTAACCCGTACCGCCGACCCCTACCCCGCCCCGCAGGCACGACTACGAACCCCCTTATACATACCTATCATCGCCTCTATCACAACCAATAATTGCGTTTTGCGCACAGCGGATCAATCTTGTACCTGTATGGCCAGAGAGAGGAAAGGGAAAATGGTTGCTGTTATTGAGGATGACGAATCGTATCGAGTCGCCGTGCAACGTTTGCTGAAATCGGCAGGCTTTTCAGTGCAATCGTTCGCCTCTGCCGAGGATTTCCTAAGCTCTGGCCGGCAACACGAAACTGGGTGTCTGATCAGCGATATCCGCATGCTGGGGATGTCTGGCCTGGACCTTCAGGCTAAGTTGAATGCTGATCACTGCCCGATTCCAACCATTTTTATTACTGCACACGGGGAAGAAGACATGCGATTGCAGGCAATGCGAGGCGGTGCAGTGAAATTTATGGTCAAGCCTTTTGATGGCGCAATTCTACTTGAAAGCGTTCGAGTGGCCTTGGAAGCTGAGGATTGATTAAGTCGATTGCACGGTCTTTGGTAGGAGGTAGTTATGGGCGCCTTTGAGAGACTACGCTCTGACGAACGCGAAGACAGAGACCGTCAATTTGATCACATTGTCGGCAACAGCCCCGCTCTTGAATCAGCTCTCGCGGAAGTGCAACGTGTGGCGCCAACTGATTCCACGGTGCTGGTTCTGGGAGAAACCGGGACGGGGAAGGAATTGATCGCCCGTGCCATTCACAATCTGAGCGCGCGCTGCGGACGCCCCTTCGTGAAGCTTAACTGCGCTGCCATACCGTTCGATCTCTTGGAGAGTGAGTTGTTTGGGCACGAGAAGGGTGCCTTTACCGGGGCCGTGGCACAAAAAATTGGCCGCTTCGAAATGGCTGATACCGGCACTCTTTTTCTTGACGAAATTGGGGACTTGCCGCTGGGCCTACAGCCGAAACTTTTGCGCGTTTTGCAGGAACAAGAGTTCGAACGCGTTGGCAGCGGCCGCACGCATCACATCAACTTGCGTCTGGTTGCCGCTACCCATCGCGATCTGGCGCAGATGGTTGCACGTAAGGAATTTCGCAGTGATCTTTACTATCGGCTGAACGTATTTCCTGTCGTGGTTCCGCCTTTGCGGGAGCGCCGGGAGGACATACGCCAGTTGGCAGTTCATTTCGCCGAGGTATTCGCCCGGCGGATGGGGAAGCACATTGAACAAATACCGGAGACAACGATGGATGCATTCATTGCATATCCTTGGCCGGGCAATGTACGCGAGCTCCAAAACCTCATTGAACGGGCCGTAATCCGATCAGACGATGGCGTGCTTCCGAATCCTCTGCCTTCACCACAGACGAATACAACACCCCCAATTGCCCCACAAGGAACACTGCGTGATCACGAAGCAACTCTGATTTTGCAGACTTTGCGGGCTGCCGGAGGAATGATAGGAGGGCCCCGAGGAGCAGCTGCCCGGCTGGGGCTTAAGCGTACAACATTGGTCTCCAAGATGAAGAGGCTCGGGATATACCGACCGCGGTTTCAGCAACTCATCGATGAGGTCAACGAGGGACCGGAACTGGCGGTATGAGTCCCGTTCGGTGCCTTGCCCGGCGCGCTTGCACGGGCTCGCACAAAAGTTAGCTGTTCCTGCCTTAAACACCTTCTGAAACCAAATCGTGCCATATGCAATTTTATGTGCTACGCCAAATGTCGATATGGCGTCACGGCGATACTTCGACGTGTCCAATCCTGTTATCGGAAGTCTCTCGATCTTCCATCCCTCACGATCTTGACTGTATTCGCTTGATTTTAAGTCCGGTCGTCATACCTGAGAACAAGGCGTCCGATGACATCGACTTGGAATATCAGTTGCAAACAATCATGCGTGTTCGCGCTAGGTTGATTGCTCACGAAAGGACTTGGCTATGTCAAAGAAGTTTAAGGGAAAGATCGCGGTTGTCACCGGAGGCTCGGCGGGAATGGGCCTGGCTACCGCGAAGCGCTTCGTGCAAGAAGGGATGGATCACGTGTTCATTACTGGCCGCGGTAGAGACGCGCTGGATGCTGCAGCTGCCGAGATTGGAAAGAACGTGACGGCGGTACAGGGCGACGTAGCCAAGCTTTCTGACCTTGATCGTCTATACGACACGATAAAAAAACACAATCGACAGATCGACATCATTTTTGCGAACGCCGGCCTCGCGAAGTTGGCCCCGTTTGGGACGGTCGACGAGAAGTTTTTCGACCTCCACTTCGACGCCAACGTGAAAGGCCTCTTCTTTTCCGTGCAAAAGGGTCTTCCGCTGATGAAGGACGGAGGCTCCATCATCCTTAATGGATCCATTGCCGATATCAAGGGCTTTCCCGCGATGAGCGTGTATAGCGCCACCAAGGCCGCGGTACGTTCCTTTGCGCGGACTTGGACAAATGACTTGCGCGACCGCCGCATCCGAGTGAATGTGCTGAGCCCGGGTCACATCGACACTCCGATTCTGGAAGACCTTCAGCAGGGCGAGGCGCTCCTGAAGATGAAAAAGGAGATGGAGAACAATGTCCCACTCGGAAGATTGGGAGACCCCGACGAGATTGCCAAAGCGGTTTCATTCCTCGCTTCCGATGAGGCCAGCTATGTCTCGGGTACAGAGCTTTACGTCGATGGTGGCGTGGCGCAAATCTGAGTGTTGCTGCAACGTGCTCTATGTCCTAATCCGAGAAATGTGGAAAGGACTGAAAACATGAATGGCAAGTCTTCAATCGCGTTTAGATGATTTTAAGAAAACATTCGAATCTGGAGCTCCACCGCACAACGCTCAGCATGAGGCAATCAAAAAGATGCATCGAGCGACAGCCGATCTCAAGGCATCAGGACTTGAACAGCAAGCGCTCAAGATCGGTGACCGTGCTCCGAGCTTCGCCTTATTCAATCAGGATCACGTGCAGGTGGTCTCGAAAGATCTTCTGCGCGAAGGGCCATTGGAGGTCAGCTTCTTTCCGGGGACACTGGTGACCTTATTGCAACATGGAGCTGGAGGCTCTACACGGAATCAATTCCGAAGTCCGAGTATTCAGTCTTTACGCTGCCGGATTACTTGCGCGATCTTTACAAGTCGTTCGGTAATGCACTGGACAGGTTCCACGATGAGGCGGGGTACCGATTGCCGATACCTGCACGCTACGTGGTCGACAAGCAAGGGATCATCCGGGCAGCCGATGTGAACCTAGATTACACAATTCGTCCGGAGTCTTCGAACACTCTCAGGCAGTTGCGGATGTTAACCGGGTGAGTGGCCAGCACTAAATTTGCGAGTCTAATTCGATCCGACGGGACGAGACAGAGAGGAAAACACTATGAACACAGTTAAGGCTAACTACTTCGATGCCTATCGCAGTCTGAAGCTCACGCGAGACGCCACTGGTGTGCTGATAGCTGAATTTCACAGCAAGGGCGGACCCTTCACTTTCACATCGCAAGACCATACAGAATTTGTGGAGGCCTTTTACCGGATTGCGCAAGATCGAGCGAACAAGATCGTAATCCTGACGGGAGCAGGCGGGGACTTTATTCCTGCCATCGATTTTTCATCCTTCGGCAACGTCGCCGATCCTGGCGTTTGGAGCCAGGTTCACGACGAAGGCACTCAGATTCTGGAAAACCTGGCCAACATACGGGTACCGGTGATCGCGGCCATCGAGGGACGCGCCCATGTGCATTCCGAATATGCGCTGCTTGCGAATGTGATCGTGGCTGGCGAAGCTGCGACCTTCCACGATCTGCCGCACTTCGCTGGAGGCATTGTTCCGGGTGACGGCATTTTTACCACATGGAGTTATCGCGCCGGTGTGGGTCGGGCGGAGGCGTTCCTACTGAATCCACAGCCGCTAAGAGCGCGTACCGCGCACGAATGGGGTGTGGTTGCCGAAGTTGTGGCGAACGGCAAGGCGCTCAGCCGAGCGCGGGAACTCGCTGCTCTGTACCTCAAGGTACCGGAAGTGACTCGCCGCAACACGCGCGTGCACTTCATTCACCCGTTGAAGGAGCGCATTGTTCGAGAAGTCGGTTACGGACTGTCACTCGAAGGAGCGTCCGCCGCCGACCTCGTGAAGGCAATGCAAGCCAACACAGAGCGTGCACCTTCCAAAGAACAAGTCGCATGAACGAAGAAGCTCCACCAGCCCTTTATCGTCGCCGGGCAAGATTCGAGAAGCAATTGGGGGGCTTGTCATCCGCAAGTCCATCGTGATCACCAGAGCGTCGAAGGGGATCGGCCGCGCCGCGGCCGATCCCTTGGGCGGAAGGCAAAAAGATCGTTGGGTTTGTAAACCAACGGTCATGATCAGAGCCTGACACGGCCTGAGTTTCCGCCCACATCTGGCACACAATTTGGTTTGTCAGAGCACTCCTAACCCCTTATCTAACGTCTGACCGACAGTCAGTCAGCTGAACACCGATCGCTCAGTGTTTGCACCCTTCGTTTCAGAACATTAAATGATGAAATGGCTGGAAATCGAGCCTCCAGACCATTGATTCCACTGGAGGCGCTGAGGGGAGGATTTTGAAACACATGAGAGTCGCCATCTACACACGGGCCTCGACGGGGAAGCAGGACACAGAGAACCAAGCTGAGCAGTTGTGGGAGTTCGCTGCGAAGATGTGTTGGACCATCTGCTTTGAGCTTTGAGTTCAGCGACGTGGTCAAAGGAACAAAGAGCGAGAAGGACAGACCGCAGTTCAAGCTCATGTTCGAACTGGCATCGCGAAGAGAGTTCGATCTGGTACTGTTTCTGGGCATTGGATCGGTTCTCACGCGAAGGCATGCAGCCGACACTCCATCACCTGCAACGTCTCGACGCTTATGGCGCGTGGAGGTCGTTCACCGAGCAGTACCTTGCCTCGACGGGTGTGTTCAAAGACTACGTGATATCCATTATGGCGACCTATCGCCAAGCACGAGAACATTGGCGGCTCAGAGCGCGTCAAGGCAGGACTGGCCAGAGCCAAGCGCGACGGTGCGCGATTCGGAAGGCCGCGAGTTTCGGATGCGAAAGCCAGTGGAACGACGCTGTGGAGACGCCGGCAAGAGAGCAAATGACCGTGTCCAGATTAAGAGTCTTCCTTGTCACCAGCAGCTTTGCGGCCCAGCTTCCCCATCACGTATGACTTGGCTAGCCCAAATAGCTTCATGAGATTCGACTGGGAGAGAAGTCCACAGAGAAAGAGAGAGATCCCAGAAAGGATGATGAAGATGAGGATCGAGATGCGGCAGAGCGCAGTGGCATTACGCGGTAGATAGAGTAGTGCATACCAACACAGCGAACCCGTGATGACACCAAGCCCAACGTTCAGCCACAGGAACGTCGTGAGTGATAAGCGCGCACCTTGCTTCTGTTCGTATTTGCTACTTCGCTTTGCAAGGTCTATGGCTGCCGCCCGAATGTCAGGATTAGGGGATTTGTCCGCCAGCCGAAGCAGATCCATGACTTGCTGGTGGGCTTGTTGCTGGAGCGATAGAGCGGAATTGCTTTTCCGTGATTGCTCAGCTTTGGCGGTATTTGCCATTACGCTGCGAGATCTCTCAGTGCATCCGTCGTAGGAGTGAATGCGATCTCGACCTTCAAGTCTGAAAGATCATGATCTCGGTCGCAGAAATCACAGTGAGGGGGTATTTCGTCTAACTCGTCAGGACTGTCTACAGTTGCGAGGAGGGCATTTTCCTTACGGCAGTAGACGTTGTAGACACGGCGAAGGACGCCCGCTTCCGATAGGAGATCAAGCAGCACGAACGCTTCACCGTCATTTAGATGGAGAGCTACAGCGGCGAGCTTCGGTATTATGTACTCCTGCCCGTCCTCCGTTTGCGCCTGGATGTATGCGACCAACCGATCGAGCAATGGCGCGAGGCGAGGATATTGTCGCTTAATGCTCTCGAACTTTTGAGACAACATACTCTACCTCGTCGTTGCTGCAATCGGCATTGACTTTAACGAAGCCTTCTTCGGCGTCGATGTGCGTAAAGACCTCGCGTGTCAGAAATCCGCTCGACACTTTTGGAAGCCAGTAGAATGACTGTGCATCCCATGCCCAAGTCTCGCCATACTTTTTGTACGCGAGCTGCCAGTCAGGGTTGTGTCTTATGTCCGCACGCGGCCCGCTAGTCTTGGTCTTGTAGTTCTTTTGCGTGGTGTGATCGTCGATGTGAATGCGAACGATGCGCGGATCTTCATTCTCGACCAGACTCTTGATCACTATTCGGAGTTCAAACGCTTCCACTTTACAGCCCAGAACATCGCGTGCCTTCTGAAGGTATGCTCCATAATACGCCTGTGCGGTTGGGCGACCGCTTCCGTCTTCGTACGAGTGCACGTTCTCTGGGGGATTGAGGCGAAGCTCGGCTGTTCCAGCTGAGAAATCAGCGATCAGAACCGCTCGTTTTTGGATGGGATATTTTTCAAGTCCGGTTCCCTGTGGATTGACTCTCACCAACTCCTGTTCTTCTGCCCATTTAACTCGAAGGAGGTCACCTTCGATGTGTGCGTAAACAGGTGACATCGCCTGCGTCTTTTTTCCCGCAAATGTTCGCTTCGTCACGATTGGGATCGCGAACTGCTTAAGGCGATGGACGAGGGCGTTCTGGGCAGTCTTGCCTTCGTGTCTCTCCATGCGAAAAAGGTAGATTCGCATGTCACTTGCTTCTTCGAAGCCGATCAGCGCCGCCTCCAGCGCGTCTTCTGCTAATTGCTTTTTGACAATAAGTGTGACGATGTGGTCGGTAATCGCCGCTCTCGATAGTGCTGGAGCAGGGAGGCCAATGGCTTTCAACCATGCCCTTAGGCCTTCCACGGCGACCTTATCGAGGACGGGCTTGACCCGTTGCTGGATCTCTGGCGGGGTATTACCGTCACCCATGTGGGTGTTGTCGCTCCCTATCGACTAACCTTGGGGATCAGTGGGGGCTTACCCGTATTGATGGTAGTACGAATCGTCTATAACACCTAGAAAATTCAATCCTTACTTTCGTGATTACCCTTGCGATTGGCGCCTCAGAGCGCAACCCAATATCGATGGACGCGAGTAGCAGAGCGGTGACACCCAACCACATTTTCACTTTACTTACCGCGAGCTGGGAGCTATGGTTTACGGTTCCGCCTCCTTCCCCCACTGAGGAGATTCCGTGAACAAGATAGCGTTCGTAATCCTCCTGCTCTTGGCGGGCGTTGCAGCAGGACAGACTAGACCTGCGCGCGGACCGACACACAAGCAAGAGACACCTCACCTGCAATTCGTGAAGGAATTTGTTCGGGAACTCATCGAAGATGAGGACTTGAAAACGAATGGCGAGAAGGAACTCAATGAGGCGCATACTCCGAATGAGAAGTTCTCAGCGGGCATCTACTTCAGCAAGTCCACGCAGCTAGCGTTGCGCTCTCAGACCGCCATGCTCAAGAGCATGCACCTGAATGATCCATTTGACGATCTGATCCCAACTCTAATTGCGTTCAATCAACGCCAGATTGACTTGCATCAGAAGCTGATCGACATGAGCGGGAAGTTCCTGGCTGGACCCAAGCCCGGTGTGGATTATCAGACGCTGATGGCGAAGCTACCGGAGATCCGCGCTGAACTAGACGACGTCCGGAAAGGCTTGTTTGACGCGGCACCCATGGTGTTCATGTCGCTGATCGACATGAAACCGAACTCTCAAAATCACGTCAACCACCTCATAATCACGAAAGCTGAGAAGGCCGACTTGCGAGATCAGCTAAACATCCTTCTGAAAGACGAGCCCGATAGGGGAGATCACGACTATTACATCAGTGCCGCGATGATACTCAGAGCTGCCCTGCAGAAGGACTACAAGTGTGCGGATGATCCCTGGGACTAGCAGATGAAACCTTGGACATATGTTGCCGTTCTCTTCTTGACGACCACACTGTGGGGACAGGTCAGGGTCGCCACCATTACCAACGAAACCACACCTGCGTCGAAGGCTGTGATGACCGCGTTGCGGTCCAAGATCGCCAGCCATCCCAAGCAGTTCACGCTTGTGGATAGCAAAGACCCGGAGGTGAGCCTGCTGGTGACACTCGATTGCATACCGCAGTCGCAGAAGACAGATCCGTTTGATTGTTTCTACACGACATCCTACGCCGGAGGCACTACGAAGTCCTTTATGGGCGGTGGAATCTACGAGGCGACCACGGCAGATGCGGCAGCTGACAACTTCTTGTCGGCGATCGCTCAAGACATCGTGGAAAGGTAGGATGGGATGGTGCGGGCGAACGCGATTGAAAACCTCGAGGCGTGCCTCATGCTCACGCAGTCGAGTTGCAAGGTACCTGATCCCCTGGTTCCCGAACTCAAAGTGAAGATCATCAACCTGTCGCAGTATCTCCAGCACGGTGGTGGACTCAAGAAGTGAGTACCAACTGCGGTACCAACCACGGCTAAAGCTGCTACTGCATGACTACTGAAAAACTGCCGCAGAACCCGCTAGAACGTTGATAAACATTAGGTTTCCTCAACAAGCTCGGCAGTTGGCGGCCCTCAACCGTTTAATCAGTAGGTTGACGGTTCGATTTGTTCATCGTTGAGCCTGCGTATTGGGCAGAGTACTCTCTTGCTTATTCCGCAAGGGAACGCACGTTGTGCGGTGTAGAGATTGCGAGTGCGGCACACCTCCTGCGCACAGCAGGCTTCATTTGAGCTCGCGTAGCGCGTGCATTAGAGCCTCGACGACTAATGGAATGTCAGCCAGATGCCATCTGGTGACCTGTCGCGCAGTCAGCACCCCCGATGAAGTCAACGATCGAAGGGCTATCACGTCATGTGAAATAACGAAAGCGAGCATTTACCCTCTTGCCACTTGGGACTTGTTTCAAAATGTCTCCTACGCGGCGAGCAGCCCGCACCGTAATAGGGTCACCCGAATCGAACTGAGTATTGTTGAAATTGAGCTTTGATAAGCCGACGAGCTCACGGGCGAGGTCGGCGGCACTGGTTTCGCCATCCTCGCGGACAAATTCTAGCGCTCGGGGTATGTAGGCGCCGGGGTAGACCTGGAAGTATGGAACTGTACCCTTCAGGTATACGATTCCGGACTTCTCATCGAACAGCATCGCGGTGCCACGAACCATCGGCGAATCACCTGCGCGTAAGATGCGAGCCCCTGATCGTCTCACGCTCACCAGATCGAGGAACTCGAGCTTCTCGTCCTCCGCCGCCCGCTTGAATCCCTCCTTTTCGTTTGCATTGAAGTAGGAGGTCTTGTGCATGACGAGCCTCGCGGGCATGGTCTTGTGCTCGCGCCGATAGGTTGCCAGACCATTGGCGAGCAACTCGTGGGCGTTCTCTTCGGACAAATGGGGGCTGCGGTCATCTTTGTCGTAACTGGCGCTCCCGCCCTGTACAATCAATCCCTCACCGCGCTCGTCGAAAACTTGGGCCACGCTGGTCATGAGCTTGTCGCCAGCCACACTTCGGAAGAAGCTCACACCTACATAACATGTGGTAAGCACCGCAGGCTGTCGGGCAAGACGCCAAGGCACGCCGCCCGCCTTGTAGTAAAGCGCCGTATGGAAATTCCAGGCGGTCGTCGCTTTATCCTGCAAGCGTCTGCCGCGCATGCGCCCCGCGGACACTGAGCCATACGTATCGGGCCGCGACAGCTGACATGGCAGCTGGAGATCGATCGCCTGTGCTTTGAACAGATCGTGAAAATTGAGACTGGAGGGCGGCGATGCCTGCTGTTCCGGAGCCGGCTCTTGCAGCTCATCGATCGGCGGGTCGGCCACCGGGGCGGCGCGCGGGGTGTCTCCTAATGCGAAGATCTCCGGCGGTGGCGCTACAACCAGTACATGGAGCCCGCTCCTTCCTGCGAGGTCGCGGGCGTGGTCCATAAAGGCGCCAACAATATGCGGTAGTGGATCAGACTTGGCGAGCGCCGCCAAGAGTTCGTGACGCGTGATTGTGCGCGTCGCCGCGTCTGACAACTCTAGGGAGGTTCCAAATACCTCTGTGTCATGCCTGGAAAGGACGGCCGGAGGGCTTTCAGCTTCTGTTCGTCCGAGGCGACACCGTGCTTGCAGTGTTCCAGCCAATCGCGCATCCCGTCTACGGTGGCCGTTGTCCCGATCACTCCGATTCGAATCGGGACAGGCACCCCGGTGCTGCCTTTGTCGAACGTGCCAAAGGTCGAGAGTCCAGCGCGGATATCGATGTGCAATTTATTCTGATGGAATGCGAGCTGGGGCTCTTCTATGATTTGCAGCTTCATCCCCCGAGCTCCTTGTCTCCGGAAGGGACTAGTAAGGGCGCATCCAGCGCTGTCAGAGAGCTCTCGTCCACACCGGATGCGAATCGAAACGAGACGAGGGGGGCGAACTCAAGCAGCCGTGACCGATCCGCCCGAGTCCATGGTGCCCGAAGAGCCGCTTGCCATAGCAGCAGTTGACTCAACACCGAGCGGTTCCGCTCGAAGCGCTTGATTCCGGAGAGGCGATTCTCGTGAAATCGGTCCAAGTCCATTCCATTTCGGGTGAACCGATACGTCGGGGTGATCTCCAGATACCATTGGCCACCTAAGGACCGAAAGCGGCCTTGGAACGCGCCGTGGCGCAGGTACTTATGGGGCTTTCCGCTCTTCGCTTTGTGCTCATAATGCGAGACCACCGTAGCGGTGCTCCGGACCTTGACGTTCGGATACTTGAGACGCCGAGGCGATTCGTCCGGCCGACCCATGAAGGCGTACACGTCCTGGTCTTTGTGATATCGAATGCCCTGCGCCCAGAGATCTTCGCGCAGCGCAGCATTCAACAGGTGCACAAACAGGCGGCGCTTGTTCTCGTCATCTGAGATCGCCCACTCCTCAGTGTTGAATCGATCCAAGCCGCCAAGGTCGACGATCTTCTTCAGCCGCGAGCGCTCGGGATCGACAAAGCTATACAGATTGCCATCGTGTAGCGTCCATGCTCCGGGGACATAGACCGCAGATTTACCTGAGACACCTTGCCTAAGGAGGAACCAAGAGTGCTTTACTGTTTTGGTCAGCGCTGGGGCAATGTACAAGATGTCAGGAAAATGCCTTAACGGAATGAGGTTGGCAAAGCCCTCCTCCACTCCGGCCGCCCGATAATCCCGTCCTTCTCGGGAATCGTCATGATGTAGTGCAGGAACCGGGTCGGCCTGCGGTTTCAGCGGTTCGCGCAGCGGGACCGGCCGAGTCCGAAGGTACCCGCGAGTAAAGGCCGAAGCTGAGGCGCACGCATACTTGGTCCAGGCATCTTGGCGCCTGAATCCGACGATATCGCTTATGCCCCGAATCGATAGCATCGGAGTTCTATCCCGAGTAGCTCGGTGAACGCCTGCTGACTCCATCTCGATCGCCAGAATGCCGCGGGCGCTCGTAATCCAGGGAAAAAGCACCCTGGGATCTTTCACAAGCCGGTCGCTGGAGGCGATGGGCCCTGCGGTGAACGTGGGCGTTCTCGCCGCGACTTCCTCGCCGTAATGCACTTGCAGCTTTTCCCGCAATTCCCGCTGCCAAGTCTTGGGTCCGTACAATTTTCTTGGGGCAGACTTGACGGCTGGCTTATGCGGCAACTCCGCCCACCATTCACCGAGCTCCGACTCGCGTGCACCGAGGTTCGCAATACCAGCTGCGATCGATTTGGCGATCGGACCGCCCCCGACGTTATATGTCGTATCCTCTTGGAATTTGCGCGCCTCGACGCTGAAGTCGAGGATTCGGGTTGAGAGAACGACATCCCCGAGGGTGATGTCGTCCGACGGCAGTCCGCCGGCGATGCCGACCACCAGGAGCAGCGAGGGCTGTAGGTCGTCAATCAGGTCACGCGCGGCCTCTTGGGCCTCCCCGTTACCCTGCTCGATCTGGCGAAGGATGGCGAGGCGATAGCGAGCACCCTGCCCGGCATCCGCTGTTCTCAATGTGTATTCGCGGTACCGACCCTTGTAGATGCCGTGATCGTCCGCAAAGGCCCTCAGTACAGCCCGAAATTCATCATCGCGAATTGTCAAGATGCCGATATCAACTATTGGCTGACTCATCGGCGTACTCTAACAGTTCCTAGCGGTGCACTCCATGTCTCTGCAACCGATACCTGCTGGGGCAATCTGCAATCCTCAACCATCGTGATACTTCACGTGAACGTAATCCTCTGTAAGACTCGGGGTATCCCTCGGCTTGCTCTTGCGCCGGTCCTAAAGGAGAGTGATCGGAATGTGCTGTCCCCACGCCCGTGGCTGGATCTCCGCACACCCATCGCACACAGTGTCACCCTGAAATCAGATTTGGAGTGTCGTTTTCCGGAGGAATGGCTGATCGGCCGTCAGTCGACAAGAGATCGGATTTCTTCTGCGCCCATCATCTTTTCAACAACCTACCCGGTTAGTGTTTTTTCGTCTGTGTCCTAAAACGTGCCACAGATTTTCCTACCCAGCCATTGGCAGCGCTGCTTCTCTTCCTTGATTGAGAGCCGCACGCACCTGTTCAAGTTCCGGATGTTGATACTGCATCGCAGC
>JABCYV010000002.1 GCA_013290025.1 Acidobacteriota bacterium
CGTCTTCCCCATCTCGCTGCCGGCGCTCCGAGAGCGTCGGGAAGACATTCCTGCTCTTGTGACCCATTTCGTGAAACTATTTGGCCGCCGTATGGGGAAGCATCTGGACAGCATTCCTCCGGAAACCATGGCTGCATTCCAGTGGCATTCCTGGCCCGGGAACATACGCGAGTTGCAGAACTTGGTAGAGCGCGCAGTTATCCTTTCCCGCGACGGTGTGCTTCCAAACCCGTTGTTTCAGAGGCGAACGGGATCTATCAGCCTCAACATCCATCGAACTCAGGCTTGCCAATTGCCGATGAAATCGGAAGACTCGGATCGCGCTTTGATTTTGGAAACACTTGCGCAGGCCGGCTGGATCGTCGGTGGACCCCGCGGTGCAGCCGCCAAACTGGGACTGAAACGGACCACACTGCTGGCCAAAATGAGAAGATTGGGGATTTCGCGACCTATTCCTCAGGACGGGACAAACCTTCTCGGCATCGCTCGAGAAGATGCTCAGGCATGAAATTCGACTGGCGGCCGAGCGTGAAAAGTCGGAAGTTAACAAGCAGGACCTGGTCCCCTCGACAAGACGTAATCGGCACGCTCCCGGCTTTGGTGTCGGTACTCTGCCGGAGCGACTGGATCCATGTCGTCACGATTGCAATTCGCCGCGGCTTGCTCTCCTTCTCGTAAAAAGTGGAGCGGTGGTCGAAGATCGCATTACATCACCGGGTTCTTGTCTTCCGAGAAAGAAAAGCAGAACGCCGGATTTCCAACGAGAGTGACATTTTTTCCTTATGCATCTGAAGCAGCCCGAAATCGCGGCCCCGAGTCGCATTGAAGTAGCTTCCGCAACGTGTCCTGTATTTGGAATCCTGAGCGCCATTGTTTTCCTTAGCGCGGTGGTCTTGGTGGCATGCCGGTCAGGGAAACCCCAGGAAACACCAGCCATCACCTTCACCAAGATTCCTCCTGCGGCCCGGGGTGGCCGGGAAAGAGTGGATACGATCTCCGGCCGCGTCTCTGGAGCTCGACCGGGACAGCGAATTGTAATTTATGCAAAGAGTGGCCCGTGGTGGGTACAGCCTTGGCCGGAACATCCATTTGCATCAATCGAGCCCGATTCGATCTGGAGTACACAGACGCACCTGGGATACGAATACGCCGCGTTGCTCGTGAATGCGGACTATCATCCGGCGCCGACGATCGATGTAGCTCCTACTGTGGGTGGTTCTGTGGAGGCATTGAAAATAGTAAATGGAGTCGGGTCTCTGCCAGACCTCCCCGTCGCGCCATTGCGATTCAGCGGATATGACTGGAAGGTTCGCACTGTCTCAGCGGCTCGCGGCGGGCTCAATAATCTCTACGATGCGGATAACGCCTGGACCGACGAGAGTGGCGCCTTGCACCTCAGGATCAGCAACAAGCCGGCAGGCTGGACTTGCGCGCAAGTGGTTCTTGCTCGCAGCCTTGGCTACGGCACTTACAATTTCGTCGTTCGCGACACTGCTCATTTAGATCCTGCTGTGGTTCTCAGTTTACACACCTATGATGATTCGGCAGGTGATCAACATTTCCGAGAATGGGATATCGAAATCGGGCGCTGGGGGCGCACCCCTAGCAGAGAAAACGCGCAATTCGGCATTCAGCCTTTCTACGTTCCTGGCAACCTCGCTCGATTCAAAGAGCCGCCCGGCACGCTCACCTACTCGATGCTTTGGGAGCCAGGGCGTACCGTATTCAAGGCATTCCGAGGAAGCTCGATTCAATCGGGCGCGCGTCCGTTCTCCGAGCACACTTTCACTTCGGGAGTTCCGTCACCTGGCCAAGAGCTGCTGGAAGCCATGTTTTACATCGTTGCCAGCAAGAAAAGCCCGGTGCAAAAGAACACGGAAGTCATCATCGATAAGTTCGAGTATCTTCCTTGACCAGTCTCTCTGAATTCCGGTTGCGGGTTGGCGCGGCTGCTGCCGCAATGCTGATTTTCTGTGCTACCCCCTCAAAGGCGGTCGATCCGCATCGGATGATTTCGCAATATGCGCGCGATCATTGGACAATCGAGAACGAGTTTCCAGGAGGGGCGATATCGGCGATCGCGCAAACACCGGACGGTTATCTTTGGATTGGCACTGAAAAGGGTCTGTTCCGCTTCGACGGGCTTAGCTTCCGTGTTTTTCAGCAGGCGAGCCCTGAGCCTTTGCCCATCGGCCCCGTGCAGCAATTGATGACCGACAATACCGGCAATCTCTGGGTTCTCTTGGCCAATACCCAGCTGTTGCGGTTTCATGACGGAAAATTCGAACTCGGGCGCGAGGAAGCGGAAGTTGGAGTGACCGCGATCGGAAAGCGCGCGAACGGCACTCCTCTCTTCGCATCACTTGCCTATGGCGCACTCACCTATCAAGACGGGAAGTTCTTATCGATCTCCCCTTCATCGGATCTCAGCGCCACGCCGACTGCCCCATCTTCCGACGATCTCTCAACCCGACTAAGTTGGGCCACCAGTGTCGCTGCTCATAGCCTCGCCCAGCCTGACTCGGTTGTGACTTCCATGGTGGAAACCAGTGACGGCCGCCTGTGGCTCGGCACACGCGACAAAGGTCTGTTTTATCTGGACCACGGCCGGATTTCGTCGGTACGTCTGCCGGGTGTGAGCCGCAACGTTCGGTCCCTACTTCCGCTGGAAAATGGAGAGCTCTGGATCGGAACGGAAAGAGGTATTTTTCGCTGGAACGGAAAAGAAGTCAGTCAAATTGGCATTAGCCCTGCCTTGCGTCAAGCTCAAGTTCACGCCATGATTCGCGACCGCGACGCGAACGTTTGGGTAGGAACCACTGCCGGACTCGTCAGGGTCAACAACGAGGGGGTGTCGTTTGATGACGTCGGTTCGGACCGCGCGAAACCAGTGTCGGCCCTTTTTGAAGATCGAGAAGGACATCTGTGGATAGGAGGTTCGCAAGGCATAGAGAGACTGCGCGAGACCGCGTTCGTCACGTATCCGTTTAGAACATCGCAAGAGGAGAGTGGTGGACCTGTTTTCGTCGACGCCAGCGGGCGCGTGTGGTTCGCGTCGTTCAAGGGCGGTTTGCAGTGGCTCAGACAGGGACAAGGCGGAATCGTTTCCAATGACGATTTGAACCAAGACGTGGTCTATTCCATCACAGGAGGCGACGACGAGCTATGGATTGGGAGACAGCGTGGCGGACTGACGCGCTTACGCTACGGCGCTGGTCGAATCACGGCAAGAACCTACACAGTTTCCGATGGGCTCCCGGAAAACAGTGTGTACGCCGTATATGGTAGCCGGGACGGCTCGGTATGGGCTGCCACTCTTAACGCTGGTCTCAGTCAATTTGTGAACGGGCGTTTCCAAACCTACTCTACTGCGAATGGGTTGCCATCGAATACCATCACTTCGATCGACGAGGGTCCCGATGACACAATGTGGTTCGGCACGCCAAACGGACTCGTTGCGTTCTCGAGAAACAAATGGAGCGTTTTTACATCTCGCGATGGGTTGCCCAACGACAACATCACCTGCCTGCTTACAGATTCGACGAACACTTTGTGGATCGGAACGGCATCAGGCCTTGCTTTTTTGCGATCAGGCCACATCCAAAAAGCCTACGCTCCTTCACTGCAAGAAGAGATACTCGGAATTGCCGCGGATGATATCGGGAACTTGTGGATTGCGACGACAAATCACATATTGTCCGTCAAGCGCGATCGATTGTTGTCGAACACCGTGGCTGAATCCGATCTTCGAGAGTACGGACTAGAGGATGGTCTCATCGGTAAACAGGGAGTGAAGCGATTTCGATCCGTGGTTAGTGGCCCACAAGGGAGAATATGGTTTTCCACCAGCCGAGGCCTTTCCGTAGTCGATCCCAGCCGAGCGGGTCGTGAACCACCATACGTCACTGTGCAGATCGAGGGCTTTTCCGCAGACGGCAACTCGCTGGACCTGCAACCGCCGATTCGGGTTCCTCCTGACACGCATCGACTGAGGTTTAGCTATTCCGGCTTGAGCTTATCTTCCCCGGAGCGGATTCAGTTTAAGTACAAACTGGATGGATTTGATAAAGACTGGAGCGAACCCGTCTCAACTCGTGCGGCAGTGTACACAAACGTCGGTCGCGGATCATATACATTTCGGGTGATGGCCAGCAATAGTGCCGGCGCCTGGAACAATCAGTCCGTGGCACTACCCTTCAGTATTGCGCCCACGTTGTACCAAACAAGGGCGTTTCGAGTCCTTCTTGCGGCTTCCTTATTGCTTGGCACCTGGGCACTTCATCGATGGCGCATTCATCAGCTCACGGCTCAGGAAAAGCGTATGCGGGATGTTGTGGAAACAATTCCGGCGATGACCTTCACTACATCGTCCGACGGCTCCTGCACATTTGTGAATAAGCGCTGGACCGAATACACCGGGCTTTCTGTCGAGCAGAGTTCAGGCACAGGTTGGCAGAGCGCGGTCCATGCCGAAGATTTTGCGCGTTATTCCGAGACCTGGCGTATCTCCGTTGCGACCGAACAGCTTTTCGAAGACGAGGCGCGGTTTCGTCGCGCCGCTGACGGGGGATATCGCTGGTTTCTGGTGCGCGGTGTTCCACTTCGGGACCAGCATGGAAGAATTGTCAGATGGTACGGAACCCTCACGGACATTGAAGATCGCAAACGCGCCGAGGAAGCCATGGGGGGATTATCGCGCGATTTGCAGGAAAGCAAAGCCAAGCTTGAAGAAGCCCAGCGGATTGCACATGTTGGCTACTGGGAGTGGGACCTGACGTCGAATCGCGTGATCTGGTCAGACGAGACCTACCGCATCTATGGACTGCGGCCGCAGGAGCATCCCATAGACATAGCTGTTATACAAAAAATGATCCACCCCGAAGATTTAGAATTTGTGTTCCGAGTGGCCGAGGAGGCCGTTCGCGGAGGATTGCGCACGGACGTACAACACCGAATCATCCGTACCAGTGGCGAACTGCGCACGGTGCATAGTCAGGGCGATCTGAAGAAAGACGCGTCGGGGAGGCCCTGCCAAATGTTCGGTACGGTCCAGGACGTTACTGACCGCAAGCGCGCCGAGGAAGCCCTGCAACAAAGCCAATTTTATCTCAGCGAAGGGCAGCGCCTGGCGCACATGGGAAGTTGGGCATTCAACCCTGCAGGTTTCTTTTATTACTGGTCTGAGGAGCTGTTTCGAATTTACGGGCTGGATCCGCAGAGGGGGGCCCCAACGCTTGAACAGTATCTGGCCACCGTGCACCCACAAGACCGAGACTTTATGGCTGACACCATAAAAAGAATGCATGCGGAACGCTCTGGCTGCGATGTGAAAAAGAGAATTGTTCGCCCGGACGGAGAGCAACGCTACATTCGCTGCGTCGGAATTCCCGTTCTTGAAGGCGAAGTCCTGAAGGGGTTTCTCGGCACCGCGATCGATATCACCGAGCAAGAACTGCTGAACCAGGAGTTGGAGCGCCGGCAAGCCCACTTGACCGAGGCGCAAAAGCTGACCCACACGGCCAGCTGGGCTTGGCGCGTACCTGATCGGAACGCGGTGGAGGTCTCCGAGGAGTTTTACCGGATTGGCGGCTTCGATCCAGCCGAGGGACCGCCAAGTCGGGAAGAATATCTCGAACGCGTCCACCCGGAGGATCGCCTTAAGTGGACGGGCATTACCGAACGGGCAATCGTGGAAAAGGCCGATTACGATCATGAGTTCCGCATTCTTTTTCCGAATGGAAAGGTGAAGTGGATCCACACTGTTGGCCATCCCGTCCTTTCCGACACAGGAGATTTGGAGCAATTCGTGGGCAGCTCGACCGACATTACGGAGCGCAAATCTGCCGAGCAAGAGCGTGAAAAACTGCGACAACTCGAGGCAGATCTGGCACATATCGATCGTGTGAGTACGTTGGGCGAAATGGCAGCATCACTGGCACACGAGATCAAGCAGCCCATCGCTGCCGCCATCACCAGCGCCAATAGCTGCATTGAATGGCTGGCACACGAACCGCCCAATCTTGATCGGGCCCGTGCGGCAGCAGCCAGAATCGATAGGTATGGGAATCGTGCGGCTGAGATCATCGACCGTATACGTTCGTTCTACAAGAAATCTCCTCCACAACGTGAGTTGGTCGACGTGAACGGAATTATCCAGGAAATGATCACGCTGCTGCAGGGTGAGGCTACGCGATCCTCAATTGCCATGCACACGGAACTTACGGCTGAAATACCCAAAATCACGGCGGACAGGGTGCAGCTGCAGCAGGTGTTCATGAACCTCATGCTTAACGGCATCGAAGCCATGAAGGACGCAGGCGGAGAGCTTACGGTGACGTCGCACCTGCAGGACGGTCAACTCCAGTTCTCGGTCAGTGACACGGGCGTGGGGTTGCCAGCGGAGAAGATGGATCAGATCTTTTCTGCGTTCTTTACCACCAAGCCGCAGGGCAGCGGCATGGGATTGGCCATCAGCCGTTCCATTGTGGAGTCGCATGGCGGCCGGTTGTGGGCGGCTGCCAACGATGGACGAGGAGCAACATTTCACTTCACCTTGCCGACCCACGTGACAAGCTGAAAATCAATCACCAGATTTACCAGAATCACCGGATTACCTTTGTTTCAGTTTCTGGAATGAAGAAATAGCCAGGAGGGACGCGCCATGAGTATCGCTGAGTCCGCAATCACGCCTGAATTACCACCTTTGAGCGTTCTACCTCAAGTGCCATCGAGACGTCCGGGTGAGCATTCCGAAACTATGGCCGGCAATGTAGATCGCGGAAGAGCAGCACTGAACATCAATCGTGCGTCCTGGAAGGGGGAGGACGGCAGAGAACGGGTTTTCGAGGGCATCGTGGGCAGAAGCGCGGCTCTGCAACGTGCGCTCCGGGAAGTCGAGGTTGTGGCGCCGACCAATTCCGGCGTACTGATTCTAGGAGAGACGGGTACGGGAAAGGAGTTGATCGCCCGAGCGATCCACAACCTGAGCGCCCGACGGGATCGACCCCGCAAACTTAATATTCCGCTCCGTCCTCAGTGAACGAAAACGGTTGTATGCAAGCCACAATCAGACATTCGGCTGACTGTGTAGCGCGGACATTCCTGCCCGCGCCTTGACGGACAGGAATGTCCGCCCATGGAATCAGCCTTTCTTTAACTGCTCCTTGGCGGCCATGACAACCTGGTTCGGCTCGAAGCCAAACTTTTTTTGCAGTTCCTTCAGTGGAGCCGAAGCGCCAAAAGTATTCATGCCGATAACGCGGCCGGAATTGCCAACGTATCGCTCCCATCCCAAAATTGAGCCCTGCTCCACCGCTAATCGAGCTTTCATGGTGGGCGGCAGAACGCTGTCGCGGTATGCCTGCGACTGGTGCTCGAAAATTTCCCACGAGGGCATGGACACTACGCGCGAGCGAATGCCTTCCGCGAGCAGAGTCTCGTGTGCGGCGATTGCAAGGCTAAGCTCGCTGCCGGAAGCGATGATGATCACTTCCGGATCGCCGCCGGGTGCCTCCGCGAGCACATACGCTCCGTGCGCGACACCGGAAGCCGGAGCATACTTGTTGCGGTCGAGAATCGGTAAAGGCTGACGCGACAACGCCAGCACCGCGGGCTGGTGCCGCAGCTGCATCATGAACCGGTATGCCTCGACTACTTCGTTGGCATCGCCGGGCCGTAGCGTGATCAGCCCTGGTATCGCCCGCAGCGATATGAGATGCTCGATCGGCTGGTGCGTGGGACCATCCTCACCATCGCCCATTGCGTCATGCGTGAAAACAAAATTGCTGGGCAGTTCCATGAGGGCGGCCAAACGAATCGCCGGACGCGCGTAATCGCTGAATATAAAGAAAGTCGCGCCAAACGCTCGCAGCTTGGATAAAGAGAGTCCGTTGACGATTGCCGCCATCGCGTGCTCGCGAATGCCGAAGTGCAGGATTTTTCCCTCCGGGGTGTCCGCCTGAAAATCTCCTGCTCCTGGATAGGTAAAGAGGGTTTTGTTGGACGGACCGAGGTCGGCAGATCCGCCAAGGAACCACGGAATGTTCTGGGCAAGCACGTTCAGCACTTTTGCTGAAGCATCTCGACCAGCGATACCCTTCGCGTCGGCGGGAAACACGGGAAGGTTGTGGTCCCATCCCGTCGGAAGCTCACGCTTCTGCATCAACTCAACTTCTACTGCGAGATCTGGATATTGAGTCCGGTACGACTCAAAAAGTTCCGCCCACTTGTGTCGGGCTTCAGCGCCACGTTTGCCGTTGCCGGCCGTAAAGTGGTCGTACACGCCCTCGGGGACAAAGAACTTTGCATCTTCGGGAAATCCATAGGCCCTCTTGCACAACCGAACTTCGTCTTCTCCGAGCGGCTCTCCATGCGCGGCGGCAGTGTCCTGCTTATGCGGTGAACCGTATCCGATATGGCTGTCGAGAACAATGAATGTGGGGCGGCCTTTCGTCTTCCGAAAGACATCGAGCGCTTGTTCGATGCGATCGATGTCGTTCGCATCGCCGACTCGCAGGACATTCCATCCGTACGCAATGAATCGTGTCTGAACGTCTTCGGTGAACGCAATGCGGGTGTTGCCTTCGATCGTGATGTGATTGTTGTCGTAGATCCAGCACAGGTTGTCGAGCCCGAGATGTCCGGCGAGTGATGCAGCCTCCGATGCAATCCCTTCCATCAGACAGCCGTCGCCGCAGACGGTGTAAATGTTGTAATTGAAGATGTCGAAGTCCGGCCGATTGTAGTGGCGGGCAAGCCATTTCTCCGCGATTGCCATGCCAACGCTCGTTGCCACACCCTGCCCGAGTGGGCCAGTCGTGGTCTCGACACCTGACACCCAGTGGTATTCAGGATGCCCGGGAGCCTTGCTGTTGAGTTGGCGGAAGTGGCGGATATCGTCGAGCGTGACCGAAGGTTGCCCCAATGTTTCGTAGTCGGCATTCACGGCTTGCACCCCGGTGAGATGGAGCGCAGACCATAGCAACATCGATGCATGGCCGTTCGACAGCACGAAGCGATCGCGATTAGGCCAGATCGGGTCATGCGGATCGAATTTGAGGACACGATTCCATATCGTATAGACGAGCGGTGCGAGCGCCATTGGCGTTCCGGGGTGCCCAGAGTTGGCCTGCTGCACGGCATCGATGGAGAGGGTGCGAATCGTGTTAATGCACAACTGATCGAGTTGTGCGGTGCTGAGATTCTCAACTGGAGCTATTGCGGTACTCATGACTTCCTCCGTGGTAAGTATTCAAATTCAGTATGTCGACAGCTAGGCCGGAATCGCCGAAGTCTTGGCTCCGACTTCGCTGGCGGCTTTCTTTTCGAGTCCAGCAACTTTGCTCAGACGTCTCAGGTGGCGTTCGGCCTGGCTGAAGTTAGCTGCCAGAAAAGTTTCGACGAGGTCCCAGGCCACCATGGTCCCCATGACCCGGCCACCGAGACAAATAATGTTCATGTGATCGTCCTCGACCCCTTGCCGAGCGGAGAAGTGATCATTGATCAGAGCGGCGCGGACTCCCGGAACTTTGTTGGCGCAGACGGAAGCTCCCACCCCGCTTCCGCAAACAGCAACCCCGCGCTCTACCTTGCCTGACGCCACTGCCCGCGCCAACGGTGTAACGAAATCCGGGTAGTCGTCGCCTGGCTCGAGCCGGTTTGCACCGAAGTCAACAATGTCATGACCCGCGGCGGTGAGGCGGCTGCGAAGGTCCTCTTTCAATCCAAACCCGCCGTGATCGGCGGCGATTCCTATGCGCATATGCTCTCCTTAATCATCGGGTCGCAGAATAATCCGGCTTCATCCAGATAAACCGCGTTCTCCTCAAGCGACTCCTATCTTCGATTCCTTAACAACTTGGCCCGCGGCAGCGCGATCCGCCAAAACCACGGCATGATCCCTGCTGACGCGGCCGGCTGGAATGGAAACGTCTCCAGCTTGCAGGCGAGCAAGCATTCCAGCTTTTTCGGCTCCGGTCGCTAGCCAGAGCACGCGACGGGAGCGATTGATTATTGGATACGTCAGCGTCACGCGCCGCCGGTTCTGGTAGATTCCCGTGAGTACGACGTCTGCATTTGTCACATCGAGGACTGGGTCTCCCGGCACCAGCGAAGCTGTGTGGCCGTCGGGTCCGAGTCCCAAATGAACGAGATCAAGCACGGGCGGCGAGCCTGCGATTTTCGCTAATGTCTGGGCATATCGCATGCATGCGGCCTCGAGATCGGTAGCTTCCACCGGCATGGCATGGATTTGCTCGGGGCGTAAACGTGCATGCTCGAGCAGACTTTCACGTAGATGAGTGAGATTTCTGTCGGGATCGCCTTCAGGTGCCACTCTTTCGTCCACCTGGACGACCTGCACGCCCTTCCACGGCACATCTTCCAGCGCGAGGTCGCGAAGCATGACCCACGGGGTTTTGCCCCCACTCACTGCCATGACAAATTTGCCGCGAGTGGCAACTGCATCTCGCGCTTCATTAGCGATGAGCTTCGCAGCTGCGAGTGCGACCGCGTCGGCATCGGCATAGACTTCGATCTTCATCAGGCTGCCTCACTTGCGACCGCGAATGCTTTCTTTTCGCCTGGATTGCTCCAGCCCCCCGGTGGAGTCACGCGGTCGATCTCCGCCGGACCCCACGTCTGGGGCGCGTACTGATAGACAGGTGTGTTCTTCTTCAACACAGGCTCGACAATCCGCCAGGCCTCTTCGACATAGTCTTCGCGGGCGAACAACGTACTATCCCCATCCATAGCCGATCCGAGCACGCGCTCGTACGCGTCCATCTCATCAGCGCGTGGAGAGTGGCTGGCCATCATCTCGCCTGTTTGAAGCGCAAGTCCCTCGGCATTAGGAGCCAGGCTCATCATTCCCATGGCGATGGTGATCTCTGGACTCAACCGCAGCCGCAGATGGTTTCCCACCAACAGGCTGTCCGGAATCAGGCTAGGAGGCTTACGAAACTTCGCAACAATTTCGGTGCAAGTCGTCGGCAAACACTTGCCGGCGCGAATGTAGAACGGCACACCCTTCCAGCGCCAGGAATTGATTTCCAACTTGACCGCGGCAAAGGTTTCGGTCTGCGAATCTTTTGCGACGCCGTTTTCGTCGCGGTAGCCGCGGAATTGACCACGCACCAAGTCCTTTTCCTCGATGGTTGCAACCGCGCGCAATACCTTCACTTTTTCGTCACGGATGGAATCGCTGTCCGAACGAACCGGCGGTTCCATCGCCAGATTCGACAACACCTGAAACAAATGGTTCTGGACCACGTCGCGGATGGTTCCCGTCTGATCGTAAAAACCTCCGCGGCCCTGTACGCCGAAGTCCTCTGCCATCGTGATCTCGACGCTCTCGATGTAGTTCCGGTTCCAAAATGCCTCGGCAAATGCATTGGCAAAACGGAAAGCCAGCACATTGTTCACGGCGCGTTTTCCAAGGTAATGGTCGATGCGGAAGATGTCGGCTTCGCCGAAGGCCCCAAGCAGAACCTTGTTCAGTTCCTGCGCAGATGCGAGGTCATGGCCGAAAGGTTTCTCCACGATGACCCGCGCGCCGCTGCCGCAATTCGATTCAGCCAGACGTTGGACCACGGTTTCAAACAGAACCGGCGGAATGGCCAGGTAATGCGCCGGGCGTTTCGCGTCCTTGAGTTCCTGGCGCAGCGCGCTGAAGGTTGATGGATCTTGATAGTCGCCGTCGACGTAGCGAAGTAACCCGACCAACTTTTCGAACGCGGTGGCGTCGAGCCCGCCATGTTTCTCCAAGCTGTCTTTCGCGCGAGCGCGAAGCTGATCGAGGTTCCATCCAGCTTTAGCCACACCGACTACGGGGACGTTGAGGTGTCCCCGCTTCACCATCGCCTGCAGGGACGGGAAAATCTTTTTGTAGGCAAGATCGCCGGTGGCACCGAAGAAAACGAGTGCGTCCGACTGGAAATTGGTCATGAATAGCTCTCCTTTTAGGCAGCCTCAGATTTGTCTTTCGGCTTTTCCAAATGTCCGCCGAATTCGAAACGCATTGCGGACAGAAGTTTGTCGGCGTAGTCAGCTTCACCGCGTGAGCTGAAGCGTTCGTACAACGAGGCGGTGAGCACCGGAGTCGGAACCGCTTCATCGATTGCGGCCTTGATCGTCCAGCGACCTTCGCCGGAATCGGATACGCGGCCCGCGAACTTCGAAAGACCAGGATCCTGAATCAAGGCGGTTGCAGTTAGGTCCAGCAGCCACGATGCGATGACGCTGCCGCGGCGCCACACTTCCGCGACATCTCGCAGGTTGAAGTCGTATTGGTAATGTTCCGGGTCGCGCAGCGGGGTTGTTTCGGCATCAACGCCGTGCTGTTGCTTGCCGACGTTCGCTGAGCGCAGCACCGAAAGCCCTTCGGCGTAGGCCGCCATGATTCCGTATTCGATTCCATTGTGCACCATCTTGACGAAGTGGCCGCCGCCATTGGGCCCGCAATGCAGGTAGCCTTGCTCAGCGGTGCCGTCGAGTTTCTCGCGTCCTGGTGTACGCGATATATCGCCGATTCCCGGACCGAGCGCCGAGAAAATAGGATCAAGGTGCTGGACGACGTCCTTCTCGCCGCCGATCATCATGCAGTAGCCACGTTCGAGACCCCAGACGCCGCCGCTGGTGCCGACGTCAACGTAGTGAATCTGTTTGGGCGCGAGGTCCTTTGCACGCTGAATGTCGTCCACGTAGTAGGAGTTTCCGCCGTCGATAAGGATGTCGCCTGCTTCGAGGTGCGGCAACAAGTCCGAAATCGTCTGATCGACCACCGCCGCGGGAACCATCAACCACATTGCACGTGGTTTCTCCAGTTTCTTCACGAAATCGGTCAGAGAACCTGCTCCGATCGCGTGGTCTTCGACCAAATCAGCGACCGCTTGTGGCGACCTGTCGAACACGACACAGCTGTGTCCTTTTCTGATTAACCGTCGCACCATATTGGCGCCCATTCTGCCGAGTCCTATCATTCCAAGTTGCATAAATTCTCCTCTTCTGAAAATTGCATTTGATTCACCGCGCTATTTGCGAAACCGCGTCACGCAACGATTCCATTGCAGCAGCCACGCTCTTGTCAGCGGCAAATATTGACGTACCCGCGACCAGCACATTGGCTCCTGCTGCGACTACCATTGGAGCTGTAGCTTCATCAATTCCCCCGTCGACTTCTAATTCACAGTCGGGCCTGATCTGCCCGATCATTTGCGCAACCCGCTGAATTTTGTGCAAAGTTGACTGCAAAAACTGCTGATGCCCGAATCCCGGATTTACAGTCATGACCAGCACCTGGTCGAGATCGGGGAGAATTTCTTCCAGAACCGACGCGGGAGTAGCGGGGTTAATTGCCACTCCAGCACGTTTTCCAAGCGTCTTAATTCGCTGCACCGTGCGGTGCAGATTGTTATTACCTTCCCAATGGACGAGAAATGATGTCGAACCGGCTTCGGCAAACTCGTCCAGGAAAAAGTCCGGATCGGAAATCATCAAATGCGTTTCCATCGGCAGATGGGTGATTCGGCGGAGTGACTGTACAATCGGCGCTCCGATCGCGATGTTGGGCACGAAGTGTCCGTCCATCACATCGACATGAATCCGATCGGCCCCCGCTCGCTCGGCCTCTGCGACTTGCTCCCCCAGATGTGCAAAGTCGGCGGCAAGAATCGACGGAGCGAGTTTGATGAAATCGTTTTGCATGTTAGGAGCGCTTACGCAACGCTTCCGACCGCGCCAGCACTGACCGGTTCGCCATGGAACAGTCTTAAGCGCGAGCTGACAACCTGCTTCACAGAATCTACGACCGGCCGCAGAATCTTGTAGGGCACGACTTCGTTCGGGTCTCGGGCCAGGCTTTCTCCCAACGATTGCCTCCACGCAACCCGCAGTTCGGTATTGATGTGGATGATGTTGATTCCCGCGGCGATTGCCTTGCGAAAATGTTCATTATCGGTTCCTGACCCGCCGTGCAGAGTAAGAAAGACACCGGCCGTTTGCTTGATTTGGGCAATCCTTTCGACATCCAGGTGCTTCTTTGCTTTTCCCTGCACCATGCTCTTAAGCATGCCATGCATGTTGCCAACCGCCGGTGCGAGAATGTCAATCCCGGTTGCCTCGACGAATTGTCGCGCTTCCTCAGGTGTCGTGAGCTTCCCGCCCTGGGCGGTTTCCTTGATTTCGGAGCCAGTCCCTATGTCGCCTATTTCCCCTTCGGCAAGGATTGCAGGGTTGACCGCCTTGATGGCTTGAACCGCTTCTTTGGTGCGAGCCACATTCTGATCGAAGGGCAACGCGGAAAAATCAATCCCCACGGCGTCAAAGCCCGCATTCGCTGCTTCCATTGCTTTCGCCAGGGAATGGGTATGGTCTGCATTGAGAAAGATCGGCACGTCAAATTCCTGACGCATGCTTTTCACCAGAGCGGCAAGCTGCCGCACACCAATGAACTCCCTCTCTCCTTCGGAGGCGCCGACGAATACCGGAAGTTTGGTCTCAGCCGCAGCTGCCACCACCGCCTTCAACAAGACCTCGTCAGCGACATTGAAATGGCCGAGGGCCGCGCCTTCTGTTTCTAACCGTGTCAAAGCATCGCGTAGCGTCTCGATGCCTGTGTTCGGGAGAGTCCCAATTGCCGTCATTGTTGCTCCTTCATTTTGCGGTAACGCCGAACCAAAGTGTTGGTCGAACTATCGTGGTTAAGCACGGGTTCGGCAGGATTTTCGAGTTCTGGAATGATACGCTGCGCCAAAACTTTGCCGAGTTCGACGCCCCACTGATCGAACGAATCGATGTTCCAAAGGACACCTTGCGTAAACACCGAGTGCTCGTAAAGCGCGACCAGCTTGCCGAGTGTTTCGGGGTCTAGCTGCTCAGCCAGAATCGTGTTGGAGGGGCGGTTGCCTTCAAAGACGCGATGGGGTACAAGCCAGTCCGGAGTGCCCTCTGCTTTGACTTGCTCTGGCGTCTTGCCAAATGCCAGCGCTTCAGTCTGGGCGAAAACATTGGCGAGCAGCATGTCATGATGGCGGCCCAGCGGATTTGAGGTCTTCGCAAATCCAATAAAGTCGCAGGGAATGAGGCGCGTGCCTTGATGTATCAGCTGATAAAAAGAGTGTTGACCATTGGTCCCGGGCTCACCCCAGTAGATGGGACCTGTCTCTTTGTTGACTGCCTTCCCATCGAGCGTGACGTGCTTCCCGTTGCTCTCCATAGTCAACTGCTGAAGATATGCGGGAAAGCGTTTCAGGTACTGTTCGTAAGGCAATACAGCGACAGTGTCTGCACCGAGGAAATCGTTGTTCCACACCGCTAGCAGGCCCATGAGAACCGGCAGATTAGCCTCAAAGGAAGCCGTGCGGAAGTGCTCGTCCATTTCATGGAAACCGTTCAGCATAGCCCGGAAGTTTTCGGGACCGATGGCAATCATGGTCGAAAGGCCGATGGCCGAGTCCATGGAATAGCGTCCGCCAACCCAATCCCAGAATCCGAACATGTTGGCGGTATCGATGCCAAACTTCGAAACCTCAGCTGCGTTCGTCGAAACCGCAACAAAGTGTTTCGCGACCGACTTTTCATCGCCTCCCAGTCCCGCCAGCGACCAGGCGCGAGCGGTCTGAGCATTCGTCATGGTTTCGAGAGTGGTGAAAGTTTTTGACGAGACGATGAATAGCGTCTCCGCCGGATCGAGATCCTGCACCGCCTCGGCGAAGTCCGTTCCGTCCACATTCGAGACAAAGCGAAAGGTCATCGAGCGTTCCGAGTAGTGTTTGAGCGCCTCGTACGCCATGACCGGACCAAGGTCGGAGCCGCCGATTCCGATGTTTATGACATTCCGAATGCGTTTTCCGGTGTGCCCCTTCCACTCGCCATTGCGCAGACGATTGGAAAATTTAGCCATCCGGTCCAGCACAGCGTGGACTTCGGGCACGACATTCTTTCCATCCACAAAGATCGATTCATCTTTCGGAGCACGCAAAGCCACGTGCAGCACCGCTCGTTTTTCGGTGATGTTGATCTTCTCCCCGCTGAACATGCCGTCGATCCGTGCTCGCAAACCGGACTCTGCGGCAAGCTGAAGAAGGAGCTTGAGGGTCTCGTCAGTAACACGATTCTTGGAGTAGTCGAGGTACAGACCCACCGCGTCCACTGCCATACGCTGCCCGCGCCTGGTGTCGTCTGCGAATAACTGCCGCAAGTGGAGCTTTGAAACTGACTTGTAGTGCGTCGTCAGTGCTTTCCACGCGGATTGTTTGATCGCTGGTTTCTTCACTTGCGGTTGAGGGTTCGCTGCCATTCTGATCTCCTTTTCATTCTTTCTAGTACCATCTCGTCACCCGCACTAAACAGGCGCGAGGGAAGCTTTTGCTCCTTCGCGGTTTTTGAGCTTACCCAGGCTTTGCAGTCCGAATGTGGCAGCTCCGACAAGAGCCGCACGTGTGGTGATGATGTGAATCGGCATCCGCCCCATTAAATCCTTGAAGCGGCCTTTTCTGGTGAAAGTCTGCACAAACTGCGGTTTTTGCGGCAATTTCACGAGATGAAGCGCAATGCCGCCGGCCAAGTACACTCCACCCGTCGCCAGAACTTTCAGTGCAAGATTGCCGGCCTCGCTTGCCAGTATTGAGACGAGCAAATCAACTGTCGCCAGGCACAATTCGCTGGGATGCTGCGGATCGAAAGCTGCATCCACAATGGCTTTGGTGTGATCTTTCGCAGATGCAATCAATTGAGCAATTTCCGGCCGTTCCGGAATGTTTTCTTCATCACGTAGAAATTCGTAAATATTGGGAACACCGATTCCAGAGCAGACACGCTCCACTCCCACGTGTCCGAAACGAGGAAGAAGATAATGCAGCAGACGGATTTGAAGATCGTCAGTTGGAGCAAAATCTGCGTGGCCGCCTTCGGAGCCGTGAGCAATGTACTCGGAGCCATCCCAGGTCAGAAACGATTCGCCCAAGCCGGTACCGGGTGCGATGATCGCGATTGGGCCAATTGGGACCGGCTCTCCTTTGTTTATCGTGATCATGTCCTCAGCGCGTAAGGCCGGGACCGAACGTGCCACCGCTTCAAGATCGTTCATCAGGTGAGCGGCTTTCAGATCCAAGTCGTTTGCCAGCGTGCTTTCATCCAAGACCCAGGGCAAGTTTGTAGTCTTCACGTGGCCATTGATTACAGGGCCCGCAACATCAAATGACGCGACATCAACCGACATGTTCACTTGAGCGAGAAATTCCCTGACCATCGCCTGCAAGCTGGGATAGTCGGCGCTATGAACCTCAGTTTGAGCCCAGGGTGTGTGCGGCCCGGACTCGCGCAAGTAGATCGCCAAGTCTGTTTTCGTACCGCCAATGTCGCCTGCAATTAGCATTGTCAACGCCTACTCACCTATCTAAGCTATCCCGTATCGTTCGCTGTTTGGTTTCGATCCACGCAGCGCGTAGTACAAGATGTACAGGTAGCAGATCACGGGAACGAAGAACGCATGATGAATTCCGATGTGGTCAGCAATCACCCCTTGGATCAAGGGGACGATTGCGCCGCCCACGATGGCCATGTTCAGAATGCCGGATCCATTTCCCGTCAAGGGACCGAGTTCAGCCACTCCCAGACTGAAAATTGTTGGAAACATGATGGAATTGAAGAAGCCGACGGCCAGGATGCTCCACATGGCGAAGTGCCCGTACGTGAGCATCGAAAGACTGACCAGCGATGAGGTACAAATCGCAAACGCGCCAAGCAGGTGCCCGGCCCTAAACTTCCGCAATAGTCCCGCGCCGAGAAAGCGCCCGATCATTGCGCCGCCCCAATAGAACGACACGTAACCCGCTGCAGCCTTTGCGGACAACCCCGCAATCTCTGCCTGTCCGAAATAATTCACCAGGAAACTTCCAATGGAGACTTCTGCGCCTACATAGGCAAAAATCGCGAGTGCACCAAAAACCAGGTTGGGATGTTCCCAGACCGAATCGCCGCCCTTCACTCCAGGGCGATATTCCGCATGTGGCATGGTTGGTAGCTTCGATGTCGCAATGAGCACTGCCAGTAGGAGCAACGCGATGCCAATCACCGTATACGGCATCTTTACTGACGCAGCTTCTTGCACCCGATACAAATGCAACGCCGCAGGCGAAAGGGCCCTCATTTCTTCGATGGCCAATGGGGCGGCAGCAAGGATCAGTAGTCCCCCGAGTTTAGGTGCGATCGTGGTGCCGAGTGAATTAAATGCTTGCGTCAGGTCTAAGCGGCTGGAAGCGGTTTCTGGTTTTCCGAGCACCACCACGTAAGGGTTGGCTGCTACCTGCAAGCCGGTGATTCCAGCTGCAAGTACAATCAACGCTCCCAAAAACAGCGGGAACGAAGCGGAAGAAGCCGCGGGCAGAAACAGAAATGCACCAACGGCCATACAGAGCAATCCCGCCACCATGGTTTTCTGATAACCGATTGCGTTCACGACCTTCGACCACGGAATAGAAAACAAAAAGTAGCCGGAAAAGAATGCAAACTGAATCAGCATGACCCGCGCATAGCTGAGATCGAAGATCGACTTCAAATGGGGAACCAGAATGTCGTTCAAGCAAGTGAGGAAGCCCCACATAAAGAACAATGTGGTCACGATCGCGAGAGGGCGCGTGTAGTTATTGACAGGTGCGTTCACCGTAGCAGTCGAAGTCGACGCTAAATTTGCTATTTCTCGAGTTGCCATTCGCCGTTCTCCTACCACCACGTTTCTGCTTGCACTCCGTAAGTGAGCCCGTTGGTTCGATTCTGGAATGGAATTCCGCCTACAAATCCGCGCAATCCATCCGACCAGTTCGCGTAAGTGAGAAATGCGCGTAAAACAGGACGGCTGAAGAACTGGCGTCCCGCTCCAATTTGGGGTGCGATAGTAAATTTCCGCAGCCAGCCATCGTATTGCCCACTACTGCTCTGGGTGTGATCGAAACCACCCTCGAATGCGATGGAAATATGCTTCGTAAAGAAAACTTCCGGCCGCGCGCCGAACGATGCCCATTGGTCCCAACCGTGTTGCGGATTGCCGTCTTTTGTTCGTTGCAGGATAAAGATCGGCATGATCGCGAACTTATCGTTTGGTTGAAATAGAACTTGCTCAGTGAGTAGGAATCGCGCGGTGCTGTTAATAAACCGAGTCGGGTCATCAATGGATGTGCTGAAGTTGCTGGCGGGCCCGGTGCCATACTGAATGCCAAGAGCGTGATATCCGCCATGCCATTCTAGTCGCTGATGGCGTATTCCGAATGCGTAACCGTTGCTGGTTGAAATTACTTCCCCAGCGGGCGTTGTGCCGCCTTTGCCGGTAGCAAAATCAAACCATCCGGCCAGTGTGCCGCCGGGCGCCTTCACATCGTAGAAACGCACGTCAATATTGCTTTTTGCCAAGTTGCCATTAGCGGTCTGAATATCCGGGCGCGCTCCGGCTAAATAAGCTACTGCCAGTTTGCCGGCTCCGAGAGTCAGGTCTTCGAAGCCTGCACCGTAGCCACTCATGTCGAGTGGATAGAAATCGTTAATCTCAATATGCTGGCGCCGGTAATATCTCTCGCCGGCCCAGAACTTTGCATCCGGCTGGCTCTCAAAGACATTGCCCGCGCGGACAAAGACTTCCCGCAGGCGAAATTGGTCGTTGCCGATGCCGTTGTTGAAGTTCGAGTAGCTGGCTGAATTGGTGGTGTTCGCCTCGAGCATGACCTCGGTATGAAACCAGGCCTTGTCGGAATCGTGGTCGGGGTTCACCCAGTTGTTGACAAAAATGAATTCGCCATAAGTTTCGGCTTCGTTTCCCAGCCGGTATTTGGCTCCTGCGCCTGGTGCCTGGAAGGCAACCTGCTCACCGCCCTGGCTGTTCAATCCATAGCCAGAACGGAAATATCCATGAAATTCAAACGCGCCCAGCTGCTGTTGTAGGCCTGCAATCTTCGTTTCCGCTTCCTGTAAGAGGTCATAGGTTGGCGTCGTCGGGATCTGGCCCTGGTACTGTGCGCCAACTTTATCTGAGTTTCCGAATAGCACCTTCCTGACAGCATTTTCAGCAGCGAGTTCCGCAGCGGAGACCGTCGCTTCGTCTGAAGTCTTCGTCGACTCCTTCGGTTGCGCTGCAGCTTCGTTCTGGTTTTCAATCTGCTGCTCGAGATTTGCGATTCGCTGCTGCAAGTCTTTCGTGGTCTGTTCGTATTGTTGTTTCAGTTCCTGGAGTTGCTGCTGCAGATCACCGACTTGTTGGCCGGACGCGCGTGTGTGCAGAAGGACCACAACTGCGACTACTGCAACCCCTTTCGAATTGAAAGCGCCGCTCATGGGTTGAGTCTTCGGTCTCCTTAAGCCGCGCGATACCTTCGCGTGGTACTGATTGTCGAATGCGATCACTTTGCCGTTTCTCCGATGGCGTCGGTCAGCTCGTCCTGTGCTTGAGCGTATTCGAGTTGAGATTGCAGCAGGAGCGTCTGGGCCTCGAACTCTTGCGCGGCAGCGGCGTCGGCCTGCGAACGCAGATAAGTGCCCTGTTGTAGCTGCTGTACGGAAACTCGCCGGCCCTCCGAGCGGGTGGCAAGCAGTTCCTGGGAAACCGCGACCATCTGCCGCGTACGATCCAGCTTGTTGTAGGCAGTTTGCACTCGTACTTCGACTTCGTCGCTAATTCGAGCTAAATTTTCTTTGGCTTGTGCCAACTGTGCGTCACGTTCCCGCAGCGTGGCCCGCTTCTTGCCCCCATCGAACAAGTCATACCCAAAATGGACGCCGAACGTCCCGAAGTTGCGCGCCAGGAAGGGTACGTTTTCCTGGTAGCTATACCGGGCGAACGCCTCGATGTCGGGTATGTATTCGCGTTTGGCCGCGCGCACGCCGGCCGAAGCTTTCTCCACTTGAGCCCGTGCTTCGGTGATTTCCGGGTGGGAGTCCAAAGCTAGCTTTATGCATTGCTCGCGGTCGCAGCTGTCGGTGGGCGCCGGAACATCAGGATCGAGAGCGATATCAGTCTTGAGCGGAAATCCCACGATATCGTTGAACTTCAATCGCAGATCCGAGAGTTGCAGCTCCGTCGTCAGCAGCTCCTGCTTCGCCTGCAGCAACTGGGCCTTACTCTCGATCAGATCTACTTCGAGTGTGCTGCCGTACTTGACCTGCTGGACGCGCTCACTTTGCAGATCTTCGTTGGCGCGAATGTTCGCTTCGATGGCCTGGTGCTTGGACTGCACTACTAAGATGCTGTAATAGAGCTGACGGACTTTTAGAGCCACATCGTTCTCAACTCCGCGGGCCTTTTCACGGCTCGCGTTCAGATCCGCGCGTGCTACGTCATTTCCTGCTTTGATTTTGAACAGTTCGGTGAGCGGTTGGGTCAGCCCCGTGCCACTCACAATGAAGTTCTTATCGCCCTGGCTGAGCGTGAGCTGCCGCGCGGGAATGGCGCTATTTCCTACGACGCCCAGGCCGCCTGCGGGAATGCCGATGAACTGTGTATCGGTGGCGTGCGCAAACGTACTGTCATTCCTAATCGTTGGCAAGTACGCGCTTCTGGCAACTTCTTTAGCATGTTGCTCCTCTTCGACATGAAGGACCGCGATCCGCACGACGTGATTGTGCCTTAGTGCCAACTCGACAGCTTCGTGAAGATTGAGACGACGTGGAAGGTTCAATCCCGGCTGCTGCGCGAAGGCAAATGTTATCAGGCTGAAAAGAGAGACGAAGGCAGTCGCCCACTGGCAGGACACGCGATTTGACGAATTTTTATGAGCGGTCATGGTTTCGCTTCCTGAGGCGCGTGCAGTTGTTCCTGAATTGCGGTGAGATCGCCATAATTCAGCGGAGACTTGCGCAGCAGGACTACTAACATCAGCATGACCACGCACGCCCAAGCCACGAGATAAAACCCATCGTTAATGCTCAGCGTATAAGCCTGAAGACGAACCCGGCCGCTGATGACGCCAACTGCCCGCCCTGTGGCTGCCGCAACTCCGGATGATTTCGAGAACAGTCCCGCGGCCAGCTGGTGGACGCTGGTATCGGTAATCCAGTTTCCGCTCTGTACGTGCAGGCCGAGGAGGTTCGAGTGCAACTTCTCCCGTTGCGCGATGAAGTGCCCCATGTAAACGGCGCCCAGTTCTCCTCCAAACAGCCGTACAATGTGAAAGAAGGCAGAGAAGGTCAAAATCCACTGCGGCTTCGATAACCCTCCTGAAAAAATTCCCTGCAAAATGATGGTTCCGACCAGGCCAATAAACGCGAATGCCTGCCCAACTCCCATGAGTAGTTCGGTACGGTAATAGTTCGAGGCCGACCAGGCGCAGGTAAGATCCGCATTCAGATAACAGGCAAACGCGATGCACACAAAGCCTGAGGCCATCAGGAAACGGGCGTCCACCTTGTTCGCCAGCAGGAGCCCGGCAATTAACGCGATGAAGATCAGCGGGAGAGCGCTCCAAATAATCGCAGGGCCGATCTCATCGGCAACGAATCCCTGAACTGCCAACGACTGCGGAATCAAGATGATGGTCGACACCAGACAGAATCGAAACCAAAACAGTCCGATACCCAGCAGGACCGTGTTCCATTGCCGAATGTAGGGCACCGAGATCAGAGGATTCGGCATCCGCAGACGGCTCACGATGGCGCAGACAACCAGGAACGCGCCTCCCAAGAACAATGCATTGAAAAGGCCGGAACGCCACCAGTCAAGCCGCTCGCCCTGATCGATGGCCGCGTAAAGCATCGCCAGTCCCGCACTCCAGTACAGAAAACCGGCAAAGCTTGGAGTCGGGCCTGATTTCTTTGCCGCCGCCGCTTTGGGAATTCCGAAGTAGACGCACAGCATCATGAACGCCGTAATTACCGCGGAGTTCCAAAACATCCAGTGCCATGAAAGGTGCTCCCGGTACCAACCGTATAGCGATGGCGCAATGTTGACGGCTCCGTCCACAAAGGTCGCATACAGCGCGATGGTGTACGGTAGAAATCGAAGTGGAATGTTGCGCAGCGCAAAGGTCAGCGTCAAGGGATAGAACGTGCCTGAGGCAAGCCCAGCCAAAACCATGGCGACGATCATGAGACTGTAATTATGGATTAACGGAGCAAGAAGACAGATCAACGTGAACGAGGTCGCGGCAAAGAACAGAATTCGCCGCGGTCCCAATAAAGCCCCGACATATACGGTAAACGGTCCGATGAACATTAGGGCAATGTTGTAGGCGCTGCTGATCCACGAGCCGTCATCGAAACCAAATCCCAGACCTCCCTTGAGGTCGCCGAGACCCAGCGAAATCATGCGTCCGGTAAGTGTGACTACGCCGGCGCCGGTGATCACACCCAGAATCCCCAGCAGTGGACTCTTGGAGAGTTCAGCCGGCATCGCCGCAGCAGCGGATTGCGCGACTCGGATCGGGGCATTGCCCGGTACCGCTATGGTAGAGGAGGCCATCATTCATTCCATCAGTGCCGTGTGCGGACAGTTACCACCGCGGAAAGTCCCGGCTGCAACTGCGACGTGAGTGATGAGTCATCGAGCGCGATCTTGACTGGTACACGCTGCACGACTTTGGTGAAATTGCCGGTGGCGTTGTCAGGCGGAAGCAACGCAAATTGTGAGCCGCTTGCGGGTGCAATCTCGAGCACTCGCCCCTTAAACACCTTGCCCGGATAAGTATCGATGCGAATCTCCGCTGGGTCGCCGATTTTAATGTTGGTCAACTGCGTCTCACGAAAATTTGCTGCTACCCACCGTATGTTCTCGACGAATGGCATGACCTGTGTTCCGGGAGATACAAGTTGTCCAGGACGGACCTGCCGCTCGCCAACGGTGCCGTTGGCAGGCGAAAGAATTCGTGTGTAACCCAGGTTCACTTGCGCGACTTCCAGCGCGGCTTGCTTGGCATGAAGGTCAGCAACAAGCTGCATGTCCTGCGATTCGAGTACAGCTTTGCTACGCCGCTCAGCTTCTGCCGCCGAGTCATTGCTGCGCAGCAGAGTGTGAGCTTGAGTCAGGTCGGCGTCGCGGCTGGCATACTGCGCCGAGAAGCGTTCTTCGTCGGCAACTGCTTTTTCGACTGTCTGCTGGGTGGTAGAATTGCTCTTGAGGAGCGCTTCCTGTCGCGCACGCTCCGCACGGGTGCGGGTTACGTCCGCTTGTACGGCCTGTTTTCCAGCTTGTGCGGCCGTGATCTCAGCTTTGGCCTGGTCGACTCCAGCAAGAGACCGTTCAATTTTTGCATCCTGAAGTTCACGCTGTCGCCGGTTGTTTTCGAGGGCGGCTTTCGCAGCTTCGACGCCGGCCACAGCTTGCGCAACCTGGGCTTTGTAGTCGTCGTCATCCAGTTGGACGAGTAGATCGCCTTTGTGGACCTGTTGATAATCGTTGACTTTCACTTCGCGGACCAGTCCCGGAACTTTCGTGCTGAGTGGTGTGAGATCGCCGCGAACATAGGCGTCATTAGTGACCTGGTCGACTCTGCCGCCCTCCCACGCATTCCAATTCCGGGTAATCGTCACAACCACGGCTACTGCTAAAAGGCTCACGATCAAGGGCGTTCCATACTTCGACCAGGCTTGTTTGAGGCGTGAAGGAAACTGCTCAACCGCCTTGGGCGGGGTTGCCGGTGAAGGCGCGGGGCCGGTTGCCCCTACTGGAGAAGTTGCCATGGTGTCTAGGCGCTCCTCGGCGCGGTTTTCTATTACGCTTATTTTGCAGGTCGCTCAACAGAGCGCATCACAATTCCGCGCCTGACTTTGTGCACCTGCACAGCCGTTCGATGCGGAGAGCCAACTCTTTGAATTTGCAGGACTAAAATTTGTGGTGATTAGTGAATCCCTGGGCGAACATTGGCATGTGACGAATGCCTGTCATCTCACACAGCCCACAGTGCTCAGCCACCCCCCGGTCCCGAGAATAAATCTTGCAGAACTAACAGCGATGGCTACCGAATGTTGGTTGGAACACAAAGTGCAGAAGGCTGTGATCGGATCTTTCTGCCTCAGCACAGGAGTTTCCTGGCTCTGGCAAGTCGATTTTTGTCGTGTAATTGTGTTGCGAAGACAGCAGTCACCCCAGAACTCTGCGAGCACTAACGGTCTCAGCTTGGTGTTTGGAGGGCAAAGTTGAACGCTTTAATGTGTAGGGCGGACATTCCTGTCCGCCTAGTCGCGGCCAAGAATGCCCGCGCCACACAACTAGAATGAAAGAGGCCAAGTGAACTCTTTGCTTCAAGTACATCCGATCCCTACTACGCCGACTATGACACCGGTGAGGCGTCTGACTTGGGAGCAGGTCGAAGGCAGTCCACTGCCGCTAGGCGCGACATGGATTGAAGAGGACCAAGCGTTCAACTTCGCTGTGCATGCTGAACATGCCGAAAGCGTCACGCTGTTGCTCTACGCCCCAGCGGACTTGGTCAACCCGTTGTTGGCGTACCGCCTCGATTTTCTGCGCAACAAGTCGGGCCGGATCTGGCATTGTCGCATCCCGCTCAGCGAAATTGGCGAGGCTTGTTACTACGGATATTCGGTATCAGGTGAGGCGGTGTCTTACATTCATAGTTTTGATCCGCAGAAGGTCCTGCTTGATCCGTACGCAACATGCGTATTTTTTCCACCCGATTTTGATCGCGAACTGGCCATGCGAGAAGGATCAAATGCTGGCAAAGCTCCACTCGGCATGCTGTCGGCCCGACACTCGATGTTCAATTGGCAGGAAAGTCGCTGTCCACGTCACGAGTCGGACGCGATTATCTATGAGCTTCACGTGAAAGGCTTCACGAAAAATCCTAACTCAGGTGTGAATCCAGCGCGTGCCGGGACGTATGCTGGACTTGTCGAAAAAATCCCATACTTAAAAGAGCTGGGGATCACCGTTGTCGAACTCATGCCGATTTTTCAGCGCGATCCACAGGAAGGCGACTACTGGGGCTACATGCCTTTGAACTTCTTTGCGCCACATGTGCAGTACGCGAGCACCGGCGCGGACGACCAGCACTTCGAATTCAAGAACATGGTCAAAGCGTTTCATCAGGCAGGCATCGCGGTCGTATTGGATGTGGTGTACAACCACACCTGCGAAGGGGATCACCGCGGTCCAATCTACAGCTATAAGGGCTTCGACAGCGCCAGCTACTACATGATGTCGTCCGACCCGACGAACCCATATGCAAATTACTCGGGTACTGGCAACACGTTGAACTTCGGCAGGGGCCACGTTCGTAAGATGGTGATGGATAGCTTGCGCTATTGGAAACGCGAAATGCACATCGATGGCTTCCGTTTCGATCTCGCCTCGGTCTTCAGCCGTAATGAGGATGGATCTCTCAACTGGGGGCATGCCCCGATTTTTGCCGAAATTGCGGCAGATCCGGAGTTAGGCAAGTTGCGGTTGATCGCAGAGCCATGGGACACGGGCGCTTACCAACTCGGCCGCGGATTCCCCGGCATAACCTGGCTGCAGTGGAATGGACGGTTCCGGGATGACGTTCGCCGTTTCGTCAAAGGCGATCCGGGAATGGTTCCTGAGCTCATGCGCCGTCTCTACGGCAGTGATGATCTTTTTCCCGATGACCGAGCCGAAGCTTATCACGCGTATCAGAGCGTGAACTTCGTGACTTCGCATGACGGCTTCACGCTGTACGATCTCGTCTCATACAACGAGAAGCACAACTGGGCGAATGGCAACAACAATCAGGATGGCACCGACGCCAACTACAGCTGGAACTGTGGCTACGAAGGCGACAAAGATGCGCCAGATGAAGTGCTGGCCCTGCGGCGCAAGCAGCTAAAGAATTTTTTCTGCCTGCTCATGCTATCGAACGGAATCCCAATGTTCCGGGCCGGCGACGAATTCTTGAACACGCAATTCGGGAACAACAATCCTTATAACCAGGACAACGAAACCGGATGGCTGGACTGGAGCCAGCTGCTCACTAATCAGGACATTTTCCGTTTCTTCAAGAACATGATTAGGTTTCGGAAGCAGCATCCTTCCCTAAGCCGCAGCCGGTTCTGGCGCGAGGACGTCACCTGGTACGGAACCGGCGAGAGAGCTGATCTTTCGCACGACTCGCATAGTTTGGCGTTCTGCTTGCACGGAGCTTCTCAAGACGATGATGACATCTACGTGATGATCAACGCGTACTGGGAAAAACTGGAGTTCCAGGCTCAAGAAGGAACTACACAAGAGTGGACGCGAATTGTGGATACTGCCTTGGCGAGTCCCCACGATTTCTCCGACCGGCGCGAACCTCTGCAAGCGCTGAGTTATTCGGTGGCGCCGAGATCGGTTGTGGTTCTACTTCGAACGAGGAATAGTAGACCGAAAGTCCAGAAGGAATGGAGTGCAAAAGTATTATGAATGAACGATCAAAGGTCATTATTATAGGCGGCGGATTTGGGGGGCTGTCCGCGGCGCAGGCTCTGAAATCGGCACCAGTTGATGTAACTGTGATCGACCGGCGCAACTACCACCTGTTTCAACCGCTCTTGTATCAAGTAGCTACCGGTTCCCTTTCCCCTGGCGAAATCGCGGCACCGATACGCGGCGTCCTGGGCCGCCAGAAAAATACCCGTGTGCTGTTAGGTGATGTAGAGGACATCGACCCAGTCGCGAAGCGCGTGCTGCTCGCCGACGGTGCGAGTTTTGAGTATGACTCTTTGATCGTGGCCGCCGGTTCGCAAACCTCTTACTACGGGCACGACGAATGGCAGAAATGGGCTCCGGGACTGAAGAGCGTGGAAGAAGCGACCACCCTTCGGCATAAGATTCTCTACGCATTTGAAGTTGCAGAACGGATAGCCGACCCCACTCTGCGCCGCGCATGGCTTACGTTCACAATTGTGGGAGCAGGTCCCACGGGCGTTGAACTGGCTGGAGCCATTGCTGAGATTGCGCGGCAGACGCTGAGGCACGACTTTCGCTCTATAGATCCCAAGGATGCGCAGATTATTTTGTTGGACGCATCGCCACGTGTACTGATGGCCTTTCCCGAGGACCTGGCGCATAAAGCCGTCCTATCACTCGCGAAACTCGGAGTGCAAACCAAGATGGGCACCATGGTGCATGAGGTGACCCGGGACGGCATAAGCTATCAGGCGAATGGTTCCACGCAAACGGTCTCTACGAAAACAGTCATCTGGGCCGGAGGCGTAACAGTATCTCCACTCGCTAAAACGCTGGCTCAGCGCACCGGTGCTGAAACAGATCGTGGCGGAAGGATCAAAGTCGGCCCGGACCTGACTGTTGCCAATTTTCCCGACATCTTTGTAGTCGGAGATATGGCTTTCTCGATCAACAAACACGGCCAGCCGCTGCAAGGTGTCGCGCAGGTAGCCATGCAGGGAGGGACCTACGCGGCAAAGGCGATCGTGAGGAAAGTAAAAGGTAAACCGAAGGCAGCACCTTTCAACTACTTTGATAAAGGAAACCTTGCGGTCATTGGACGGGCGGCCGCGGTGGCCAACGTTTTCGGCGTACATCTTTGGGGCCTACCGGCATGGATCGTGTGGGCCTTCATCCACCTCGCGTACATCGTAGAGTTTCAGAGTCGGCTGCTGGTTTTCATTCAGTGGGCAATCCAGGATTTGACCTTCAGTCGTGGGGCGCGGCTCATTACCGGTTTGGCTCCCACCGATTTCAACTTCAATCACGCCGTTGCCGCGGAGGAACGTGCCGTCAAGCCCGCGGTTGAGAAGAAGAGCGAACCAGCAGTTGCTTAAGTCCCGCTAGCCGGGCGACAGCTAGCGTCCGAATTGCCGATAACAGAGACATTGTTGCTGTTGCCACTGTTCAATTCCTGGCACGGGCGAGATGCTGAGGTAGAGCTCCTCTTTGGCGTTCTCGATTTGGCCGATACGCTCTGAAGTTGCCTCGGCACCCAGCCATTGAGGCGGGATGGAATCGTTGCGCTGACCGAATGAGGACTGAAACTGCTGGCGCCGGGTTGTAATTGCTCTGATTCGCCATCATGTCGCGCCAGGCAATCCAATGGAATCACGCTGAGTCGATCAGAGTTCCGTCGATGTCCCAAAGGACTGCCCGGCCAGCGCTCACAATTACCCTACCTTTTCAGTCACCTGGGAGAGCGCGTACTCTTCCAGTTTCTGCGCGTCGCTGTTGAATTTGCGGATGCCTTCGGCCAGCTTCTCTGTCGCCATAGCATCTTCATTGTGCATCCAGCGGAAAGCTTTCTCGCTAAGATGCAGGCGTTCGTCTTTGCTCCCCTTGGTGGCGATAGCGGGATCAAGTTTGCGCTTCATCGTACCCTCAGTCTGCTCCAATTGATCGAGCAGGTCGGGGCTGATAGTCAGCAAGTCGGATCCCGCCAGGCGGACGATTTGATTTACGTTGCGGAAACTCGCTCCCATGACCTGGGTCTTGTAACCGTACTTCTTGTAGTAGTTGTAAATGCGCGTGACCGAGGCAACGCCGGGGTCTTGGTCAGGCGGGATCTCCTTACCGCCTCCCTCCTTTTTATACCAGTCGTATATGCGGCCGACGAAGGGCGAGATCAGCGTTACTCCAGCCTCGGCACAGGCGACTGCCTGTGCGAAACTGAAAAGGAGAGTCAGGTTGCAATGAATTCCTTCCTGCTCCAGCTCATGCGCCGCCTGAATCCCTTCCCAAGTGCTGGCGATCTTGATCAAGATCCGCTCGCGGGACACACCTTTCTTCTGATAGAGCGAGATGAGCTTGCGCGCCTTGGCAAGGGTTCCAGGAGTATCGAAACTGAGGCTCGCCGCGACCTCGGTTGACACGCGGCCGGGAACTACCTTGAGAATTTCGCTTCCGAAAAGAACGAACATCTGGTCGATGAATTCTTCCGCCATCTGCTCGTGGCTGCCGCCCAGGTCGGACGCCTTCTCGGCGGCTTCTTCCACCAAGTGCCGGTATGCCGGCATTTGGGCAGCATGATAAAGGAGAGAGGGATTGGTGGTTGCGTCCTGCGGCCGGTGGCGGTGGATCGCTTCGATATCGCCAGTATCCGCGACGACTGTCGTGTACTGTTTGAGTGATTCCAGCAAAGTCATGTGATTCTCCTATTGTGCAATCTCAATAATCTAAAAAGGTGATGCTTGCGTATACCTAATTTTTCCGTATGCCTGCGGGCGCGGGTGCAGGCGTGAGCAGCTTTTCAATCGCGCGGCCCATCGTAGCGTTCATCTCAGCTACAACGGTGGGCACATCCCGCTGTGCGACGGTTCCGACCTCGGAGACCTCGTTCGTCCAGACTGTCGCACCGGTTTCAAGATTCGTCAGCTGAGCAGAGATCGCAACCTCAACCTTGACAGCACCGCCGTAGTCAACTTCCTCAAGTTTGTCGAGGCGTCCGCTGAGAACGTAATCGATGTCTGAGCGCCCATCGTACAACTTCACTTGGGCGAAATTTCCGCTCGCGCGTAGGCGTTCAGTCACCGCGTTTGTTACGAATTCGCGGGGATCAACTGCCCAACGGTGATAATTGTAAAAGCCGATTTGTTCCGGGGAAGTTTTGTACACGATGGCCCCTTGCCGTAGGTAAGTGGGCGATCGGAATTCCCGTACGGCCAAGGATGTGCGGACACCCTCCTGCGCTGGTGGGTCGGGGGGCGGTGGTACGTGGAGAGTGTAGTAGTTCGGGTATTTCACCGCGCCCCCGCAGCCTGCCAAAGTGATCAGGGCTAACAGGACTGCCATCGCGTGCATCTTCATATTCACCTCTTATTTCGGGACCTTACGCTCTTGCGGCTGCTTGATACGAATCAGGCTCCACGGACGCTGCTTGAGCGAATCGGTCAGTTGATCCAGGTTGTCCGTTGCCACGCGTAGGTTTTCCACCGTGTCGTCGATCTTGTAGTCATTCGCGCGTACCATCAACTGCATGTCGGTCAGCAATGCCTTAGCTTGCAGCAAAGTGGTCTGCAGCTCTGCCAAGTCCTTGCGGATCGGTTCACGCGTATCTGTAACCGTGCCGTTCACGTTCTGAATGGTTGTATCTGTGTGCTGCGCTAACGTGTTTAGTTGATCGGTGAGACGATCAATCTTTGGTCGTTCAGTCGCTAGCATTCCGTTGACGTTGTCGAGCACGGCTTGAATTTTCTGCTGATTAGGTTTGCCGGTCACGGTGTTCAGATTGGCAAGGAGACTGCGCGCGTCGCCAGTTATACCTTCCAATTCTCCGCGGGCCTGGGTAATGAGCCCGTCTGCATTATCCGCAACAGTAGCCATTTTCCCGGCAATTTCATCGAGGCTCGCCTCTTCTTGCGAAGGTATAGCTGACCCGGGTGGAAGGCGCTTGGCGTCATTGCTGCCAGTGGTGATCGATAACGCTGCGCCGCTCATGACACTGACTAAACCGAGTTTGGCAACCGACTTCTCATTGAGAGGCGTGCCCTCTTTCACGTCGAGCAGGATCTCGATTTTGGTAGGATCACTCGTCGCGGGGCGAACGGCCTTTACCTTGCCGGCGTTGATTCCACCAAATAGGACCGAGGTACCCGGCTCGAGTCCACCGGCATAACGAAGATAAGTCTTGTACGGAACCGTTCCCCCGCTCATCTGGGAGTTAATGAGGTAGATGACGGTGAATGCAAGGATCGACAGACATCCTAGTACGAAAGCGCCGACTTTTGCCTCGGTTGTCACGCTTGTGCCTCCTGAGCTTGCAGGTATTTTTCGAGGTAAGCGGTCACCGCGGGCGTTTGTGCGATTTTGTCAGGAATGCGGTCCAAGAACTGCCGGACGCGTGGATCCTGACTCGCTTTGATTTCGTCTTTGGATCCAACTGAGCGGAACCTGCCCTTGTAGAGCATGGCAATCCGATCGGCAATCCGGAACGCACTGGGCATCTCATGGGTGACAACAATCACCGTCACCTGAAAGACATCCTTAAGGAGCACGATGAGTTCATCGAGCTCTGCTGCCACGATCGGATCCAGTCCCGCAGAAGGCTCATCCAGCACGAGAATCTCGGGACTGAGCGCCAGCGCACGCGCGACCGCGGCGCGCTTCTTCATCCCGCCAGAGAGTTCCTGGGGATGGAACTTGCCGAAATCTGCTAGTCCAACCACGGCCAACTTCATCCAGACCATCAGTTCGATAATCGATGGCGCCAGGCGGGTGTGTTCCCGGAGGGTCAAAGCAACGTTGTCCTCGACCGAAAGTGAGTTGAACAAGGCGGCGCTTTGAAAAGCCACTCCAATGGAGCGGCGGACTTTTTTGAGTTCGGCCGCCGAGCAGTGGGCGATGTCGATCCCCTTCACAAATACACTGCCTGACTTGGGGCGCTCTAGCCCAAGGATCTGTCGCAAAAGCGTACTCTTGCCCGAACCGCTGCCGCCTAACAACACCATCGTCTCTCCATGCTCGATGTCGAGACTGAGGTTGTCGAGCACACGATGCCCGTCGTATTCAACCACCAAGTCGCGAATCGAAATAATTGGCATCAGTGTTTCACCGTGAAGTAGAAAATTGCTGTGAAGACCGCGTCGGCAACGATCACTAGGAAAGTCGACGTGACCACGGCGCTGGTCGTAGAACGGCCGACTGAATCCGGCCCTCCGCGGACGCGAAATCCTTCGAGACAGCTCACTTGGGCAATGATCGTGGCGAAGGCCACGCTCTTGATCAGTCCCGTTATTACGTCTCGCAATTGGATAGATTCGAGCACGTCCCGCAGATACAGCGCGGGAGAAAGGTGTGTGCTGAAGAACATGAATAGTCCGCCAGCTGAAATGCCACAAACATTCGAGAGGATACTGAGACAAGGAACGGTGATCAAAGCAGCAAGGTACTTCGGTGCCAGGATGAACTCTATAGGTTCCAGCGCCATGACCCTTAGTGAATCGAGCTCCTCCGTCACCTTCATGGTGCCGATTTCAGCCGCAAACGCCGAGCCCGAGCGGCCACTGACAGCGATGGCCGTGAGGAGCGGACCGAGTTCACGCGTAAACCCGGCTGCGACCAAATCGATGACGTAGTGAATGGCTCCGAAGCGGCGGAGTTCAGAGGCGCCTTGCATGGCGAGAATAAATCCCGTGCAAATAGCCATCAGGGATACCATAGGGAGCGCGTCGACTCCGATTTGCAACATCTGCCGCACCGATGCTCGCCAGCGATAGCGGTTTCCCACAAAGGGCAACGCACTGCGCATGGCGCGCAACGTGGCCCACCACTGAATATTGACACTCCCCACGTAGTCGAGATGATCGATGGTGCTTCTGCCGACATCTTCCAGAACATTTGCCATCAATTCACCTCAACTGTGGCGAAGCGCCTTTACAGCCAGTCGTTTCAAACACCGCTAGCAGGCCTGTAACCTCGAACAAACGAACCATGCGACCTTGCAGTCCCTTCAAACACAACGTCGCTTGACGATTGCGTGCGACCTTCAGTGCTTCAAGCAGGGTCGCGATGCCGGAGGCGTCTATGTAGGAAACCTCCGTCAGATCCACGATGATGGTTTTCGGTGGTTGCCCTTGCAACATCGCCAGAAGCTGATCCCGAAGAGTTGGGGAAGAATCGATGCCCAGTCGGCCATGTAAGCGCACGAATGCGCGTTCTTCGCCATGATCCACGGTAATGTCAAGGCTCTCGCCTTCGGTGACTAACCCTCGTGTCAAGGCAATCTCCCCCAGGTTCGTAATGGCATGCAAGCTTCCATTCAAAAGACCAAGAACCCTTACGTGCCCATCTCTTTCCATGAGAGCCGTTTAGGTACTGACGCCTGAGGCTTAGCGAGTTAGGCGAGTGTGTTTGCTGAGACGGGGGCGACAAGCAGTTGGCACGTGACAGAGATGGAATCTCGCTCACATTGCGCAATGTGCGGCTGGCATATTGCAGATCGCAAAACTAATCCTCGATTGTTCTCCACATCCAGAGGACGCCGAGGACGCCGTTCAGGATGCGATGCTTTCAGCCTTCAAACACATCACCAGCTTCAACGGCCGCGCAAAGATGTCCACATGGCTCGCCGCGATTGTGATCAACGCGGTCCGCATGCAGACGCGCCGCAGGCGCCGAGGCCGAATGTTGTCGCTCGACAGCTCCCCTGACGAAGGCCGGCAGGCGAGATCGGAGTTGCTCGTTGATCCGTGCCCAAGTCCGGAGGAGACTCTAGAGCAGCTCGAACTGTATGCACTCGCTGTTAAACTAACACGCGTCTTGGCTCCCTCTCAGAGGGCAGTTCTGCGGCTCCGTCAACAAAATGACTTCTCTCTAAGGAACGCAGCGAAGAAGTTAGGAGTTCCAGAAGGCACTTTAAAAGCACAGCTTGCGGGAGGCCGCGCCAAACTCACGGAACGATTTCATGAGGTCATAGCCAGGCCGAAAATCCGAGTGCCGGTATCGGCAGCCCGGCGAGCCGGGTGCCAGAGCATCTTACCGATTAGAGCTGCACGTTAACGAAGGTAATAAGCGGACAACACTTGGTTTCTCATTCGACTAACTTCGAGTAAATAGCGCTGTGCTGCCTTCGTCTCGTTAAAGCCTCGCCACGCTCAGCACCGCAGAGGTTGTGTGTTCCTGCCCTGGCGCCAGCGTGACCGCGGCGCCCATGATGTTGCTCGCTTCGACGCAGAGAAACTGCTTCCATTCGCCCTCACCCAGGTCTCGCAGCCCCCTAGCCCCTTCTTGCCACGGATTCCAGACTACTGTAGTGCTCGAATTCGCCTTCTGTAGTCGAATTCGACGACGCAATTTCGGATCGAGTAAATCGACGGCGTTCTGGGTATTTATGAATGCATTGTCGGTTTGCGAGGCGATGGTCACATTACCGAGCTGCGTCTTCTCCTTGTTAGAGTCGGTATTGTCGAGAAAGCGCGTCCCATCCAGCCCCTGTAAGCGCACCGTCCCAACATCCGCGATTCGATTGTAGGTGTGCAGTGCTTCCTCGAAATGAAGCGGTGTTTTGCCTGTATTAATACAAACGAGCTCCAGCTTGAGTTCGGAACCAAAGGTGACCCGGTGCACAAGTCGAAATTCCGCCGGCCACCAGCGCCGAGTTTGCTCATCGCTCTCAATAAACATGGTTACAGCGACTCCGGCGTTATTCTCGACGATTGAATAGAGTTGCCAGGATCTTGTGCGCACGAATCCATGTGCTGGAGCGTGGGGATCGTCTGCCTTGCCGCGAAACCAGGGAAAGCAGAGCGGAATTCCGCCGCGAATTGCCTGGCCCTCCTCCCATAGCGATTTCGAGCTGAGAAAGAGCACTTCTTCGCTGCCAGCAGGGCGCCAGGAAGTCACCTGCGCCCCGTGGACGTACATCCCGCCATACGCAAGCGGACTGGTAATGTCGACTCGCGTAAGGCCGCCATCGCCTTCGCACACGCGCGCGATGTTGGGAATTCCGAAGCGGCGATCCAGTTTAGTTAAGTCCAAAACTGCATTCATATTATTTTTGTCGAGAGGATCAGAAGCAGCAGCCGTGCCCCAGGTATTCCAATTCGCGATCGCTAATTCTTAGTTCGCCGTTTGGCCGCACGATTACCCGCGCCAAAAATGGCGGTCGCGAAGTTTACCCACTCCCATTCAGGAAACCAGTTTCTTCGGCACCTACCGTTGCATTGGAATTCCATCATGCTGCCGCCGCACTGCGGGCAAACCAGGTTGATGATCGACGAAATGATGCTGGAGTTGGATTCGCCGGGAAGCGTCTCAAAAATCGGCATGGTTGATCTCCGATCGCTCTCTTAAGTTTACCGTCGCGACTACTGCGCGACCTCTAGGAGTCAATTGCAAACCGAGGACCAATTTCCAGACCGCAAGCTCCCTTAGAAAAGACAGCTATTCCGGGCGAATTGCAACTTCACTGTCGGTACCGCTGACGAGCATTTGGCATGTGACGGAGCATCCCCGGTCATCCTCAGAATAATTGCGTCGTCGGTGTGGGTCCGTGAACCTTAACTCAATGTAAAACCAAGCTGCTCAACGGATCTGTCAAAACGTTCGACTTTGGCACGGCAGATGCGACGGGAGTGTATGACTTGGGCGCAAAGCCCTCGAGAGGAAGCGCTCATGCTGAAATCGTTGCTCTTGATCGTCATTATTTGTGCAGTCGCGTTGCCGGCTTTTTGCGAGCCGTCAGCGAAGTATGAGGTGGCCACAATCCTGGAGGTTAAGCCGCATCAATCTGCTGGCGACAGCTCGTCGTCCGAGATTCCCAGTTACGAGATTACCGTCAAAGTTGCGGGCACCAGTTATGTGGTTCTATACACAGACACCCTAGGCACAAACACGGTCAAGTACGCTGCGGGTCGCCAACTGCTAGTGCACGTCGGAAAGAACGTCATCCTCTACAACGATATTTTGGGCCGATCGCAAGAGGTGCCGATCATCACCCAAAAGCCGGCCACAACTATTAGCCAGCCGAAGTGATTGCCTAAGTATTGGGACGTAATAATGAAATACTTGTCGCGCCGTCGAGCGGAAGGACTGTGGAAGAAATATGACTAGTTTTGATCCGGCGGTTAGACCTGAATTTAACCGTCAAGCCAAACTTGATCGGCGGCTCGGCGGGGCAAAAGAGACAAGCAGCATGAGTCCCAAGCTTCCCGTCGTCTATTTGGCGCGGCACGGCAACACGGCCTGGACTCACTCCGGTCAGCACACGGGCCTAACCGATCTGCCTTTGACCCCGGATGGCGAGCGCAATGCCGTGCGGCTCGGAGAGCGGATGAAGGGGTTGACCTTTGCCAGGGCTTTTACCAGCCCGCTGCAGCGTGCTGCTCGAACCTGCGAGTTGGCCGGATTTGGAGGCGTGGCTGAAACTGATCCAGATTTGGCGGAGTGGAACTATGGACAATACGAAGGACTAACCTCTAGCCAGATTTTGCAACAGCGCCCGGACTGGGATCTGTTTCGCGACGGTTGTCCGGGAGGCGAATCGCCACAACAAATCGGCGAGCGGGCGGACCGTGTGGTCCAACGGATACGCAGCGTCACAGGTGACGTGTTGCTTTTTTCCAGCGGGCACTTTATTCGCGTGCTGACTGGGTGCTGGCTGGGTGTGGGACCCGCTGGCGGCAGATTTTTTCTGCTAAGCCCCGCCAGTGTCAGTGCACTTAGCTATGAACACAATCAGTCCCGACCTGCGGTTCGGCTGTGGGATGACGATCGCCATGTGGGAGCGTGAGCAGCAACGGCGCAACCTTTCGATGCCGTAGATAATCAATGTCAGATGAACAAGATTGCGAGGTCCTCGAATGAGCACAAAAACCGTAGCGCAACCAAAACCCGCGAAAATCGTCCCCATGGTAACGAAGCCAGAAAATGCTTCCGAGCTTCTTCAGCGGTATGGCGGCGATGCTTTTCGATTTGCCGAGAGAAAAGGCGCCATTTACGAACGACATCTAGTCTTTGATCGTGCCATCGATCCGAAAGTAGCCAGCGCACGCGAACGTTTCGAAGCATTCGCGCACTCTGTGCGGGACATTCTGGCACAGCGCTGGGTGCAAACTAAGACCACCTATGAGGGACAAAATGCGAAACGGATTTACTACCTGTCTATGGAATTTCTCCTCGGGCGTTCGCTGGTCAACAACGTCACCAATCTTCTGCTTGATCCTTTAGTCCAAGATGTTGTGCAGGAGAAACAAATCGATTGGCTCGAATTGATCGAGCAGGAACCAGATGCCGGCCTCGGCAATGGCGGCTTGGGACGGCTCGCAGCGTGTTTTCTGGATTCCATGGCCACCATGCAACTTCCTGCAACCGGCTACGGTTTGCGCTATGAGTACGGAATGTTTCGGCAATCATTTATGAACGGATGGCAGCAGGAGAGTGCCGACAATTGGTTGCGCGACGGTGACCCATGGGAGATCTGCCGCGAGCATGAGAAAGTGGAAATTAAGCTGAGCTGCAGCTTCAAGTTGCGGGACGGAAAGGTCGAGGTGATTCCGAATCGGCCCTCCACCCTGTCCGGAATTCCATTCGATCGTCCAGTGGTTGGGTACGGAGGGAAGACAATCAACACTCTCCGTCTCTGGGCCGCTTCTGCCCCCGACTACTTCGACTTTCAAGAATTCGGCACGGGAGATTTCATCGGTGCGCTGGCTGGAACCCTCGAAGCGGAATCGCTGACCCGGGTGCTCTATCCGGATGACTCTACGATGGCGGGACAAGAGCTGCGTTTGATGCAGGAGTACTTCCTGGTCTCGTGTTCCCTGGCCGATTTGATACGTCGTTTTCTGCGGCACAATGCTGATTGGGAGAAGTTGCCGGAGAAGGCTGCCATCCAGCTGAATGACACACATCCTTCCATGGCAGTCGCGGAATTGATGCGGATCCTGCTGGACGACGCGCACCTTGGATGGGACCAGGCGTGGGACCTGACCAGGAAAACCCTGGCCTATACCAACCACACATTACTGCCGGAGGCCCTCGAGAAATGGCCGGCAGCGTGGTTTGAACTCCTTCTTCCGCGCCAACTGGAGATTATCTACGAGATCAACCGCCGGCTGCTCGATGAGGCCCGCGTTCGATTTCCTGGAGATGAAGGCCGGATCGAACGCATCAGCCTGGTGGAAGAGAAGCCTTCACGCAAGATTCGGATGGCAAATCTCGCGATCGTTGGCTCGCATAGCACAAACGGGGTTGCCGCCGTTCACTCGAAATTATTACGCACGATCACCGTTAAAGATCTGGCCGACATGTTTCCTGAGCGTTTCAACAACAAGACCAACGGCGTCACGCCACGGCGCTGGCTGCTCGAAGCGAATCCGGGCCTGTCGGCGGCAATCACGAAAGCGATTGGCGAGAAGTGGATCACGGATCTGAGTCGGCTCAGTCAGCTAAAAGCGCTGGCCGATGATCTGGGCTTTCAGGAGGCATTCCACACCTCAAAGCGCGAGGCCAAAGTAAAATTCGCTGATTGGCTGAAGACGACATCCGGACAAATCATCGATCCTGACACAATTTTCGACTCCCAGATCAAACGCATTCATGAATACAAGCGGCAACTGCTGAACGCGCTGCGAATCATCGTTTGTTACAACCGCTTGCGGGAAAATCCGAACCTGGAGATGGCACCGCGCACATTCTTCTTTGCTGGGAAAGCTGCGCCTGCTTATCGGCTGGCCAAACTTATCATCAAGTTCATCAACAATCTGGCAGGCACGATCGATGGAGACTCAATTGTGCGTGGGCGGATGAAGGTGGTCTTCCTACCTGAATACAATGTCTCCCTGGCAGAACGTCTGATCCCTGCCAGCGACGTCTCCAACCAGATTTCGACGGCGGGGTACGAAGCCAGCGGAACGAGTAACATGAAATTCATGATGAATGGAGCTCTGACCGTGGGCACTCTTGACGGCGCCACCATCGAAATGGCCGAGGAAGCAGGAAAAGAGAACTTGTTTCTGTTCGGCCTAACCGTTGAGCAAGTTCAAAACAGCCAGGGCTGGTACAACCCGCATTGGCACTATGAACACGAACCCGAGACGCGAGCCGCTCTGGATCTTATCTTTTCTGATTACTTCAGCCGTAACGAACCTGGCGCCTTCGCTCCAATTCGCGATACTTTGCTCACGAACGGCGATCATTATATGCACCTGGCAGACCTCACCTCTTATGTTCAGTCGCAGGATCGGCTCGGGGTTCTTTACGCGAATCGCGCCGATTGGGCGCGAAAAGCCATCCTGAACATCGCCAGCTCAGGAAAGTTCTCGAGCGACCGCACCATTCATGAATACGCAACTGAAATCTGGAAGGCGGAACCATGCCCCATACTTTAGAAAAACAAGCAGTCGCAGAAGGTCCGGCGATTTCCCCTCTCGCAGGGAAACCCGCGCCGAAGGAACTGCTGATCGACCCAGCGCGCTTGCAACGAGATTATTACGAGCGCAAACCCGACGTAACCGACCCCAACCAACTGGTCGCTTTCGGCACCAGCGGACATCGCGGCTCAGCGCTTCACGGTACGTTTAACGAGGCGCACCTTCTGGCAATTACGCAGGCCATCTGCGAATACCGAAAAGGGCAGGAAATTGACGGTCCTTTATATATGGGGAAGGACACTCATGCAGTTTCAGAGCCCGCGCAGCGGACTGCCCTCGAAGTGCTGGCGGCGAATGGGGTTGAAACCATCATTCAGGAAAATGACGGCGTAACCCCGACGCCGGTTATCTCGCACGCTATTCTCGTCTACAACCGCGGACGGAGGGAACACTTCGCCGATGGCATCGTAATCACCCCGTCACACAATCCGCCCGAGGATGGAGGATTCAAGTACAACCCGCCCAATGGCGGCCCTGCCGATACGGACGTAACCGGCTGGGTGCAAAATCGCGCCAACGATTTATTGCGATCGGGCAACAAAGATGTCAAGCGCGTTCCCTTCGAAAGGGCGATCCGGGCAACCAGCACGCATCAGGAAGATTTCGTCATGCCGTTCGTTCGCGACCTCAGAAATGTGGTTGATATGGACGCGATCCGCAGTGCGCGCCTGAAACTTGGAGTGGATCCTCTGGGCGGCGCTTCGCTGCCATACTGGGATCCGATCAATTCGATTTACGGACTAGAAGTGGAAGTCGTGAATAGAAAGATCGATCCGACCTTCTCTTTCATGACGGTAGATCACGACGGCAAAATCCGCATGGATTGTTCGAGTCCTTATGCCATGGCCCGGCTGGTCGGGTTGAAAGATCAATTCCAGCTGGCTTTCGGTAACGATACCGACGCAGACCGGCACGGCATTGTTAGCCCAGTTGCCGGATTACTGAACCCTAATCATTACCTCGCAGTAGCCATCCAATATTTGCTCACGCACCGCCCACAGTGGCGGCAGGATGTCATCGTGGGAAAGACCCTGGTAAGCAGCAGCATGATTGACCGAGTCATCAGTAAGCTCGGACGCCGCTTGTCCGAGGTGCCCGTCGGCTTCAAGTGGTTTGTGCCGGGACTCGTCGATGGTTCGTTCTGTTTCGGCGGAGAAGAAAGCGCGGGAGCAAGCTTTCTTCGCCAAGATGGTACCGCGTGGGCAACGGACAAAGATGGGCTTATTATGGTGCTCCTCGCGGCCGAGATTACTGCCTCGACAGGGAAGGACCCCGGCGAGCATTACCGTGAACTGACGGCAGAATTCGGCAAACCGTATTACACACGCATTGATGCGCCGGCCACTCCGGAGCAGAAAGCGAAATTGCAGAAACTGACGCCGGATGCGGTGAAGGAATCGGATCTGGCGGGCGAACCCATTGCTGCCAAGCTGACGAAGGCCCCTGGCAATCAGGCTCCGATTGGCGGGCTGAAAGTCGTAGCGAAGAGCGGCTGGTTCGCGGCACGGCCGTCCGGCACGGAAAACATCTACAAGATTTATGCGGAGAGTTTTGAGAGCGAAGCACACCTTAATGCGATTTTGAGTGAAGCCGAGGAGATTGTGAACAACGCGCTTGGTGCTGGAGTTGTTCAATGAATGGCAACGGCGGACCAGTGAACGTTCCGCCATTTTCGCCCGATTACCGTGCATCCGGCTTGCTGTTGCACATCACGTCTCTTCCCTCGCCTTACGGCATCGGCGATCTCAGACCATCGGCCTTTTCCTGGGTCAATCTTCTCCATGACGCTGGCCAGCGTTGGTGGCAATCCCTTCCGCTCGGGCCGACAGGTTATGGGAATTCGCCCTATCAGCCGATGTCGTCATTTGCTGGAAACGCTCTGCTGATCAGTCCTGAGAGCCTGATATCAGACGGATTGCTGGCCGAGAAGGATTGCGAATCTCACTTTCCTTCTGACTTCGTTGACTACGATGCTGTGATTCCTTTCAAAGCCCGCCTTTTCCAAGTTGCGTGGAAGCACTTCAAGTCTGGAAACTGCACGGACCTGCGGCCGGAATATGATGAATTCCGAAATAAGCACGAACACTGGCTGAACGATTACGGGCTGTTCCGCGCGCTGAAGGCGAAGTACAACGGCGCATATTACCTCGACTGGCCCGAAGACGTGGTTCAGCGTCGACCGGAGGCTTTGGCTGCTGCGCGTCGCGAGTTAGCGGATGAAATTGACCAGGTCTGCTTCGCACAGTTCCTACTCTTCCGCCAAGGAGATCAACTTAAGACGTACGCGCATTCGAAGGATGTGAGACTGATTGGTGATTTGCCCTTCTTTGTCTCTCCGGATTCCAGCGACGTCTGGGCGAATCCGGAATTATTTCTTCTCGATGAGCATCGCCGCCCACGCTTCGTCGCGGGAGTTCCTCCCGACTACTTCAGTGCGCAAGGACAACTGTGGGGAAATCCCGTTTACAACTGGGACGCACATCGCGCAACCGGCTACCGATGGGCCATCGATCGAATCCGTGCTTTGCTTGCGCATGTGGATGCGATTCGACTGGACCACTTCCGCGGATTTGCGGCCGCCTGGCACGTGCCCGCGGGTGCGCCAACGGCTCAGACAGGCCAGTGGGTACAGGGTCCAGGTGCGGACTTTTTCGAAGCGGTATCCGGGGAGTTGGGCGGCTTGCCGTTCATCGTCGAAGATCTCGGAATCATTACTCCGGATGTCCAGTCTTTGCGGGACCAATTTCAACTTCCGGGAACACGTGTTTTGCAGTTTGCTTTCGACGGTCATACCGACAATCCGTACTTGCCTCACAACTTCGTGAGTAACACTGTGGTCTACACCGGCACACATGACAACGCGCCAACTCGAGAGTGGTACGAAGAATTGCCAAACTATCAGCGCCAGATCTTTTGGAACTACCTCAAGCGAGTGCCAGGCGGGAACCCTGATGCGGCACCTGCACTGATGAGCCTGGCATGGTCGTCCAAGGCAGCGCTGGCGATTGCTCCGTTACAGGATCTGCTTAACCTCGGGGCAGAAAGTCGCATGAATGTGCCGGGTCGGCCAGGTGGAAATTGGGGCTGGCGGTGCCGTGAAGACATGTTGTCGCAGTCAGCGTTCGGATGGCTTCGGAATTTGACGGAGACTTCGAAGCGCTCGGGTGCGCCGGCGGGCGCTCAAGAAGGAAGTTTGCGAAACGAATCGATGCCAGTTGCTGGGTCTCGAGCTTAGACCGGAATTTTTAGCCGATGGAAGAATAAAGGGTCCATTCTCCAAGCTGTATGATGCCCACCCTGGCCTCACGTGGGTGCGAATGCCCGTTGAATCCCCAATGTCGTTTACGCTGGCTCTGTCTGCCGCTAATTCCGCTAGAGAAAATGATTCCCTCGTTTCATTTGCTATGTTTTAGGAGATGTTCTCCAGCTCAGCTTCTTAACGCCCGTCCAAGCCATTTACATATTGCATCGGTGGGGCGCCTGACTCACGCTCAACTAACCTGGTCGCCACGGCAAAGAGGCAACTTACGGAGATGCCGCACATCAGGACGCCGGTGACACTCTCAACGGGCCCTAGCAGGTGGCAAACTCGGGGCAGGACGACGTCACCATAGCCGACCGTCGAATAACTGCTGGCTGAAAAGTATAACGAGGACTCCCACGACGGAAGACAATACCAGCGATAGAACAGTGACCAGAAGAAAATCTGCAAAAACTGCAGAACAATCACCAGGGTCGAAAATTGAATCATCAGGACGGCGGCATGCAATGAGCTCAGACGGGCAACCCCGCGCTCAATGCTGGCTCTCGCCCACCGAATAAGCACCGCGACCCCGGCGCACTGGATCCAGAGCGTAAGCGTAACCAGAAAAACCGCAGTACCGACTTGGCGAGCAAAGGTCATCATCTCCATTCACAGGCGGTTTGGCGAACTCTTGGACTTCGGAGATGCACTTTCCTCTCCAAACGAGAGTGGCTCGCCGAGAACTGAAAACAATCCGAAGCAATCGAGTGGTTTGTCACCTGCCAGACTGCTGTCACTACGCTCGCGTGCGGTGCTTGAGGATTGCGTGTACCGCCGCTTCCAACTCCTTGCAATTGTGTGATCTACGCCCATCCGCGCCGTGCATGTCCGCTGGAACTTTGAATGCACAACCACCGTTGAAGAACGTTGACAGGCACTTAAATAGCGCGTGTCGAAAGAATCGTGGCAGGAGGTTGAATGCAAAGTAAGGCAGCAAGGCTCTTTTTCTTCGCGGTTATCGCTATGGCAGTGTCCACCAGTCAGCCGTCGTCCGCGCAGCAACCAGCTACGCAGGGTACGGAGCCGATGCAGGCACCTGGTGGTCCCGCCTACCGGGATACGCAGTGGTCTCCTGATGACGACATACAACTATTGAAGAGCGACCTACGATCGCAAAAGAAGCAGATTGTTGCGGCGAACATGGATCTGACCGATACCCAGGCGGAGAAGTTCTGGCCAGTGTATGACCGCTACGCAGCGGAATTGGCGAAAGTCTACGACACAAAAATTGCCCTCTTTCAAGAATACCTTGACAACCATCAAACCATGTCCGGGGATCAGGCAGAAAGTTACTTACGCCGGCGCGCCGCCGTGGAAGAGGACATCATGCAAGTTCGGCTCAATTATCTTCCGGAGTTTCGCAAGGTGTTAACGGGTCGGGAAACAGCGCGTTTTTACCAGATCGACTGGCGGCTCGATCTCATGATCAATCTTCAGTTGGCGCAAGCTCCCGTCATTAACCCATAGACGAGTCAAGGCCGATGCGACGGACAACAAAGTCGATAACGATCCGACCTGTTAGGGAACTCGCAATGTTCGTTTTGTCGTCGCTGTTGTTGGCGCCGAAGGCGCTTGCCCAACACTCTCAAACCAGCATCTTTGCTCCTCAATCCACACCGGCCAAATCGATTCTTGATTTGTCGATCTTTGTGCTCTCGATCACCGGAATCATTTTCGTTGTTGTTTTTACTCTGCTGGTCTATTCCATTTCTAAATTTCGCGCGAAGCCAGCGAATGCGAACAGTGAGCCGGCACAGGTCTACGGAAGCAACCAGATTGAGATGGCCTGGACGATCATCCCCATTCTGATCGTGGTCGTTTTGTTCCTGGCTACGGCGCGAGTCATCCACGCGATTCAGGATGCTCCAGAACCGGCGGGCGCTGTAGAGGTCACCGCTATTGGACATCAATACTGGTGGGAGTTTCGTTATCCGAAGCTGGGTATCGTCACGGCGAACGAACTACACATTCCCGTGAGCGATCCGATTCATCCCACACCTACATTCCTGCAATTGCTCTCGGCTGACACAGACCACAGTTTCTGGATTCCGGTGCTTGCAGGCAAGACTGACCTCATTCCGAATCACCCCAACAGAATGTGGATGGACCCGCACCGCACAGGGATTTTCCTTGGCCAATGCGCGCAGTATTGCGGGGTCCAGCACGCGAAGATGCTTCTGCGCGTTTCGGTCGATAGTCCGCAAGACTTCGCGGCGTGGGTTCGCGGCCAGCAACAACCCGCAGTTCAGGACCAAAGCGTTATGACTGGGAGGCAGGTCTTCGAGCACACTGCCTGCATCAACTGCCACACGGTTTCGGGAACTCCAGCCGACGGACGCTTCGGCCCCGACCTGACGCACTTAATGAGCCGCACCACAATAGCTGCCGGTGCGGCTGAGAATACGCCACAAAACCTTCGGCTGTGGATCGATGACCCAGACGCAATGAAGCATGGTTCGCTGATGCCGGCTATGAAACTAAGCGACGCGGATGTGGACGCGGTCGCGAGTTACATGGAGACACTTCGCTAAAGGATTTTGAAGGCCCGCTATGTCATCGGATGCGATCACAATTCCCGCGCTGCAAATTCAAGAGAAGCCCTGGGTCGATCTGCTGCATGAGTGGGTCACTACGGTCGATCACAAGCGGCTCGGGATTCTCTACATCGTTTACGCGCTGGTCTTTCTGGTGTTCGGAGGTATTGAGGCCCTCATCATTCGCGTTCAGTTGATGCATTCGCATAATAATTTTGTGTCCCCGCAAGTCTTCAACCGTATGTTCACCATGCATGGCACAACCATGATTTTTTTCGTGGTCATGCCGGTCCTGTTCGGATTTGCGAATTACCTTGTTCCGTTGATGATCGGTGCACGCGACATGGCGTTTCCGCGGCTGAATGCCTTCAGCTTCTGGCTGTCGGCGTTTGGCGGCTTACTGCTCTACTTCAGTTTCCTCGGAGGAAGCGGTCTCTACGGGGCAGGAAGTGCCCCTGACGTTGGATGGTGGGCGTACGCACCTTTAACAGCGCGCGCCTTTTCACCGGGTCATAGCTCAGACTATTGGACGCTTGCGCTCCTGGTTTCCGGGTTTGGAAGCATTGGAACGTCGATTAACATTATCGCGACCATTCTGTGTCTCCGATGCCCGGGCATGAAGCTCAACCGCATGCCTCTGTTGGCTTGGCTCAATCTTGTGATGGCCGGAATGGTTCTGATTGCCATCACTCCACTCTCCGCCGCCCAGATCATGCTGTTGATCGACCGGTATTTGGGGGGCCATTTCTTTGACGCGCAGGCCGGTGGCTCAGCTGTGCTGTGGATGCACTTCTTCTGGATCTTCGGTCATCCCGAAGTTTACATATTGGTCATTCCAGCCTTTGCTTTTCTGTCAGAAATCGTTCCGGTCTTTTCACGCAAACCCATCTTTGGGTATCCGGTTATGGTTGCGGCCACGATTTGCATCGCCTTTGTGAGCCTGAGCGTCTGGGCGCACCACATGTTTACAGTCGGAATGAACTCCTATGCCAACAGCTTCTTCGCGATCACGACGATGGCCGTCGGTATTCCTACCGGGATCAAGATCTTCAATTGGATTGGCACGATGTGGGGCGGAAGGATTCTGTTTAAGGTGCCTATGCTGTTCTGCCTAGGATTTCTGTTTCAGTTCTTAATCGCAGGTCTCACCGGCATCATGCAAGCGGCTGCGCCTTTCGATTGGCAGCTTAGCCTTTCCTATTTCGTTGTGGCGCACTTTCATTACGTAATCGTGGGCGGAATTTTGTTTGCCCTCTTTGGAGCCTTCTATTACTGGTGTCCGAAGATGACCGGCCGCATGCTGAGTGAACGCCTCGGTAGGTGGCACTTCTGGCTTTTCGTGATCGGTTTCCACATGACGTTCGACGTGATGCACATTCCGGGGTTGCTCGGCATGCCACGCCGAATCTACACTTATGAACCCGGCCGCGGTTGGGACACTCTGAACCTCATCGTCTCGATCGGCGCATTCATTCAGGCGATTGCCATACTGGTCTTTGTGTGGAATCTCATCAGTTCTTACTTCAAGGGAGCCAAAGCGGGGAACGATCCTTGGGATGCCTGGACGCTTGAGTGGTCCACAAGCTCTCCACCGCCTCCCTACAACTTCGCCACCATTCCGGTAGTCGCTAGCCGGCGTCCATTGTGGGACTTGAAACATCCGGAAGATCCAGACAGCCTTTATGAATGAAGGAAGAAAGCAATGAGCGCAGTTGCAAGTTCGGCAGTTGAAATCCCGCCGGCTTGGACTCTGCCTTACCGGGGCAAGGTCGCGATGGCCAGCCTCATTATCGCGGAATCCGCGATCTTCACCATTTTTGTGGTTGCCTACCTCTTCTATTTGGGCAAGAGCCTCACCGGGCCGACTCCGAGAGAAGTACTGGAGACACCGATCTTTTTCACCATCTGCTTGTTGTCCAGCAGCATCACAGTCCACTTCGCCAGCAAATCTCTTGAACGCAATAATCGCGCAACGTTTCTCGCTTTGTGGTCGCTCACGATTATTCTCGGTGGCCTCTTTCTATTTGGCACCGGGATAGAATGGCACCGGCTTATTTACGAACATGGGCTGAAGATCTCCACAAATTTGTTTGGAACGACGTATTACTCACTTGTTGGCCTGCACGCGTTTCACGTCAGCGCAGGACTGATCATGCTCACTATCGTCCTTATTTTTGGTTTGGCTGGGCAGGTGCACGAAGATCAGTTCCGCCGCGTCGGTGTGCTTGCCTTGTACTGGCACTTTGTTGATGCCGTTTGGGTCGTAGTTTTCACTGTGGTTTACATAGTCGGACGCTGAGGGAAAGAAATGGACACGTTACTCGCGACAGAACAACTCGGCCAAGATCCCGGAACTCCACGCGAGATTGAATCACCTGCGCCGACTACTTGGCCTTTGATTCTGGCGTTTGGATTCACTTTGCTGTTCTCGGGACTGGTAACGAGCATGTCAGTAACGGCCCTCGGTGCTGTACTCGCCGTGGCAGGATGCGTCGGCTGGTTCCGCGAGGTTTTCCCGCGCGAGCACGAGGTAGCTGTCCCGGTGCTTCCAGATGATTTCCGTGCATCGACTGAGCGCCGCGTGGTGGATCGGCTGCCAGTCGCGGCAGAGCAGGTACGCGCATGGCTGCCCGTTCACACGTATCCCGTTTCCGCCGGTGTGAAGGGTGGATTGGCGGGGGGCATAGCAATGGCAGTGCTAGCCTGTGCTTATGGCGTGCTGAAAGCTGGGAGCATCTGGTATCCCATCAATCTTCTTGCTGCTACTGCTTACGCGGAATCACTGAAAATGGGACCGGGGCAGCTGAACTCCTTTCACGCCGACGGCTTCGTGCTCGCGCTGGGATTGCACGCCTTCGTGTCAACATTGGTTGGTTTGCTGTACGGTGTGATGCTCCCTATGTTCGCGCGGCGACCGATTGTCCTCGGAGGATTGATCGCCCCGGTGCTATGGTCCGGGCTGATTTACACGATGCTCGGCCTGCTTAATCCGCTACTCGCAAGCCACATCGACTGGTATTGGTTTGTGGCTTCGCAAGTTGCCTTTGGCCTGGTCGCAGGCTTGGTCGTGGCGCGCCAGTCTCGCATGTTGACCCGCGAGAACATGCCGTTCGCTATGCGTGCAGGAGTGGAAGCTCCAGGAATTATTTCGCCGCATGGAGAGGAACGGCCGTGAACTCACTCCGATATTCGTATCTGGCCGCCGTGATGAGCATGATTGTTCTCTCCGGTTGCAGTTCTCCACCTGGCCAGCGACGCGAGACTTCGGAAATCCTCGCTCCAAATGAGGTTACAGATTCTCGTACTTTGTACGCGGAAAACTGCGCGGGTTGCCACGGCTCGGAAGGTCGGGGAGGAGCGGCGATCGCTTTGGCCGATCCCGTTTACTTCGCAATTGCCAACGATGCATCGATACGTAAAGTTGTTGCGAATGGCGTGAAGGGCACTTCGATGCCGGCCTTCGCTCAAAGTGCGGGCGGAATGCTTACTAATAAGCAGATCGATCTAATCACCACAGAAATGCGTTCCCGCTGGAGCCGCCCGGAAATTCTCAACGGAGCTAACCCGCCGGCCTATGCGGCAAACTCTGCGGGCAATGCCCGGCAGGGCGAAGTTGTGTATGGAACTTACTGCGCATCGTGTCACGGTTCACAAGGCCAAGGCGCACGCAAGGGCAGCGCTATCACGAACGATTCGTTCCTGGCGCTGGTCAGTGATCAGGGGCTGCGCACCATTATCATCACGGGCCGTCCGGAACTAGGCGCGCCTGACTGGCGTGGAAATGTGCCCGGCAAACCGATGTCCGATCAGGAAATCACGGATGTAGTTGCATGGATCGCTACGCACCGAGTGCAAACCCCTGGGCAGCCCTATTCAGCCTCTAATTACGCGCAGCAGCAGGAGTAAGACAATGTCCACTAAACCTGTCCTTGCACCGTCGAGTGAAACGCCTATATCCCGGCGCGGGTTTTTCATGAAGTTGGGAATTCTCTTCAATGGGTTGGCGGCGGCTGTGGTCGCCGTGCCGATCGTGGGATTTCTTTTCTCCTCGATCACACGCGGCCGGGGCAACGGCTATCTCTCCTGGGTGCAGCTCGGTAATGTCAGCGAATTTCCCGAAGGCGAGACTCGGCTGGCGACGTTTCGCAATCCATACGTGATGCCGACCGACGGCACAACAGCCGACACGGCCTGCTGGGTGCGGCACATCGCAGGGGAGCAATTCCAGATCTTCGCGGTCAACTGCGCCCATCTAGGCTGTCCCGTTCGCTGGTTTCAGCAGTCGGGCTTGTTCATGTGTCCTTGCCACGGTGGAGCGTACTACCGCGACGGCTCACGGGCCTCGGGGCCGCCCGAGCGCGGCCTTTTCGAATATCCATACAAGGTTGAGAACGGCGTGATCGCCATTCAGGCCGGTGAGTTGCCGACGCCGGGAGCAGCGATTGCAGCTCTTACCGGAGAGAAACCGCCATGCGCATGATGATCAGCAGTATCGGGCAATGGTTCGATCGCCGTTTGCAGCTGGCCGCGCCTGTTCGCGAAATCGCCGAACATCCCGTCCCGCGGAACACCGCCAGTTGGTGGTATGTGTTTGGCAGCGCCGCGTTGGTGGTATTCATCCTGCAATTCGTGACGGGAATTCTGCTCGCGCTGGTTTATGTGCCCTCGGGCGCGGAAGCGTGGAGCAGCCTGCAAGCCTTGAACCACGCTGTGACGCTTGGCTGGTTCATTCGCGCGATGCACGGATGGGGTTCGAATTTCATGGTCGCCATCGTCCTGATCCATATGGTCCAGGTGTTTCTATTTGGCGCGTATAAGTTTCCTCGCGAACTTACCTGGATCTTAGGCGTCTTTCTGTTGCTGATGACGCTGGGCATGGCTTTCAGTGGGCAGGTGCTGCGCTTCGATCAGGATGCCTATTGGGGACTGGGAATCGGAGCGTCAATCGCGAGCCGCGTTCCTATCCTAGGTCCTGCGATCGTGAAGTTGATGCTAGGAGGGCCGATCATCGCGGGCGCGACTCTGTCACGATTCTTCACCCTGCATGTGTTCGTGATCCCGGGATTGCTGATTGGCTTCGTTTGCCTCCATTTGTTGATGGTGCTGAAGCTGGGCATCAATGAATGGCCGATGCCGGGGCGCGTCGTGAAACGAGCGACGTACATAAACGACTACCACGAGCTGACAAAGAAAGATGGCGCGCCCTTCGTTCCCTATGCCGTGTGGAAAGACATGTTCTTCGCGGCGTTCATAATCCTGGCTGTTGCCGCATGTGCGTTCTACTTCGGTCCATTTGGGCCGACCGGCAGGCCCGATCCAACCATCATCCAGACCGTTCCCAAGCCGGATTACTTTTTCCTCTGGCTCTATGCTTTGCTCTCGCTGCTTCCGCCTTCGCTCGAGACACCGGCACTTCTGATCGGACCAGTAGTGGTGATTGCCGGACTCCTTCTTCTTCCGTTTCTTTCCGGCGAAGGTGAAAAGAGTTGGAAGCGACGGCCGATCGCGGTTTTGACCGTGATGTTGATCGCGATCACGCTCGGGACGTTTACTCATCTCGCGGGATACACACCCTGGAGTCCGCACATGAACGCGTGGAGCGGTGATCCAGTGCCGGATCAGTTCATACATGGCACGACCGCGCTAGAGCGGCAGGGTGCTTTGGTATTCCAGGTCAAGCAGTGCCGTAACTGTCACTCACTGGGCGAAACCGGCGGACAGAGAGGACCGTCTCTCGACAGTGTTGCCGTGCGCCTCACGCAAGACCAGCTTATCCGGCAGGTCATTCAAGGCGGCGGCAACATGCCGGCCTACGGCAAGAACTTGAGTCCCGCGGAAACAACCGCGCTGGTGGCCTTTCTTGAAACCCTGCACCCAAAGGGGCAAGCGCCAGCGCGCGATGCTGCACGTGATGTGGCCCTCGGCGATCAGAAGCAACCCGGCTCGGAACGGTAGGAGAGAGGGTCTCATGTCAGATCTCCATCACGGCGCACCGGGATCGCTCGAGTCAGTGTTACTCACCGTCATAATCATCTTGGCGGCCTCGGTGTATTTGCGTGGATGGCTTCAGCTTCGTTCGAGTTCGTTCAGCATCATAAACAGTTGGCATGCGTTTAGCTTCGTTGTCGGGCTGTTGTTGATTTGGGTCGCAATTGCTTCTCCCGTTGCCGCACTCGATCATGAACTGCTGACAGTGCACATGCTGAAACACTTGCTGCTGATGACGCTGGCTCCTCCACTGATCTGGTTAGGTGAGCCCGTAGGTCCGTTATTGCACGGTTTGCCGCAGCGATTCGTACAACGAGTTCTTGCCCCGGCCTTTCAGTTGCTGCCTGTACACAGAATCGGGAGCGCGCTGAGACAGCGTGAGTTCTGCTGGCTTGCCGCCGCTGCTGCGTTGGTTGGATGGCATATTCCCGCCGTATTTACATTTACGATGCAATCGGCGGCGTGGCATTTTGTCGAGCAGTCATCATTTCTTGCGAGCGGGCTCCTGTTCTGGTGGCCAGTAGTTCAGCCCTGGCCATGCGTTCCGAAATCAGATTTGTCGATGATCTTGTACCTCTTTTTTGCCACGCTGCCGTGCGACATCCTTTCAGGATTTCTTGTGTTTTGTGATCGCGTGGTTTACCCGGTGTACTTGTCATCGTCATACCTGTTCGGCTTTAGTCCGCTCGGAGATCAGCAGTGTGCAGCTGCTTTGATGTGGACCTGCGTCACTCTGGTGTATCTGGTAGCCGGAGCGATCTTAGCCATGCGGCTGCTCTCCCCGGAGAAATCTCTTGATACTAAATTGGCGCCGGCGGTGTTGCATGTCAACCCCGCACCGTCCAACGTTCAACAGCGCTCGGAGGCTTTCTGAGCATGGCGACCAGATCACTTGCGACGCTTGACGTACCAGCTGCATTGCCTACTCGCGGCGCGCGTCCTACTGTCTTTTCGGACTATTGGGCGCTCACCAAGCCGGAAGTCAATTTCTTGATCGTCATCACAACTTTCGCCGGGTTCTATCTGGCTCGTCCGGCTGGATGGCGGGATTTCCCATTCTGGCTGTCGGTCAATGCGTTGTTGGGTACATTGTTCGTAGCTAGTGGTACTGGGACTCTGAACCAATATCTTGAACGCGGATTCGACGCGCAAATGCGCAGGACTGCCCGTCGGCCGCTGGCCGGCGGGCGGCTCAAACCTACTCCAGTCCTGTGGTTCGGTATCGCATTGTCGGTGGTCGGCAGCATCTATCTTGCGGTCGCGGTCAATGTTCTTGCGAGCCTGCTCGCGATGGCCACGTTACTGTCTTATCTGTTTGTTTACACTCCGCTCAAACGAAAGACGCCACTGTGCACCCTGGTCGGCGCGTTTCCAGGGGCCATGCCTCCTCTGATCGGCTGGGCCGCAGCATCCGGCAAGCTGAACTTCCAGGCATGGACACTCTACGCAATGCTCTTTCTCTGGCAGTTTCCACACTTCATGGCGATCGCCTGGATGTACCGCGAGGATTACGCCCAGGCAGGCTACTTGGTGCTCCCTCCTGACGACTGCGTGCGAGCCCGTTTGGTGAATTTGCAAACTGTGCCGCCGCTCTTAGCATTGGTGCCACTAAGTCTCTTGCCAGGGTTGATGGGTGAAGCGAAATTCTATTTGATTGGAGCCTTGCTCCTGGGCGGGGGCTTCCTTTATTACGCAGCACAGTTCTTAATTCGCAAGTCCAACTCTGCCGCTCGACGCCTTCTTGCGGCATCCATCATTTATCTTCCCGCGCTATTCGTGCTGATGGTGCTTGCACGCGGTTAGAGAAGCAGGGCAATGGCCGACAATCGTGACATGAGTGCGCAACTCCGCAAATGGGTGATTGCCCAGGACAATCCACCGTCAATTGCGCATGTGGTCCTCAGTGTGCTTACTGCAGTGGTGTCTTATGTCATCGCCCGCCTGTTCCGTCTGCCCGAAGCCTACTGGGCGCCAATGTCTGCCTTGCTAGTAATGCAGCTGACTCTCAGCGCGGCATTCCCCATTGCCGTCCAATATGTCGTAGGAACAGCGGTCGGCGCAGCCGTTGGAGCACTGACCGACATTTACTTCCACACAAGCCTCAGCGCCTTCGGAGCGGCCATTGTCCTCGTCGGATTGTTGTGCGTTGCACTTCGCGTCGAGAGAAGCGCGTTTCGATATGCCAGTATCACCCTCGTGATCGTTATGCTCGTGCCTCGATCTACAAATGGCGGGTTAGTGGCGCTCCACAGATTCTTGGAAGTTTCGATAGGGATCGCGGTAGGCCTTGCGCTCTTCGCCATTTGGCAGAAGATCGATCTGAAACTTTCAGTCAAGGTGAAGAGTGCGTCCTCGGTCGGCTGATACGGGACTTGTCACATGTGTCCGATGTCTTGACCTGCGGGCACTGTTGAGCCAGCGACGTCAAAACAGAAGAGGCGATGGCCGTAAATACAACGTTATGATCACACGGGCCCGGATTTCTGACATTGGGCAGGAGAGGTCATCGGCTTAACTCCTGAGCTCTTTCGAAATTGGCTTCCCAGGAAACGATCCTTGGGGACTTACCTAGCTGAGGAAAAGCCCGGGCTCGTGCTTTCCGAATTTCCCGAGGCGAGCAGCCAAGCAGTAGCGAGCACTCATGGTCCGAATACTGCTCAGGACAGACATGATATAAGTTCAAGATTTTCAGCGCCAAACTCAGGCCCCGTTTTGTCGAGAGTTGAAGGTGTCGAATGCCACCTGACAATTTCTTAGCGACATTGGGGCTACTCGGAGGAGACGGGAGCCCGGGCTGAGTGCCCGGGCCGGGTTGGAAGGAGTATTGAGGAGACCTAAAACGTTTTACTTCACGTGGCCACCCCTGCGGGTGAACTTGCCGATAATGAACTCCTGGGCAAGGCTGGCACCGATGCGTTCCGCCGTGCCGATTGCGAAATTTCCAAAGACTAGCCCGGCGCCACGATCGGATCTGGGGTAATACAGGTTGGCGAGGGCAGAAGACGCCAAAACGCCGCCCATGCTGGAGTAGTTCGGTCCCCACTTTCCATTGTCGTATCGGGCGACAAACGGGCTAAGCATGGCATGACGAATTCGAGAATCGGTTGTGCCCGTTCCCTGATAGAAGTAGCGCGGGTCCTGGTGCAACAGCGACGGTAGTATCGCGCCACCGATCATGATGTCGGAAAAGCCATCAGCGGTAATTGCGCCCACCCGTTCGCCATATGCGCCCCAGCCCTGACCATAATGAGGGCTGTTTCCAGCCTGTTTCGCGCTGGCCACAAAAAGAATTCCCGCAGCCGTAACGGGATCGGCTGAGACCTTCAGCGCAAGCTGGAATTTCATCTTTGCGGTGAGCGGTTCGGCATTCTGATCATAGTTGACATAGAAGTTCGGAATGATTCCGAAAACGCGCTGCTGTTCCTCCGCCTTGAATTGCTCAGTCGCTACCTCCACAGGATCGTAATGAACGTCAACCGTTGTGTGCTCAACTTCAATTCGCAGTTGAATGCCGGTCACAATCTTGAACTGGCCCGCCTCAAGCGTGATCGTGGGCGATGTCCACTCCGCAAAATCCCTCGCAGTGATGTTGATCTGATATGGAGTGCCCGGCTTCACGTCGTGAAATTCGAAATACCCGTTTTCAGGTGTGGTCACTGTACGTGGATTGTCGCGTGCTGGGGTCTCGAGAACCACCGTCGCGTTGGGTACCGGATGACCGTTTACATCGGTAACGGTTCCTATAAGGTTTGCTAGCCTTGCTTCTGTGCCTGGAACGCTCTGTCCAGACATGGAACAGGAGAACGCCAGGGCTATAGCCAGCACAGTCAGGAGGCGGATGGGAGAGAGTATCGACATGACAGTTGAATTGGTCCATTCACACGTTTGCAAGGAACATGCCAAACGCAACCCCCCTTAACTGCCTGAATCTCATCAGACGAATTCAGCCAGGAGTGTTGACACTTGAAAGTGTCAAAGTTCAATGACAGTGACACTGCGACCGAAGAGAAAACATCGAGTCGATAACTGGGAGCATTGACAAATTCGGCAGAGAACTCGACCTACCGAACTCATGCAGCGATTTGTTTGACGGTGCGGCAAGGTTCTAGACAAAACCGGTGCTGCATCTCAGTCTTCAAAACTGCGAACGCCACAGCGGAAGCCGCGTTTAACGTTTTCCCACATCCACTTGATCACCCGCTCGTCGTTGTAGCAGTAGGCAAGATTATGATTCAGCGTGGAGAAGCAATGTTCTTGGCACGTCTTCTTCATGTCCTTTAACTGATTCGTTTCCGATCTGCCACTAGGTCATTTCTTGTCACGATCTTCATCCGCTCCAGAGAATAGGGAAGCTCTCGGCCGCAATCCAGGCACGAAACGTACGTGAATCCGGCCAGGTGACGGCGCGGCCACGTGGTGTGTGGATGGACGCAATCAAACAGGTACGCCAAAATCCAATTCCCCCAGCTCATCGTTTCTCCCTACGCGAGCGCGGACTTTCCGGCTTCATGGTTTGTTCGAAACTCGTTCTCTAACCGGACTGAGGCCAACTGGAGATAAGCGTTCCGCAACTGCGTACGAAACTGTTTCTCGCTGACCTGCGCCTTGCCGGCAGCATCATGAATCGCGTATCCAAGCACGTGATGCAGAACAAAGGCTATCCGGGAAGTGGAATCGAGCCGAAGAATGGGATTACCGCTCAGCTCCTTCAGCGATCGAAATGCTGGTGAGTCGATCGCTGTGGAATGTCCGTAGAGCACAGCGTCAACAGCCGATGACTCCCGATCCCAGCACGTAATAGATTCCTTGGGCAACTGCTGTAACGAGAGTTCGACGGTCCGTTCGATGAGATCAGAGTCAACGGTGATGTGCTCGAGCGATCCATCAATCGCCGTCATCACGACTGACACGGCCACACCAGGGTCGAGGGTCAGCAGGTAGGCGGAACAGGTAAGCCGGTCTAGTTCGACCTGGAGGTTGTCTGCCGGTTCGCTTATTTGCGGAGCCATTGTTTCGTACCTCCAACATCTGAACGAGAGGCAACTGATATGCCAAACCGGACTTAACACCCTTGTACCCCTAATTCTTTGGAAACACGGGGCGACCTCGAGAAGTGAGCGGGTCTTCTGTGTTGAAGGGTCAAAAGTGTCGTATGACGTTGACAGCGGTGACCAACAATGACTTCGATTCTGAATCAGCGTGAACGTTTCGGGGCACCACCCCATAAGCGCTAACTTAAGCGGTTGGGCTTGAAGTGGCGTGCCAACTTCCCAGAAGCGCGTTTCTGGACTGCGTAGTTGATCTGCTGCCGCCTTGCGGTCGTGGCCCGACCGTTGCGCGACGGCTTCTGGACCCAGAGAGTCCGCGATTCATCCATGTGGGCACCTCCGGCTCAGCCAAAGAAAAACCTGTCGACCGAGCTGCAAACGTCTTTGGTTAGCGGGCGCGGGTTAATGCGCAGGTTTGTCTTGCGGAACTTTTGTTCAAGGGGGGTATCGCGCACGAATCGGGTCGGCCCCGCTTCGTAGCACGCACGAAGGCTTTCGGGGTCGCCGAGCTTTCGTATCAGCTTGCGAACCGACTCCTCGCGGTTGGGAATGGCTCCCAGGAAGCGCACTTCACCCTCGGGCTCGGCGATCGCAACGGCAATCTTCTCAGCATGGACATCAAGACCTACAAATCGTATCGTTTTCATGGATCGGTTCCTTTCGCTTGCGGCTCTGCGCCGGTAGTCACGTCGACTCACAGCGTAACCCGCGCCATCGCGAATCAGGAACCGGTCTTTTTCTTTAACCGGAAACCGCTGTCTGCTGTCGCGGTTTCCCATAATGACTAAAGCGGGTTGGGCCGGGTGGCCCATTCTAGTCGCGTTCTTTGCGACTAGAGTGGGGGCCTTTGACGCCGCGAGAACAGCCCCACTCAAGCCAAAAGACGGCTTGAATGGGCCACCCACGAAGGAATCCACCGATGTTAGTTGGTCATATCGTGCCTGTTCCCGATGGGGAGTGCTGCGATTTCTGCACATCGCATTCCATCGCCGGAGTCAGTGACGCGAGCCCGGGTGGCCCATTCTAGTCGCGTTCTTTGCGACGAGAGTGGGGCCTTTGACGCGGCGAGAACAGCTCCACTCAAGCCAAAAGACGGCTTGAATGGGCCACCCACGAGGGGAATCCACCGATGTTGGTTGGTCATATCGTGCCGGTTCCCGGTGGCGAGTGCTGCGATTTCTGTACATCGCATTCCGTCGTCAAGATATACAACTGCGCCAACTTCGTGTTCGACGGGCGGCCGGTCTTTCAGCGAGGGTCGAATGGGGCCTGGGCAGCTTGCACGGTATGTGCTCGACTGGTGGATGAAGATCGCTGGCCTGAACTGACTGACCGCGCGTTCCGCAAATTTGCGAAGCAGCACGGTCCAATTTCGCGGTACGCTGCTCTTCGACTGCGACAGCAGTTTTCGCAGGTACACAAACTCTTCCGCGAACACAGAGTCAGGGCCTAAAGATGCGGCGCGGTTTCTGGTGGCAAATTCAGGAAACACGGCAAGCGATGGAACGAGTGATTGAGGCCTATTTCCCTTGATGCACAGAAGAGTGCAAGGGGCGGGGATTGCACAATAATATGCAACCATTCACCAAACTTATCCTTACGGTTTTGTTGGCACATCTTCTAGGCGATTTCCCGCTTCAATCGTCGAGTATGGTGCGAGCTAAGCATCTGGATTTAGATGCAACTCCCGCTCCCGGCACCAGCACTAGCTCCCCTAACATCCAATCCCCAACGGGTCCGCGAGGAGAAGAGTCGAACCAAGGCTGATGCCTTCCAGATGAGCCCCGCTCTAAAGGAGCAGACTTGATTCAGTTCGAACGGGAAACATGCGGAAACCTTGGCGCTGCCCTTCGTCGCGAGTGGCTGGAAACGAACGGGCTTGGTGGCTTTGCTTCGTCGACGATCATCGGTTTAAACACCCGGCGCTATCACGGCTTGTTAGTGGCTGCGACGAAGCCACCGGTAGGCCGGGTAGCACTGCTTTCCAAGCTGGAAGAAATACTGTTTATCGACGGGCAGCCGTTCGAACTCTCCGCGAATCGCTACCCGGGTGTAGTTCATCCGAAGGGCTTTCGCTATCTCAAGCAGTTTTCCCTCGACCCATTTCCGGTGTTCACCTATGAAGTCGAAGGCATTGAGATTGAGAAAAGTGTTTTTATGATCCACGGAGAGAACAGCACCGTTGTTCACTACGAATTACGCAATAGCAACCATTCGGAATCATTCAAGGATCTCCGGCTTGACATCCGGCCGTTGATTGCATTTCGTGACTACCACAGCACTACACACGAAAATGCGGCAATCAATCCCGCAGTCGAAGAGCGCCCCAGGTTGGCGACTATCGTTCCATACCAGGGATTGCCCTCGCTGCACACAGCTCATAATGCCGTCGAGCTGCTGAGAACAGGAGAGTGGTACCGTAACTTTGAGTACGACGAGGAGCGCGAACGCGGACTGGATTTCTCCGAAGACCTGTTTAACCCTTTTGCGCTTCGCTTCGACCTCCGCGACGGCCGTCCAGCCACAATTATTGCATCTACGGAACAGCGCGATGTGACCCAAGTTGCCGACTATCGACAGGCGAGGGTCACGCGTCACCGGAGAGCAGTGCTGTCATCCCCAGTCAGAGACTGGTTTGGCGAGAGTCTCGCTGCGGCTTCCGCCGACTACATCGTCTCCCGTGGGGAGCAGAAGACGGTCATCGCCGGCTATCACTGGTTCGGCGACTGGGGCCGCGACACAATGATCGCCCTGCCCGGACTCACCTTGCCGACCGGCAAGCATGACTTGGCACGTAGCATCTTGCGGACTTTTGCAAAGCACGTGGATCAGGGTATGCTGCCGAACCGTTTTCCAGACGCTGGTGAGCCAGCCGAATACAACACGGTCGACGCCACCCTGTGGTTTTTCGAAGCAGCCCGCGCCTTCCTTTCCTACACGCATGATCTGGAGTTTGTCCGCAAGGAACTCTACTCGGTGTTTGCGGACATCATATCCTGGCACGCTCGAGGTACGCGTTACGGAATCAAGGTAGACGACAATGGCTTGCTTACGTCAGGCGAACTTGGCGTCCAGCTCACTTGGATGGATGCGAAGGCTGGCGACTGGGTGGTTACACCACGTCGCGGCAAACCCGTGGAGATTCAGGCCCTGTGGTACAACGCGCTTCGAATTATGAAAGACCTGGCGGGCATGATTGGAGACGAAGCCGGCGAAAAACGGTATCACAACATGGCGACGATTGCGAACGTGAGTTTCAATCGCTTGTTTTGGAACGAGAATACCGGCTGCTTATACGATGTCGTGAACGGGGGACCGCCGGATGACTCAATTCGACCCAACCAGGTTTTTGCTGTCAGCCTGCCTCATAGCATGTTGTCGTTAGAACGGGCAAAGCGAGTGGTAGCGACCGTTCAAGAACACCTGCTAACCCCGTACGGACTACGTAGTTTGGCATCAACTGACCCGCAGTATCGAGGACATTACGCAGGAGGGCCTGCCGAGCGCGATGGGGCTTATCATCAAGGAACAGTCTGGGCGTGGCTGCTGGGACCGTTCATCACCGCATATATAAAGGTTAACGGAGGGAGCGAGGTCACCCGGGCGAAGGCTCAAGGTTGGTTGTCGGCTTTACCGTCTCACCTCGCCGACGCCGGGCTGGGGCACATCTCCGAGATCTTTGACGGTGACCCGCCGCATCGTCCCCGTGGCTGTATCGCGCAGGCATGGAGCGTCGCAGAAATTTTGCGGGCATACGTGGAAGACGTGAAGGGCATTCATCCTGCAGCACAACCCGGGAGCCCGCTATCCCAGACAGGATTGAAGTGAAGTCCCGCAAGTCTGGCGAGCGTGGATCAGTGAGACTGTGGTATCCGAATGATGAGGTAATGAGAATTCGTAAACTCTTGAACAGCTATCCTGCCGCTTCCGAAGATTGGGTTTTGCGAGTTGGTCGTCGGACGCTGTCGATGAATTGCACTTTTTGCAATGCGTCTTTTCGTAGTTTTTCTTTGTCTGCCAAATCAGCCGCGGCGCCACTTCCGCTGCGTAATCGCAGGATGCGAGTTACGGCACGGTCGACCACGCGAGCGAGCGCGATACCATAGGCCGAAGTGCGGTCTTCCCTTAGACGCCGCTTCGCCTTCTCAGCGGAAAACCACGTAGGATTTCGGTTGGCCTCTGGTGGAGGGTCGAGCCGAGAAACCTCACAAAGATGCGCGCTCACGGCGAGCTGTCTTTCGCCTGATCTTGGTGCTGAATTTCGTAGCTCGCCAGCTTTACGAAGAAAGTAACGAGTGAACGAAGCCTCTTCCATGCGTCCGTGAACTCCGGCTTCCTCGAACGCTTCGAGAGCGGCGGCTTGGGCGTGCGTGAGTCCCGGTTCGGCGCTACCCTTGGGAAAAGTCCAGCGTCCGCCACCAGTTTGGACCAGTAGGAATTGAATGCCACCGCCGCGTATCCGGTAGCAAACTGCGGCGACCTGTTCGCATCCCCGCAATCTCCGAAGGTGCGCCAGCCGAAAAAACTTCGCGGACGGCTGATCGGTCCGGGGCCGTGCTGAGCCGGTGGTCGAATGCAAGTCTCCAGTGCGTCTAAACCTGGCACTCATAGCCGCCAGAGTGCACGATGACGTGTAGTTCTGGCTAGAGCACAGCTTGGTTCCGGCTGGCCGATATCCGATTAGACACAAGAGGCCGATGGGCCCGACTCAAGCCGTACCAGGTTGCGAGGTTTCCTCGACCCACCTTCAAGTAGAATCGAACATAACCTAGCAGCTGGCCACTTCTTTGTCTGGACGAGGACTGATGTGAAACGCGTAGCCACGAAAGAGTTGGAGTCCACAAGAGAGCTGACTGACCTGATCCGGCAGGCTTGCCTGGTGGCTAAAGACTCTGCCTTCAATGTCCGGGAGTTTGTCGGTGAGTCGTCGAAAATGGCTTTCCTTGCGGTCAAGGACTGCGAGAAGGAACTGGATCGGATTGAACGCAAGATCGACGAGAAAATTACTCGAGCCATCACAGAAGTGACAGAGGCTGAAGCGCGAGAATTGCTGGCCTGCCTGAAGTTCATCATTGATCTGGAACGCATTGGAGATCTGCTCTGGTCGATCGCAAAACGATTACAGGGCATCACGACACACCTGTCGCGCGAAGACAGCCGGGACATGCGAGAAATGGCCGAAATCGTGGAGCAGATGATGGAACGAATTCATCAGGCGTTTGTCGATCGTGACATCGAGGCGGCAAACTGGGTGTTGCAGACTGATTCACGCATCGACCAGACTTGCCGAGCTGTTTTCCACCGTCACCTGGAGAGCACGGATCGACGGCGCCGAGAGTACAACACTAATCTCCTGTTTATCGCGCAGGCCTTTGAACGTGCTGGCGATCATGCCAAGAATTTGGCGGAAGAGGTGTTTCACTTGGTGGAAGGCCGTAGCGTCCGGCATGAGGTCAAGCGTCGGCTGCCCGGCGAGTGAAGTACCTTACGCGGAATGTCAAACCGGTAGCCGATTCCCCGCACCGTCTTGAGATATGAGGGATTGTCCGGGTCGGGCTCGATCTTTTCCCGGAGGCGGCGCACATACACGTCCACGGAACGCTGGGTTACGAAGGAACCCGCGGTCCAGACTGCGTCTAGAAGTTGGTCGCGGGTGAAAACACGCGAGGCGTGACGCGCCAGATAGTCAAGCAGGCAAAATTCGCGCATGGTCGTTGGCACGAGTTTACCGCCCACTCTCACGGTCATGGATGGTGCGTCAATTTCAATATGGCCAAACTTCGTACTTCCCGGTTCTGCTCCGACTTCCTGTGAGCTTCGGAGGACGGCGCGAATTCGAGCCAGCAGTTCCCGGGGGCTGAAGGGTTTGGTGATGTAGTCGTCTCCGCCATATTCCAATCCCTTGACTCGGTCCATTTCGCTGGTTTTCGCGGTCAGGAAAATGATATAAGCTCCAGCCAGTGATTTGGTCTGGCGGATATGACGGCAGAGTTCAAAGCCATCGCTCCCCGGAATCATGATGTCCAGCAAGAACAGCGAAGGGGAAGCCTTTTTGGCCTCTTCGAGCACCGACGCGGAAGAGGCAAACCGCCGGGTCGCATAGCCGGACGCGTTGAGGTGGTGACAGATTAGACGCGCGATATCCGCATCGTCTTCAACCACAAAGATCAGAGGTTTTTCCGTCCACGGTTCTCCGGAAATCTGATACGAGCTCAATGCCATCGGGGCGCCCGGAAACATAGAAAAGGGACATACGACTACCCTTCCATTCTGAGGTTGACATGTTGCAGGATTATTGCTGGTTAATTAAAGGAGTGTGAATTCCATGCAGCGAACCCGGCCGCTGGCGTCCACTGTGGCGTGCAACATCAAATGAACAGCGGCGCGAGCGCCAAGGCGAGTTCGTTGATTGTGCACGATCGCGCCGACGTGGCTGTCAAAATTCGGATCCGCTGATCGGGTTTGCGCATCTCTTGATCCAGTTTCCACCTGTATCAGCTGTTATTGGGGAGACGTTTAGAGCCCCTGGGCGGGGTTGTAAAAAGATTGTCAACAATTACCCGCAGGTCACGAGGAGTTGAACGGCGGTAGTAAGCTTGAAGCTCGCCGAATGGCGTAACAATATACGGAGTGCAAATGATCAGAGTGGAAGCAGGCAGAGGTCCAGCCTCGCAGCGCGCCCAAGTGATTCCGCGCGCAGATTTTCCCTACAGTATCGCGGGGGCCATCCCGATGGAACGAATCTTGGTGGTGGAAGATGATCGCGCCGTGCAGAAGGCGCTGCGGCGCCTCTTTGAAGCCGAGGGTTTCGCCGTCGAAATCAGCGGTGACGGGAAGTCAGCCTTGGAGGCTTTTCGCGCGGCGCCTCCTGCGGCCATCGTGCTCGACTTGCGTTTGCCAGCTATGTCAGGCCGGGACGTCTGCCGGGAGATCAAGCAGCAGGTCCCGTCTCTTCCGATTATTGTCTTGAGCGCCGCCAGTGACGTTTCTGACAAAGTGCTACTACTTGAACTTGGTGCCGATGACTATGTGACTAAGCCTTTCAGCCCCCGGGAATTGCTAGCCCGTGTGCGAGCAGCCTTGCGTCGCACCGTGCGGACTGGGACCGGCGAACTGTTCACTTTCGGTGGAATTTCAGTAGATTTCACCAAGATGGAAGTGGTCCGCGAAGGCCAGCCGGTCGGACTCACCGCTCAGGAGTTCAAGACCTTGAAGTTCTTTGTGCAGAACGCCGAACGGGTCATTTCCCGCGACGAATTG
>JABCYV010000003.1 GCA_013290025.1 Acidobacteriota bacterium
GAGCGCTCACAGCCAGAGTTGCGGCATCGGTGGCAACGGCCGTAATGGAACGAGATGTCTGTTGCGATCGCAACTCGGCGCTGGAAGATCAGGTCGCTTCTGCTGGGAAGTCGTCTCTGAAGGAACTAGGCGAAAAACTTCGCGGTAAGCACTATCTGAGCAGCGGGCTGCCAATTCTCGTCGAGGAGCAATATTGGCCGGCAGCATCGGTAAATCCGGAAGGCATCATAGGTTCCCTGATGGCGCAATGTCCGTTGTTAATGCTTTGGAATGGCCGCTTGTACGTTATGTACGGAGCCGTACTCGACGAGTACAAATATTACAGCGGCACGAACGTACACGTAATCAGGACGTTGTTGCTGGTTGATACCCGCTTCTCGGATCAGAGGAGATATGTCTCCTTCAATAGGCAAAGTGACGATTGGGGAAGAGTAACCGGAGTTCTGGCGCTGACGATCAAGCGATAGAAGAGCGAATTGCTGATGCCGTCAGGCCGGCACCGTTTCATCGGCTTCCGGTGCTAGCCATTGCGGCACTCAGAACTTGGTCACTTCGGTGAAATTAAAATCCTGAACCTTCATCGCTGGAACCACCATATCGAATGATTCTTCGCCGCTGGCCCGGACCGGGGTTCCCATCTCTTCCACGTTCGAAAGCATGTGAATCAGGCTCTGGTTGAAGCGGAAGTTAAGCACGCCATGACGAATCTTCCCATTCTCCACCAGGAAAGTGCCATCACGAGTCATGCCGGTGAGAATCTTTTCGTAAGGATCCACTTCACGGATATACCACAAGCGCGTCACCAGAATTCCGCGTTCGGTTCCGGCAATCATTTGGTCCACGGTCTTCGGCTCTTTGGACGGGTCGAAAACAATGTTCATGGGAGCTTCTCCCATTTCGTTGGGAACAGGGAAACCGTGGCCGGTCGGTTCGATCAGACCAACTTTCTCTTTGTATTCCGATTTTTTCATCTGCTCCGCCGTGGAGCGAGCGTAAACCAGACGTGCCACCGCTCCGTTCTCAACCAACTGGACACGTTGACGAGGTATGCCTTCGCCATCAAAGGGCGCGCCCGACTGTTGCGGATGAGAGACATCGTCCCAGATATTGATGTTCTCGCCAAAGAGTTTTGCTCCAACCCGGTTATTTAAGAAGGACCGCTGATCGAGAATCGCCAACCCTCCAAAATCGAAAAACATGAACCCGACCAGATCGAGCACTGCGGCTGGCTCCAGAATGACCGTATACTTTCCGGGGGGAATCTCGAGTGGGCTGGCCGACTCGAGTGCTTTCTGTGCCGCAATATCGGCCAGTTTCAGCGGATCAAGATTCGCGACATTTGGTGAGTTGGCTTTCTGCCAGCCCGATGAATTGCTGCCCAGCATAGTGATCGAGAGTTCCGACGAAGTCTGCGTATGCCATTGGGCGAGTCCACGCGAATTGAAAATTCCTTCTAGCGATTCCGCTGTTGAGAAGATTCCGGCGGTGGTGAGATTGTGCTTGGCCGCCACGGCCACGATCTTCTTCACCGCTTCAGCCCGCTGCTCCGGAGTTGTCGCCGCAGTCAGTTCAAGGTGTCGGCTGGGAATCGCTGCTGTGGCACGGACACGCTCGCCCGGTAAGCCTGCCGGTACCGGCAACAAATCCGCATCCGGATGCTGGACCTTTGCCAGATTCTCCGATGCCTGGACTACTCGTTTCAGACTCTCATCGTCGAACTTATTGGTTGTCGCCCGTGCCGTCTTCTGGCCGAACGCCGTCCGCACCGAGACACCGTAGTTTTCTTCCGCAACATTCTGATGAATAGTGTTGTTGGCAAAGCGTGTGAGCGCACTCTTACCGCCGAAGAAAAGTACCTCGACTTCATCGGCAGTCGAGTACCTAATGATGCGTTCGAAAATGTCGCCAGCGGTTTCCTTGTTTAACATGTAGCACTGGTAACTGAACTCTGATCTTGTCATCCTGAGCGAAGCTTTCCGGTTCGCATGCGAACCGGAAACGAGTCGAAGGACCTGGTGTTTCGCTTGCGGTGAGTCTCCCTTCGTGCTCTTAGGGACACGAAGGAGGAATCCAAAGGTCTAATTTCCCTTATACGCACTGCCTGCCTTAATGTTTCTAAACCTTGCCGGCGCCGCTCCGTGCCCTGTTCCCATTACCTGCTGCGGTTGTCCCTTGCCACAATGCGGCGTTCCCCAAAGCACCCATTCGTCGCGCGAGCAGATCGCATCCATCGAATTCCAGAATTCCGTGGTAATTCCGCTGTAAGAGGGGTTCTTTAGCATACGCACGCGCTTTCCGTTCTTGATCTCCCAACCTGCCTCGCATCCAAATTGAAAGTTGTAGCGCTTGTCGTCAATCGACCACGAACGGTTCGTCTCCATGTAAATGCCGCTCTCGGTCGATGCAATCAACTGTTCCCGAGTCAGCGGCTTGTCTCCGGGCAGAATGCTGATGTTCGTCATGCGAATAATGGGCAGCCGATTCCAGCCTTCGGCCCGAAGCGTTCCACCAGAACGATTGGCGCCGATAGTGTGAGCCGTCTCCCGCGAACTGAGATACCCGGTGAATAAACCATTCGTAATGATCGGCGTGCATTGCGCGGGCACGCCTTCGTCGTCGAATCCAAAAGTCCCGAGCCCGGGCCCGTGGTCCTGGCGCGCGTCGGCGACAATGTTGACCAGATCGCTGCCATAACGCAGCTTGCGCAACTTGTCGAGGGTGAGGAACGACGTTCCGGCAAAATTAGCTTCCATGCCCAGCACGCGGTCAAGTTCAATCGGATGTCCAACCGATTCGTGAATCTGCAGTCCGAGCTGGGAGGCGTCCAAGATAATGTCAAATACGCCCTCCGGACATCGGTCCGCCTTGAGCAGCGCGACCGCTTCTTCGCCCACGCGGCGGACATTTTCTATTAACTTCAACTCTTGAACCAGTTCGTATCCTTTGTTCTGCCACTGCCCACCGAAAGAGTTGGGATACGATCGCTTCTGAATTTCACTGCCGGCAAACGCGTACGCCGCGTAACCAGCTCCAGTGGTGTATTTCGTCTGATGAATGTTGGCGCCTTCGGACGAGACAAACCACTGCTCCTCGCGATGAAAATTCATATTGGCTTCGGCCAGGGTGACGCCCGCGACCGACCGTAGTCCAGAATCGATCTTGAGTAGCAGATCGATGTTTTGCTCAACCGAAGTAGTGAAGGGATCAATCTGGATAGGGGTGGTCCACTCGGCGCTGACCGCCTTTTCAGGCGCGAGTTGAATATCGTGTTGCTTCACTCGCGACGACGCCTTGGCAATCTCCACCGCGCGCGCTGCCGTGGACTCGACGGCAACCCGGCTCAGGTCGTCAGAGGCCGCATAACCCCATGCCCCATCTGCAATGACGCGTACACCGATACCCCGAGATTCCGAATCCGAAGCGCTGCTGACCTTGCCGTTCTTGGTGGATAGCGCCCGGCTGCGCTCGTCACCAATGCGCGCGTCGGCATAGGAAGCTCCGCGAAGAGTAGCGGTATTCAGAGCCCAATCAGCGATGTGTTTCATAGCGGAAAATCAAATCTATCACAGAGAGTGGGACGCGAAGGAAGCATCGACACGATGCATTTTTCGTCACGCAAAGAAAGCCTACCGCCCGCCACTTCGCGTGAAGCCCGGCAGGAAAAGCGTTGCCTGATATCACAATTTATTTCTTCTCGCGCCGAGAACTATGGTGAATCCTTATGCAACTCTTCGCGGAGCAACATATTCCCAAGATCTGAGTTTGTATACAGGACAGAGATTTCAAGATCGGGCCTGGACGTTTTGGGCCGAAACTTTCGCCCTTCATCCGCGCAACCCGTGGCGGCAAAGCAGCATCGGGCAAGCGAAGGATGGTCGGGCAGGAGGAGAGCGCGATGCATATCAGCCGCTCTATTCGTTTGTTGTTTCTTGCACTAGTGATGTTGGCCCTGCCGGCCGCATCGTTCGCCGGCGTCTTCGTGTCTATCACGGTTGCTCCGCCGGTGCTGCCGGTCTACGTGCAGCCGATATGCCCAGGCGAGGGCTATATTTGGACGCCAGGTTACTGGGCCTACGGCGAGGATGGCTATTACTGGGTGCCGGGTACCTGGGTGCTGGCTCCCGAAGTAGGTTTTCTCTGGACCCCTGGCTATTGGGGTTGGAGTGAAGGCTTCTATGTCTGGAACGCCGGCTACTGGGGGCCGCATGTCGGTTTCTATGGCGGCATCAATTACGGCTTCGGCTATGGGGGTATCGGCTATGAGGGCGGATACTGGAACCACGGCGCCTTCTACTACAACCGCACAGTGAACAACGTGAACATCACCAACATTCACAACGTTTACAACAGGACAGTAATCAACAACACCAGCGTGAACCGCGTCAGCTTTAACGGAGGCAGAGGCGGAATCACCGCCAGGCCGACCGCTGCTGAAGAAGTTGCCGTGCGTGAGCACCACGTCCAGCCCACCGCCATGCAGACCTGGCATGAGCATGCCGCAAGTGCCAACCGCTCGCAGCTTGCGTCCGTGAATCATGGCCGGCCGGCAGTAGCCGCAACTCCCAAGCCGGGAGAATTTCGCGGCCATGGAGTGGTAAAGGCAAGCCGAGCGGGAGCGCCGTACAAACCTGCCCCCGAACGCGCTGCGGCTGCACCACGGACCAACAACCCGGCTTCACGGCCAGGAAATAGTACGGAAAACAAGGTTGCTCACCCAGAGACATCGTCGCGCAGCGCTAAGGCCCCTCGTCCCAGCATGACTCGCTCGCCGAGTGCATCTGAGTCTGCTAAAGCGAATGTGCACCGTCAGGAGAGTACGCCTCGGGCGCACAATGTGCCTCGTCCGAGTAGCTCTCGTTCGGAGAGCGGGACCCGTACCAAAGCGGCGTCTCGCCCGTCGAGTGCCCCTCGTCCGAAGAGTGCATCTGAGTCTGCTAAAGCGAATGTGCACCGTCAGGAGAGCGCGCCTCGTGCGCACAATGTGTCTCGTCCGAGTAGTTCTCGTTCGGAGAGTACGCCTCGCACGCAAGCGGCGTCTCGCCCGTCGAGTACTCCTCATCCATCGAGCGTGCCCCACCCCCAGAGCGAACCTCGTGCGCAGAGTATGCCGCGTCCGAGTGCGGCGCCCAGGGAGACGGCCCATGCGCAAAGCCCTCCTCGGCCGGAGAAACAAGTTCATCCACCCAATGGCCGCGAGGAGCGTCCTCACTAGTTGCGGATTGGCTTGAACAGTCAAAAAGGGGCGGCTGACGCCGCCCCTGAATTTTGTCCTAGAACTTCGTGGGTAATGAGTCCGAGGCGGTGCTGACTTTACTTTCCGTGGTGGAGAGCGGGCTCCGGCTTCCGCAGGCGAAATCATAATGGTTGGGTCGGACCATCAGATCTTCAGAAAAATGCCTTTGCGATACAACATCCACATCGCTACCCAGCAGATAAGCACATAAACCAGGGCATAAATAAGTGATAAATTCGGAGGGCTAACCAGACCAGCGAATACGCGCTGATAAATCATTTCCTGCCAGGTCAGGGACCGTCCATTTGCAAGGTGGACGTACATGTGCTCAATCCAGTGCGAGATGATTTCCGCAAAGACGTAAGCGGCGATGGCATTCATGCCGAATACGCGAAATGGCATTGCCCAGCCAGCACGCCAGCGCTTGACGTCAAGCACCCAATAACAGACCGCGAGACAAACCAGCGCCATCCCGGCGGTGAAGATCACGAAAGAGCTGGTCCACAACTTCTTATTGATAGGAAACCAGATGTCGAAGAATTTTCCAACGGCCAATCCGGCCACTCCAAAAATTGCCAGACCCAGCGCTTTGGCCCTGGCGCTGCGCTCTGAGCGTAGCCATTCCCCTGTGAGTACTCCGAGCAAGCTGGTCGCAATCGCCGGGATGGTGCTTAGAACACCTTCCGGATCACGTGTGCCTTCGTATAAATGCCCAAATGGAATTGTGCGGTCGAGCCAGGCCGCCAGGTTGCGATCGGGGTCAAGCAAGGGAATGTCACGCGTGGGCACGCCAAACCCGGGCACGGGAACAAAGCGCATCAGAAGCCAGTAGCCTACAAGAGAAGCAACGATCGTGATGATCCAGCCACGCCGGTCAGACCACAACACCAGGACCGCCGAGACGACGTAACAAATCGCGATCCGTTGCAACACACCGTAAAAGCGCCACGTGCCCGTATGATATTGATCAGGAAAACCGTTCAGAAATACTCCTAGTGCGAACAGAATCAGGCCCCGTCGAAGCACATGCGACAAGAGCTGTGCACGTGTCTCACCGCGCCTCAAGCGCGAGGAAAACGAAAACGCCAAGGATACGCCGACGATAAAAAGAAAGAAGGGAAAGACCAGGTCGGTCGGCGTCCATCCGTTCCAGTTTGCATGCTTGAGTGGCCAATACGCCGTCTGCTCATCGCCGGGATTGTTAACTAGAATCATTCCAGCAATGGTGGCGCCGCGGAACAAATCGAGTGCCAGCAATCTGCCCGAAGATGACTGCGCTGATTGGCTTGTCAGCGTTGCCTGCCCCGCCGCAATGGGTAACGTGGGGGACATGAAAGGGTGAATTGTAGCATCCGCCGGAACACAAAAAGTTTTTCCAATCGGGGCAAGATGCCCGGCTAAGGCCGCGTCTCGAGCGGGTGCTTCGCTTTTTCGAAAAACTCATTCTGCAGTTGCAGGCTGGTCTGGTCCGCTTTGACAGCACGAATAGCATTCACGATCGCCACTTGCCAGTTGGTCATCTCAAATTCCCCGCGCTCGCGGGTTGCGGCTGACCCGTCGCCAGAATAGTGATTGGGAAACCGCGCGTACCACCAGATAGCGGTGTACACCGTGTCCGGCAGCTTGAGCCGAGTCTGGTCGGCACCGGATTCGCTGTTCGCCCGATCCAGGTGCACCAAGTCTGGTCTCGAAATCAACATTTTGGAAGTTTCGGACTCTCCCCCATGCATGTCGACTGAAGTCTTCTTCGGAGGACCACCAGCTGGGGGTTCGACTAAACCAAGAACATAAACCACATAATTATGCTGTTTCTCCAACTGCGTCTGGGCAAAGAACGGCAGCAGATTCTCATTTCCGCCGTGGCCGTTGACAATGATAACTTTCTTGCAGCCGTTCCGTGCCATTTCATCCGTTGTCTCCTGTAAGAGCTCCAACTGCAGATGCGTGCTATAGGCGATGGTGCCAGGTTGGTGCCGCGCCTCAAAAATCTGGCCAAAGTAATACTCGGGAAAAACGATTGCGTATTCTTGTTCTGCAGCGTGCAAGGCAGCATAGCGAACATCCAGCAGATCGGTGCCTAACGGAAGATGCGCGCCATGCTTTTCCAGAATGCCGAAAGGCAGCAGGCAAGTACCCTTTGACTGTTCGATCGCGCTGCGAAAGTCAGCGGCGGTCAACTCCTCCCAATGCACTGAGAGCTTGGATTGAGGCCAGGTAAGAGTTGTGGAGAAAATAAGCATCATGAGCACGACAACGTTATTCCGCATAACGGTCCTTCTCCTGAGCGGCGCATTTTAGCACTCCTCGAACCTTCCCCTCGGGTGCCTGCTTGAGATACGTTCGGTTACCGTAGTCACTGTGTCGGGTCGAAACGTCGAGGTATTATTTGGGGACCGGGCATCCATACTCCCCCCGTCATGAAAAAGCTGAATTTCTTAGTTTCGTTGACCAACAACGATAACGACTATCAGATCGAGCAGGCTTCCGCCGCTGTGGAAGCGGCACGCCGGCTAGATGTGGACGTCCAGATCGTCCACGCCGACAACGATTCCATCACGCAGAGTCAGCAGATTCTGAAAGCGATTCAGTCCCGTTCGCAAGCGCATCCTGACGCCATCATCTTCGAGCCTGTCGGTGGACCTGCCCTGCCCCAGGCAGCTCGCGCAGCGGCAGCTGCCGGAATGGGATGGGTAGTGCTGAATCGCGATGTCGAATACATCGCCGAGCTGCGCAAGGTGTACCGTGTTCCAATCTTCGCCGTCACTTCCGACCATGAGGAGATCGGACGCATTCAAGGCCGCCAGTTCGCTGCCCTCATGCCCAAGGGAGGTTCGGTTTTGTACATCCAGGGACCCTCGGAGAGCCTGGCAGCAAAACAGCGAACCGCCGGCATGTACGAGACCAAACCAGTAGACGTGCAGGTGAAAGTCATGCGGGCAAATTGGACCGAGGCTGGCTCGTATCGAGCAGTGAGTTCATGGCTGCGCCTGTCCACGTCACATCAATACCGCATCGACGTCATTGCCGCCCAGGATGACGGCATGGCCCTGGGCGCTAGAAAAGCGTTGCAAGAATTGCCAAACGGACCGGCGCGGGACCGATGGCTCAGTTTGCCCTTCACCGGCTGCGACGGCTTGCCCAAGACTGGACAAGCTTGGGTGAAGAGAGGCCTGCTGGCCGCGACTGTCTTCGCGCCGCCCAACACCGATCAGGCACTGGAGATGCTCGTCAAGGCAGTCCATACCGGCACCATGCCACCCGAACGGACCTTGACCGTGCCCGTCTCGGTTCCAGCGATCGATGCGCTGGCTGCTGCCCAAGCGGAAAAGGCGCGAGTCATGTCAGTCTGAAGTTATAGATTTGCTAGACTCGGGCGATGCGGATCGACATCCTACCTCTGTGCGACCAACACTATCGCACCATGGAGTTCTCGATCGCGCCCCACAACTTTAACTACTCCATCGAATATTTCCGCTGCACGGACAAATTTTGCCACCGCTGCTTTAGCGAATCGCTTGGATACGTAACTCCCATCAAGGATGCGCCACCGCTGGTTTCGGCCAACCAGCGGCGATGCGAAAAGCACGGCCGCCCCATGTTTATTTCCAGCGTCGACCGCCAACGCAACGTCGTGCGCTTTGCCTGCCCAGAGGAGGGCTGCCGCGAAGAGGCGTAAAGTCGTGTCCACGCAGCAAGCATGCCCCTTATTAAACGCGGCCGCCGACAACGAGGAAATTAGGAGCGGCAAAGGCGGAAGCCAGTGCTCAAGGTGGTCTCAGGGTGCTTCGATCAGCTCCATCTTTCCGTCTCGCGTGCGATGCAGCACCATCAGCTTGCCTTGGGGATCGCGGAAAACGAACACGTCGCGGTCACGGAAATGGGCTTCCTTGATGGCCTCTTCCAACGTCATCGGGCGCATGGCTACGGAGTCTTCGGAGCGGATCAGGTGGACTTCGGTGGTTTTCGCCACAGCAGGAAATTTGTGCACCACCACATGGACGGCGGTCGCCTGTGTAAGACCGACTAGCGTCTGTAGGCTTTCCTGTCCACCTTGGCCGTTCCATTTTTTCTGTTGATGGCGTTTTTTGCTGCGCCAGCGTGTCTTATATTTGACTGCCTGCTTCTCTAGATGTTCGAGCGCTTCATTAACGGCGGAAGTCATGTCGCCGGCCTGAGCCAGTCCCACAATCGGTCCATTGCGTGGACTGATTGTGATCTCGGCTTTGTGTCGGTGCTTTTCCACGGCCAGGATCACTTTGGTGTCGAACTTATCGCCCAGAATTTTGCGGATTTTTGCAAGGCCGGTTTCTACGGATTTGCGAATGGCGGGAGTGACTTCATATTGCCTGCCGGTATACTCCACGTTCATGAGCGCCCCTCCGGGTACTTATCTTTCACGAACTGGGCACTACAACTTGGAAATTGTTTCTCTGCGGCTAAAGCCCTTCGACGCAAGTCGCTTGGTCGGCACGACTAGAGTCGTGCCCTCCCCATTTGTATTCGCCTTTCTCTTCATTGCTTCACTCGGCGCTGGTGAGTGCTGGGGATGCGCATGTCCTCCCGGTACTTCGCAACGGTGCGCCGAGTCACCTGGATGCCTTGCGATTGCAGAATGCGGGTGATCTGCTCGTCAGTCAGCGGACGGGCCGGGTCCTCTTCCTCGATCAGTTTTTTCACGCGGCGCTTCAGGATGAGCAATGATGTGTTGCCGCCCTGAGGACCGTTCACGCTTTCGCTGAAGAAGTAGCGCAATTCGAACACGCCTTGGGGAGTGTGCGCATACTTACTCGACACGGCGCGGCTCACCGTGGAAGGATGCACGCCGATTTCTTCGGCCACCTCTTTGATCATCATAGGTTTCAGTTGATCAATGCCTTTTTCCAGAAAATCTTGCTGCCGGGTGACAATGGCATAGCAGACCTTGGTAATGGTCTGTTTACGCTGCTCGATGTTCTTGATGAGCTGGATGGCGCTCTTGTAGCGTTCTTTGACGTAGTTTCGGGTGTCTTTGTCGTTGTTATCGCGCGTCAACAGGCGTTTGTACGCTGGATTCAAGCGCAGCTGGGGGACATCGTCTTCGTTCATCATCACCAACCACTCGTCGCCGTGCTTTACGAAGGCCACGTCGGGCTCAATCAGACGGGGTTGGCTCTTGTTGTAGCGTAGACCGGGGCGTGGATCGAGGGTCCGGACGTATTCCAAAGCTTGTTGTATTGCTTCAATCGGACGGCCAATGGCCTTGCCGATTTCTTTGTGTTGTTTGTTTTGCAGGGCGCGCAGGTGCTGGTCGACAATGGCGATCGCATCCGCGAGCACTTGCGCCGTGCCTTCACCATTGCCGTTTTTGGTCGTGGCCAGGTGGAGTCGGTGATAGCGCAATTGATAGAGCAGGCATTCGCGCAGATCTCGGCAAGCCACCCCTGGCGGATCCATCTGGCGCACGAGGTCAATTGCCTCATGGAGTTCATCGAGGTTATAGGTCGGATGGAACGCTGGCTGCCTGGGAGGAGCGCTGCCAGGCGCTGGTGCCGGAGCGGGTGAGGTTTGCTCGGCTACAGCCTTTTGCAGAGCGGGTGCGACGGCAGTGGCTGCGGCGGTGTCGGATATTTCTGAACTCGCTTCTCCGGTTTGATCCCATTCCGGCGCTAGCGCTGGATCGGCCTCCTCATGATCCTGCACTGCAGCGGGATCACCTACCTCCGTCTCAAGGCCGAGTGCCGCAGCCTCCTTCACTACGCTTTCCGCGATATTGGCATCCACCTCAGGGGGAGCAGGCGGCGCAATTCCCATCAACTCATCGTCGCTCGCGATCAGATACCCGTCCTCGCTCAGATTGCCGATCACCACCTCGGCCGCCTGGCGTACTTCAGGGCGTACAGGGAGTGCGCCCAGCTGCCAAATCAGATGATCAGAAAGATTGCTCGGCTTGGAGAGAAAGTTCTCGAACGAAGGCCGTTCTATCTCTTCCATCTCGCCCGGGCTGCGATAACCCGGATCAAGGTATTCCTGGAAGAAAGAGCCGAAATCGATCTCTTCAAAGGGGTCTTTCTTCTCGACTGCAGTGATCGTGTTTTCTTCGGGAGGAGTACGTTCGCGATCTTCTTCGCGCCGAGCAGCGTCATCCAGCAGAGGAACCGACTCTTCCAGCTCTTCGAGCACTGGATTCTCCACCATTTCGGCCGTGATCATGTCCCGCAGCTCGAGCTTATTGAGTGCCAGGACACTGACCATCTGCACCAGGCCAGGAGTCAGGATCTGCCTCTGCGAAACCTTCAAATGCAACTTGGGTTGTAACAAAACCATGGTTCGCTAGCTCTTTGTGAATAGCAAAATCAATAACCACTAAGGACACGAAGTATCACGAAGGAAATCTTTCTATCCCCTCAGGTCCTAAGCGGTTCAAACAAGCGAGAAACTCTCGCCCAGATACACTCGCCGCACTTCGGGGTCGCCGCCTAGTTGCTCCGGCGTCCCTTGGCGGAAAATCCTTCCTTCATTGATGATGTACGCCCGGTCCGTAACCGACAGCGTTTCACGCACATTGTGATCGGTGACCAGAACTCCGATCCCGCTCGCCTTCAGATCGCTGATGATCTTCTGCAAGTCGAGGACAGCAATCGGATCGATCCCGGAAAATGGTTCGTCCAACAAAATAAACGTGGGGTTGATGCACAAGGCGCGGGCGATTTCCACGCGCCGCCGCTCGCCCCCCGATAAAGCGTACCCGCGATTCTGGCGGATGTGCTCCAATCCCAATTGGTCGATCAGCTTCTCCATTTTCTCCCGGCGTTCGTGCCAGGAGATGGGCTGCACCTCCAAAACCGCAAGAATGTTTTCCTCCACGCTCAGTTTCCGGAATACGGACGCCTCCTGCGGGAGATAGCTGATGCCATACTGGCGCGCCCTCAAATACATGGGCAGGTCAGTAATGTCGTCGTCGTCGATTAGCACCCGGCCTGTGTCGGGGGGGATCAGGCCAACGATTGCGTAAAACGTCGTGGTCTTGCCGGCCCCGTTAGGTCCAAGCAAACCAACGACTTCGCCCTGTTCTACGCGAAGGCTTACACCGTTTACGACCCGCCGACTACGGTAGGATTTGCCGATATCGTCGGTGGCCAGCGTCCGCATTTATCGTGCCACTCGTGTGTGGGTAACGGTGGGGGATGTATCGTTGCCTTCAACCAGCACTCTATCATCGCCTCTAAAGAAGGTCAACGAAACCCCGGTAGTCCTGCCCCGTTCGGCATCAAAAATGCTCGGAGGGCCGCCGGTGAGCACGAACTTGTCGTCCGCAGCCGTGTAAACCAAATTATCTCCTGTCCCCCGTCGCGTCGGCTGAGTCATAACTACATGCTCCCGGGCAATGATGTGGTCAATCTTGCCGGGCCCTTCAAGTGGCTGATTGTTAGAGCCTTGCTCCCTGGGTTGGAGGAAAACGTCGGCCTGCACAGATGTGATAGTTGCATCTGCTCCCTTTGCCTCCACTCCTCCGTCGAAGTGCGCCTTGCGCTCACTATCCGTGTAGGTCAATTGAGCGGACGTGATCGCAATCGGGGTCACCTTCCCGTTCTTATCAACCTGAACCAGGGTTGTAGAGACTGGTTGCGTGGGGGAGCCTTCTGCAACCATAGATCGATGATCGCGGTCGAATTCGATTGAAGGCGCCTTGACGAGATTGGCGTCTTGCCACAGCCGAGCATCGCCACTGTAAACCGCAGCCGCCGAACTTCGATGACCTGTCATGCTTCGGGAAGTGACGTGGATCGGCGACGAAGAGGCCAGGAGCGCTCCGTTCGGTTGCTCCTTCAGCTCACTGTAAGTGCTCCTAATATCACCTTCGGCAAAGGCATCCCCCGTGGCACGATTCATACGCATAGTGTGCGCGGTGGTGGTCGAGCTGCCATCGATTACACGGGGAGAGCCGGTGAGGAACAGCATTTGGTCGGCCGGAGTGTAGCGAGCGCGGTCCGACCAGGCTTTGCGCTCATCATCGACGTAGAAGACGCGTCCCTGTTGCACGATCGACTCAATTCCAACGCCGGTTCGGAAGGAGGCATCGAGAGTGTCGCTAGTGCTCACCCGCTCGTTCTGCCCCGGATTCTGATTGACAATTCGACCGTTGGGCGCGCCGTGGACAGACGAAAGCTGGCCGAACTGATCGAACCGTCCGGTGAACTTGCCCGCAGTAATCAGAGTCTGTTGCCCGGGACTGGATGTCGTAGGCCTGATGGTAATCTTCGCCGCGCCGGAAGTTTGTGCGCGTTTCAGAAGATTTCCTGGGGACAGCCAGAAATCGACTACGGGCGCCGTGAGTTCGAGATCCTGGGCTGTGGCTGATGCCGTAGCGGGTTTTTGATGCTGGGTCAATTTGACGTTTTCTTCGGTGTGAACAATCGTCAACTGGTTCTTTCCGACAAAGTGCAGAATCGCCCGGCCGGCGCTACCTTGCATCGACTGCGTTCCGGAGACTTCCATTTGTACATTGTGAGAAAAGGTAGCCGTGCGCACAGTATTCTGCTGTTCTCCCATGAGCATCTCTAATTGGTCTGATCGGACTTGTGCTGGCTGCTTGCCTTCTGACTCCACACGAACGTGGCCGAGTGCCAGCAGGCGCTCAACCGTGTTGTCGGGACGCAGGAAAAGAGTGGCCTGGTCAGCGTCGGACTGTTGCGAGTGGGCTTGCAAATGCGGGAGGTCTAGCACCACCAAGTGAGGGTCCTTGGTGATGGTTCCGTGGATGGCAGTCACCGTCGCCCCTGTCGAACCACTGAACACGATGTTCACTTGTGATTGCAGTGTCAGCACGCTGGTGTTGGCGGCATAATCGACCCCCACGGCTGATCCGGTCGCCCCCGGAATATAGAAGTCAACCTTCTCTCGGGTCGAAGCGTTCCCCGTCTTCTGATTGAACGCTAGCTCGGTGGTCTTTAAATGAATGGGGTTCTTCAGTTCCTTGGGCGGCGACTGATCGGGCTTGGTCACACCTTCGGGGTTGGACTGGAGATCGATTTGAACCTCGCCTTTCCCGACAACAGCGCCCGATTGCGGGTCGTAATCGAACGTCGCTCCGTAGATCTGATCAAAGCGGCTGGAGTCGCGTCCATATAACGTAATGGTTACGTCATGCAATTCGGCCTTCCCACCTTGCTTGAACTGCACCGCCTTACTGGCTTGGACCTTGAACAAGGTTCGTCCCTGTTCGGACTTGGAGATCGTAAAACCATGCGCGGTCTGCTGGATATCAAGGCCAATTTTCTCCGGCACTTGGTTGAGGGCGTTCTGCACGCGCTGCTGGGAGTAGAAGTAGATCCCCGCCACCGCTAGGGTGAGAGTGATAGCCGCAATTGCGATCCAGCGGCGTAGACGAGATATTTCGGCTGGCATTCTGAGGATAAGTCTACCGGAACTGCTGTCGCTGTTTCTCTGTTCGCAGTGCACTGGGGCGGCGGTCGGCAGGGTTGGGCTAAACTTGCAGGACGATGAAATCGCCCCCGCTGTTGGACCTGCAAAACATCCGCGTGATGCGGGGAAATAAGGTGGTTCTCGATGATTTTAGTCTTCGCATTGGTGCCGAAGAACATGTCGCTATCCTGGGCCCGAACGGTTGTGGGAAGTCCACTCTGATAAAGACTATTACTCGTGAGTGCTATCCCGTTGTACGGGAACGTTCGAGCATAACCATCTTGGGTCAGGAGCGCTGGAATGTATTCGAGTTACGCACGCTGCTGGGCATCGTCTCCAACGACCTGATGTCATCGTGTACAGGCGAAACGGTTGGGCGGGATATCGTGCTGTCCGGCTTCTTCAGCAGCACCCGCATCTTTCCCCATCATCCCGTCGATCCCAAGCAGAAAGAACTAGCGGACGCAACTCTGGCACAGTTGCAAGTGTCACATTTGGCAGGGCGGCCGGTTTGCGAAATGTCTTCCGGAGAGGCCAGGCGGGTGCTGATCGCCAGAGCCCTGGTCCACCGTCCGCGAGCTTTGTTGTTTGATGAGCCCACCAATTCGCTCGACGTTTTCGCTCGGCACAGCTTAAAAGAAACTATGAGTCTGCTGGCTAGCTCTGGGATTGGAATCATTCTGGTTACGCATGAGCTGTCTGATATCGTTCCCGAGATCGAACGTGTGGTCCTGATGTCGAATGGGCGGGTTGCAGCTGATGGTCATAAAAGCGAGATTCTGCAGTCGGAGCGTTTGGCAAGTGTTTTTGGAATTGAGGTCGAGATAGGACGTCGCGATGGCTATTACCATCTGTGGTGAATGGCGTACTTAGGGGGTCATGCTCGGTCCACGGCGGCAGTTGCCCGCTCGTTTTCGTCCTTGGCTTTCCCAGGAGTTTTAAAATCACGCAGGGAGAGTTCCAGCCCGCCGAATTCGGGGTGATCGTTCTGACCAACGGTGAAAGCAATGTCGAGCGTATCGCCTGGTAGAAGCTGAGCGTGTTGGAAGCGTTCCGCCATGCGCCAGCCGAGAGCATCTAAGGTAAGCGATTTGCGCCAATCCGAATTGCCATCGCTCGCCATCCTAGCGGGGGCGAGCTTTAGCTTCACGTGCTTGTCTTTCAGCACTCGCGGCGGCGCAAGTAGGCGCACTGCCTTGGCGGCGAAAACTGGATCCGGATTTCCCACGCCAAAAGGTTCGAGGCGCTGCAGAATCTGGTGCAACTCAGGCGTAACTTGATCGAGCGGGAGTACGTCATCGAAGTTAAGGACCGGTTCGAAATCAGCTAGAGATAGACGGGTCCGGGCATAGTGATCCAACTGGGCGCGCAAATCTGGCACGCGTGAGGTGAGCAGGCTGAAACCGACAGCATGCGCGTGTCCCCCGAACCGGCTGAACATTTCGGCGCAGGATTCCAGCGCGTCCAGCAGATGAAAGGCTGGAATGGAGCGGCCGGAGCCGTGAGCTTCGTCGCCGTTGCGAGAGACGATCAACGTAGGCCGGCCGTAGCGTTCGACCACACGTGTGGCGGTAATGCCGATCACGCCGCGGTGCCAGCCGTCGCCATCGATCACCATGCAGAATGCGTCGCGCAGTTCAGGGTCCTCCTCGATACGCAAGTAGATAGCCTCCAGAATTCGCCGCTCTTCCTCCTGGCGATCAGCATTTAGCTGGTCGAGCCGGTTAGCAAGCTCGCGAGCGCGGGCAGGATCCTTCACGCTGAACAGTTCGATGACATCGCGGGCCACGTCCATGCGGCCGGCAGCGTTAAGGCGCGGTGCGATGCGAAATCCAATTTCACCAGTAGTGAGCGGACGCCCACCCACTTGCGCTACTTCCAGTAGAGCCTTAAGTCCCGGATTTACGGGTGAGCGCAGACCTTCCAGTCCAAGCTTGGCGAAAACGCGATTTTCGCCGGTGAGCGGCACAGCATCGGCGATGGTGGCGATCGCCACCACCTTCATGAAGGACATCAACAGGCGTGATCGGTCGCCGGACGGGAGCCTTCGCTCCATCAATGCCTGTGCGAGTTTGAAAGCCACACCGGCGCCGCACAGTGCTTTGCAGGGGTACTCGCAACCAGGCTGATTGGGATTGACCACCGCCAGCGCTATCGGAATACCGTTCGTCCCGGGCAGATGGTGGTCGGTAACGATTAGGTCAACTCCGAGCCGGCGGGCTGTTTCCGCCGGAGCAAAAGCGCGAATGCCCATGTCAACGCTTATGATGAGACGAATGCCGGCGGCCGCCGCTGTCTCTATCACGTCGTCGCGCATGTCGTAACCGTCGCGGATCCGGTGAGGCACGTGGAAATCGGCGGTTCCGCCGCAAAGCTCAATCGCGGTCTTCAAGATCACAATCGCGGTGGTGCCGTCGACGTCATAATCGCCATAAATCAGAATGGATTCTTTGCGCTCGATAGCTGCCTCGAGACGATCGATGGCACCACGCACGCCGGTCATCAGATAAGGCGGGTGCAAGTGAGAGAGGGAGGGACGAAGAAATCGTTCTGCGGCTTCGGCATCGGTGATGCCGCGCATTATCAGCAGGCGCGCAAGAGCTGCGGTGGTTTGGGCATTAAGATTGGAATGAACCGAAGGGTTGGAACGGAGACCCTCGGCCAGAGCTTGTACTTGATCAGGATCCGCGGTTTTGGCTACCCACCTCATACCAGGCTCAGGCGGATGTGCAGGAACACCTGCACCTACACAAATGAGCACAGTGCATTAGTTTTCGTCGTCCTGATCAGGACCGTCGATAGGAATGCCGCCGAAGTCCTCGGTCATTTCGAACAGCCGCTGATAGCGGTCATACCACTCGGTGGAAGCTTCATAGACCATCATGATGCCCTGGTAAGCGAAGCCGAGCTGGACGAAGCCAGTCTTGCCAATATAAGTGCGCAACCAACGGGCGTCTTCCACATCTTCGTCGTTGGTGAACTCCGCGCTTCCGATGCGCTCAATCATCTCGTCAAGCTCTTCGCGGCGAAGCAGCCAGGCGTCCATGGTGAGAAAAGGCGCGCCTGCAGCCTTGGCAAGCTCCACGAAATCTTTCCAACTATCAGGATTGTCTGCGGTCTTCCACATCACGCTCTGCACTTCTTCGTAGTCCACGTAGCCGGGGAAGCGGCGCATGCCGTGGCCTTCAATGAAGGCGATCATGTCGTCTTTGAGACCCGCCAGATTGTCAGGAGCAGAGGACATGTAAGGGGCTCGTTCAGCATTGTATGCCTGAATGGACGGGAAATCATTCGCACTCGGCATTCAGTTTGACTAACACCGGGTAATTGGCATTTACTACTTGGCCAGTTCCCCTGAGAGACCAAGCGCAAAGTGCGAACTGCAACTGCTCGATGGCTGAGTGCTGAGGGACGCCATGCTAAACTATTTGTTTCACTCCGGACATCCGACCCGCACCATGCTGCTTTCGAAAGAATATGTGGGCTATCTGGCCCGCGAAGTCGCTAAAAAATTGATTGCTGGTGAATTCATCGAGACCAAGGCAGCGGCTGCGGTCACAACTAAAGTACACTCTGCGATGCTCGATGAAATGTCGCTCGAGGACCGCATCAACGACGAGGTGCGCGTCATTCTCGAGGCCTATTCTGAGGAAATGCGCAAGAGCGGTGCTAACTATCAGGAAATGTTTCGCAAGGTGAAAAGCGAACTGGTGCGCAAATACAAGGCGGTCTTGTGAGAGTCAGCCGCGATAAAATCAACAAAGTGGCCCACGTAGTCACTGACGCGCTGGCTGAGATGGACGAAGTGGATTTTGTCGAGGACCGCAACACCATCCGCTTGGAAGTGCGGAAGATTCTCGAAGAGCTGCTCAATCAGGAAGAGAAAATCGACCAGGCGGCTCGCCACAAGATCGAGAATCAGAAGCGCACCATCCTTGAAGGCAGCCAGGAGTGGGACATCCTGTACCGCAAGTACTACAACGAAGAAGTAAAGAAGCTCGGAGTCTAGTCCCGAGCCGAAAAGAATGCCCTGCTCTGGGAAGCAATTGTACCGGTTCACACACTTGTTCGTCCCACCTGTCATCCTGAGCGAGGCTTGCTGTTCGCCACGCGAACGGCGAGCTGAGTCGAAGGACCTGCATTTTCGTACCAGCCTTCGCTCAAGTCGAGCCAGGTGGGATTCTGGGATTTGATAAGCACAATTTTCTTTGCACGAATCCAGCCCTTGAGTTGCTTCTCGCGAAGTATGGCCTTTCCCACGTCATCGAAACTTTCGTAGTAGACGAGACGGTCAATTTTGTATTGCGCCGTGAAGCCACTAAAACTGTGGTTCTTATGCTGCCAAACCCTCCTGTGAAGATTACTGGTCACTCCGATGTAGAAATTCAGAGATCGACTGGCTAGGATGTAGATGGCATAGGTTTTTCTATCGCGCATATAGAAATACAGGTCCTTCGACTGCGTAGCACCTTCGCGAGCGAAGGCGCTACTGCGCTCAGGATGACAAGGAGAGAAAGTTTTGGCGGTGCCGGGAATCACCAATTGCAGTGATATACGCACACTTGTCCGGAAGGAAAATGGTTCAGACCGGTGAAATCACGGCAGTGATAAAACAGGCGGCTTACGATGCAGAGTTTGACCTGGTGGGCATCGCGCCGGTGCGCGATTTCTCTGAGCTGGACCACTTTCCGAAATGGATCACTGATGGCTATGCCGGCGAGATGAAATACATGGAAGCAAAAGACGAAGCCGGACGCCTAAAGCGCGCATCCCTTCGATCGGCGATCCCGTGGGCCCGCAGCGTGATCGTTTGCGCGATCAACTACAACACGGCGCAGCCGTACTCAACCCAGACGACTGATCCAGAAAAGGGATGGATTTCCCGCTACGCGTGGGGCCAGGAGGATTATCACGACGCAGTGATGAAAAGGCTGCGCAAGGTCGAGGACCGCTTGCAGCAATCATTCATGACAAGTGAGAGGCCAGCGCTGCAAACCCGACGCTACGTCGATACGGGCCCATTGGTCGAACGTGTATATGCGAAGTATGCGGGCGTGGGATGGATCGGAAAGAATACCTGCATCTTGAACCAAAAGTTGGGATCATGGCTGTTTCTGGGTGTGATCTTGACTTCGCTCGAACTCGAGCCGGACTTCCCTGCACCCGACCGCTGTGGAAGCTGCACCCGCTGCATCGACGCTTGCCCGACGCATGCGCTGGTCGCACCTTATCAACTTGATTCCAACAAATGCATTTCCTATTTGACCATCGAGAAGCGCGGCTCGATTGCCGAGGAAATGCGAGTCGGCATGGGCAGACACGTTTTCGGTTGTGATATCTGCCAGGACGTTTGTCCGTGGAACCGGAAATCTCCGGTGACGAGCGCCTCAGAATTTCAACCTCGCAAAGGACTGGTGAATCCTGCGCTCGAATGGCTGGCCGAGATGACGGCCGAGGAGTTCCGGGAAACGTTCCGTGCCTCTCCGATACGCCGCACCAAGCACGCTGGCCTGAGAAGGAACGCGGCGCTCGCGATGGGTAATAGCGGTGACCAGCGGTTCTTGCCTGTGCTTGAAAAGTTGGCGGCCGATGAGGATCTGATAGTCGCCGAAGCTGCGCGGTGGGCGGCGCAGCAATTGCAAGAGACTTCGCGGCCCGAGGGATAAAACCCGCTTCGCGCCCGTGGTAGCATCGTTTCAGAAATTCCGGCTCAAACAACAAACCATGCCAGCTTTTTGCGCTCTCCCGCCACGCCTTTTAACTGCCGCTTTGCTGGCCATAGCGGTTTTCGTCCATCCTGCTCATGCAGCAGAAAAGGAGCCGCAGTGGATTCGCCTTAACTCTGGCCACTTCTCCGTGCTTACTGACGCAGGCGAGAAGAAAGGCCGCGAAGTGATTGTGCGCTTTGAGCAGATGCGCGCCGTTTTTGCCCAACTTCTGATGAAGACCCGCGTGAACATGTCAGAGCCGCTGGAGATCATCGGTCTTAAGGGGGACAAGGAATTCGCGCAGGTTGCGCCCATCCGTCAGGGCCAACTCGTGAACAAACCTTCATTTTTTCTGCCGGGCGAGGATCGCACTTATATCGTCCTCAATCTCTTCGAGGACGAAAGCTGGCGCGCGATTTCTCATGAATTTGCCCACTGGTTATTGAACTACAACTATCCGCCGACGCCGGGCTGGTTCGATGAAGGCTTTGCGGAATACTTTTCCAGCCTTGAGTTAGACAACAAACAGGCGCGTATGGGCGGTGATCCCGAACTAAAGTTATCGTGGGAAAAGGACCTGGTGGGCAATCAGCGTGAGATCCTCAATCCGCCTAGGTCGCTAACTGATCTTCTCGGCGGACCGGTGTGGCTCGCCATGCCGGATCTATTCACCATGAAGCACGATGTTTCCGCCTACCAGGAGGGCACGCATCATACATTGTTCTATGCTCAGTCCTGGATCGTCGTGCACTATCTGCTCAACAAGAACAAGCTGCCTGAGACGGGAAAATATTTCGACCTGGTGCAGAACCAGAAACTACCGGTAGAAGAAGCGGTCCAACAGGCCTACGGTATGAGCGTGGCGCAGTTTGAACAGGCGGTGAAGGACTATTTCCACTCCCTTGCGCCTCTGTTCTTGGCGCAAGATGCGGCCAAATTGCGCGATACGATTGACCCTGGAGGACAGATGTATCAACTTTCCGCCACGGTCAGTTCCGACGATGTCGGAAGCAGCGTGGTCCCGGTTACTCCTCCCGAGGCGGCAGCGCTGCAGGCGGAAATGGCAGTGCGCCTGCCCGAGCATCGTGAGCAGGCGGTCAAGGAGTTGAACGCGATCGTTAACCAGCCAAAGCTGGAAAATGCGATCGCGCATCGTGCGCTGGCCTGGACACACCTGCAGAAGAAAGAATTCGAACCGGCTACTGAAGAACTGACCAGGGCGTCTGAACTTGATCCGCGGGATCCATGGGTGCGCTACTACCTGGCGCTGGTTAAGTATCATGCCGCTCAGTCCAGCGGGCGGGAGGTTCATGGGCTTTCCAACATGATCCAGGATTTGCGGGCGGTGCTCGACTGGAATCCAAATTTTGCCGAGGCCTACAACATGCTCGCTATAGCACGATTGGAAGGCGGTGGAGTCAACTCTGCAATGGGATCGATACGGCAGGCGATCCAACTTAGCCCGCGTAATGAAAATTATCTGCTGAACCTGGCGCAGATTGAGATGGCCGGAAAGAAGTGGGACGACGCGACGGCGCTGCTCGAACGCCTCAAGGGCAGCCAGAATCCGCAAATCGCTCGGGTCGCGCGGAAAAATCTGAATGACCTGCCAACCTTGAAAAAGTATGGTCTGCTTCCCCAGGCCGAGGCCACGCCGCAAGTGGCGGAAACAAAGCCGGCGGCAGCCGCGCAGAATCCCGAAGCAGAAGATGACTCGGCTCAGGAACATCCGGCGGCCGCTCCGGTTGAATCACTGCCAGACCAACGGAAAGTGCAATTTCTGAAAGGAAAACTGCTGAAGGTAGATTGCGCACAAACGCCTGCGGCCATTCTGACCGTCGCCGCGGGGTCGAAAATCTTGAAACTCCGTGCGGAGAATTTCAAGGTCCTTACGCTGATCGGCGCCGAAGCGTTTTCCTGTGATTGGAAGAACCGCCCGGTATCAGTCAATTACAAGGCCGGGGGCAAAGCGGATGGTGATCTGGTATCGCTGGAGGTGCAGTAGCTTACCCAAATAAAAACCCCCTCAGGGGAAGCTGAGAGGGTGCCAGTGGTTGGATTCGGGGCTTTTATGCGCGGACGACGTTGGCTGCCTGGAAGCCTTTCGGCCCCTTCAGCAGATCAAATTCAACCGTTTCGCCCTCGTTCAGCGTGCGGTAGCCGTTCTCCTGGATGGCGGAGAAATGGACAAAAACATCTTCCCCCGTAGAGCGCTGGATGAAACCGTAACCCTTCGCCCCGTTGAACCACTTTACTGTGCCCTTCTCTCTCACAAAGCACTCCTTTCGCTTCTACTTTTTCTATTCATTTAAACTCCCTCGCCCTTCGTGAAGCGCATGCTTCGTACCACCCCCTCAAAGGACGCGGAAGCACAACCAATTGAAGTTCTGGGCTGCTGAAGGCGTGCTCGCAAGAAAGGCCCCGGAGATCGGCGTCGCTGCGAAGCGGCGACGTCGAGCTTGGAGTCCATCGGGTTGCGCGAGTTCGACCGCGAGACACAAAACATCGACCCAAAACTTTTGACGCTGCTGTGCCCTGAACTTGGGCAATGAGCAGAAGATAATATTCAGGAACGTGGTTTCTGGCAAGAAAAGAAATCAGGGAGTGAAACGTTTTTGCTAAGCGGTTTGGCCGCAGTCAGGCGGCGAGCGCTCGGCGGGCGCGGAAGGAGCCGCAAGCCTCTGATAAGATGGAAAAAATGGAGAAAATTGACCTCCAGTCACATTCCTCAACCTCGCCTTCCTCGGCCAAGCGCGTAGACCCCACCGACGCTGGGCGTGATTCCGGTGTACTCGCCTCTACGGTGAAATATTTGTTGCGTACAGAGGTCCACACCTTTGCGTTTTCGGTTGCGGCCAACGCCATCCTGTCGTTTTTTCCTTTCGTGCTGTTATTAATGACGCTGATTCGCCGCGTTCTCCACTCGCGCGTAATGTACGATGTCGTGGTTCAACTACTGCGCGATTTTCTTCCCGCAGGACAGGACTTCGTCATCCGCAATCTGAACGCCTTGGTGGGCGCGCGAAATCGGGCGCAGCTGGTCTCACTATTGATTCTTCTCGTGACCTCGACGGGGGTATTTATGCCGCTTGAGGTCGCGCTAAATCGCATCTGGCATTTTCCCGAAAATCGATCTTATTTGGGCAACCAGCTCATCTCGCTGGGCCTGGCCTTTGGTTGCGGTGTGCTGGCCCTGCTCTCGATTGCGCTAACCGCCGAAAATGTTGCGTGGCTGCAATCGGCCTTTCATGGTCATGGCATTTTTGTGGTGCGGCTGGCGGGCTTTATTATGATGAAGATTTTTGCCATCGCCGCCAGCATTGCCATCTTCTTTTTGATCTACTGGGTGCTGCCAAATGGCAAGGTTCCGGCGCGGGCCGTGTTACCCACAGCTGTGGTCATGGGATTATTGTCAGAGACACTCAAATACGCCTACATTCTGGCTCTGCCTCGACTGAATTTTCAGGAAGTTTACGGTCCGTTCGCTTTGTCGGTAAGCCTGATGTTCTGGGCTTTCCTCTCCGGACTCCTGCTGCTGACGGGCGCCCATTTGTCGGCGGGGCGGCAACGCCGACGCCGAATTTGACCCACGCTGCATCAGCGGGTTATTGAAAACCCTTATTTCGTCCTGCACCGCTTCGATTATCGCGGTGATGGGCGTCCAGACTACCGATGCTAGTGATCGCCGCTGTGTTCGACCGAAAACCCAGATCGTGTCCCATAAGCCCTGTCCCACCGCCACGTTGACCCGCGTCGGCGATATGGTGCTCCGTAAAAGACTTGCGCATGATAACTCAAGCGACAATGGAGGGAAAAAATTAGCTAGAATTTGGATTTCGCGCCGTCCCCCGCCATCTTGATCGCCAGATCAACACTGAGGAAATCTGCGAGCAAAGTCCAAGAGAAACAGCTCAAAGCCGCAAGCCCGACCCAATCAAGTACTTTTCCGGCAACTTCACGGGCCTTCTCACAATCTAACCAACTGGGGAATCACCCTCTCTCTTCTGCCCGTCCCCTGAGTGCGAGAGGTACTGGTGCGGGGAGTGGCGGGTGGTCTAACCCACTTTCCTGGCGCAGCTTCGTTACACTATCTTCTATGAGATTCATCGCTCGACTTGCATACCTCGTAATGGCGGCTGTCGCTCTCTCCCTCCTGGCCTCAGCCGACGAAGGTCCTCTTGATACTTCAGAACCCAAAGGCATTACCGCCGACGAGATTATTCATCGCTTCGCGGCCAAAGAAAAACAATTCAAGGAGGCCCGCGATCAGTACACCTACCGTCAGGATGTCCGAGTGCAGACTTTGGACGGCGATACTGTGACCGGCGAGTACCGGGAAGTCTTCGATGTTACCTTCGACGACCAGGGAAAGCGGCTGGAAAACGTCGTGTACGCGCCGCAATCGACGATCGAAAACGGTGGCATCTCCATGTCCAAGGAAGACCTGTTCGATATTCGCAATCGTCTGCCGTTCGTGCTGACCCGCGACGAAATTCCTGAGTACCAGATTCTGTATGTAGGGCAGCAGCAGGAAGATGAATTGCATTGCTACGTATTCGATGTCGCTCCCAAGGAAATTCAGAAGGATAAGCGCTATTTCCAGGGGCGAGTCTGGGTTGACGACCACGATTTTCAGATTGTCAAAACCTTCGGTAAGACGGTCCCCGATTTCCATCTGAACAAGAAGGGAAAAGGTCAGGAAAACCTCTTTCCCAAGTTCACCACCTGGCGCGAGCAATTTGATGGCAAGTATTGGTTTCCCACATACACTAAGGCAGACGATACACTGCACTTCGCCCTCCAAGAAGTACACATTCGCGAGATCGTGAAATATGAGGATTACAAGCGTTTCGGATCCAACGTGAAGATCACTTACGAAGGCAAGGAAGTGCAGAAGGACACGACGAAAGGCCAGCCGCAGGACAAGCCCCAAACGTCCCAGCCGCCGCAAAAATAATCGAGGTCACTTACTCACTGCTTGGAAGCTTCGAGCAACTCCTTTAAATATTGCTGCCAAACGGCGGCCCACGTATGCGTGCCGTGGCCGTGGGTTTGGTCAGAAATCGGAATCAAGACAAAGCGGCCCTTCTTTATGCGCTTAATTTCTCGTTCGGCGATCCCCAACTCCGGCGGATTGATGAAGTCGTCGCCGAAATTCACAAACATGACCGGCACCGAAATTTTTTCCAGCTGCGGAGAGGGGTCATAGTTCCTCGAAGCGCTCACGGCATACAGAAGATCGTTCACATCCAGGTTTGCCGTGACCCGCTCCGTGAAATCCTCGAGATGCTTATCAGCCGCGTCGCGCGAAGGGAGATTTTTCTGCATCTCTACCGGTCCGCCTCCGACGATCAGCAACACATCCGCCGCAATCTGTAATGCCGCTCGAGGCTCAGTTGTGTATTCACCGTTCTTCCAATCTGGGTCTTGGCGGATCCCGTCGATGACCATCTTGCGCCAGATCCGATTGCGGCCGGCTATTTGTACCGGCAGGCAGGCCAGCGGCATCAGTGCATCCATAAAATCGGGGTAAGTCTCGCCCCAGACCCACGAATGCATGCAGCCCATGGAAGTGCCCAACACCAGGCGCAAATGGTTGACGCCCAATCCCTTCTCCAGCAGCTCATGCTGCAACACCACCATGTCGCCGTAATCGTATGGAGGAAACCGCGCGTGCATCCCATCACTAGGCTTGCTTGATTTTCCGTGACCGACGTTGTCCGGAATGATGACAAAGTAACGGCTGGTATCGAGAAGTTGTCCCGGCCCAAACAGCACGCCCGCAAATTGAGGCACCAGGAACTGTCGCCCCGACCCGGTCGTGCCATGAAGGATCAGTACCGCATTGGTCACCCGGCCGTTCGCGTCATGCGCAGGCTTGCCGAATGTCACATAATGGAGGCGCAACTCGGGCAGAATCTCGTCCGACTTGAAATGAAAGTCCCGGGTGACATAATCGCCCTCCTGAGGCATCTGGCCTAATGCGGATGGCTGTGCGGGCTGCTGCGCGAGCGATTTTGTCGGAGAAAAGAACAGCAACACCAGAATCACGAAGATCGAAGCTCGAATGCGACCGCCCACTCTCGTCATCCTCGGGCGGCACTCTAGCATAAGTGATAAGGCCTGGGGAGCGACATTGGGATCCTCAATTCTGCATGTTGACAAAAGCACCAGGTAACCTCCAAACCGCCCAAGTCAATTTCACGTGGCTGAAAACAATGTACTTGTCGGGTTCGTTTCGTAAAATATGCCGCTGAACACGGTCACCAACAATCCGGCTAAATGCTTTGATCGGGGCCGATATATCGTTATAACGATATAATCTCAGACGGAACTGAGAGCTTGTTTGGAAAGGCTCAGGCGTTGATGAAAAACTTTGCCGCTTACTCGTCGTTATCGTTTACATTGTCCTTTCGAGCTAAGGTCCTCGTCGCTACGGTCAGGAGTCAATCCCCTTCCGTTCGCGTCTTTCTTTTTGCAAAGCACCCAAGGTCTCGATTGCTCGATAAAGATCGCGCTTCAGTACCGACTGCTAACGAGTCATCTTCTCAAAAGAACTCACCAATGACGGCCTCCACCTCAAGGTGGCCAGCTTCTTGAGTGTTACGGTTTCGCGAGTTCTGAACCGCGCTTATTACCTTGTTCTGCACGACTGCCGGGCCACGCGAAGCGCTATTGTAACTCTCATCCTTGCCAGCAACAGCCCGAACGACTATCCGTTCACAATCCCAGCCGGAATCAAGCGGAAGATCCCAGTCACTGATGGGAAGTTTGAGTTCGCGATGGAAGACGCGGTCCACTTGACCTCGCACATCTTGACGAAGTGCAAGTTCCTTGGTCACAAGGTCTTCTAGGATCTGGAGCTTCCAGCACACAAAATTGTGATCTCCTCAACCAGAGCGTTCTCCAGAAACCCTTCCGGTCTAAATTCGGCATTCCAGGATTCAAAGATCCTTTGATACTCCACCCGTTCTTCGTCGGTTTCCAGCGCGACTCTTTTCGCCAGGATGCCGTGCCGTAAAGCATTGTGCCTTGTATTCGATTTCCCCCCTTTGGTTCGAGGTCCTGTCGAGGATTGCGCGTTGGCTCGGTTGGCGGCCAGAACGGCTTCAGTATTTTTGTGTTTCATGGGTCCCCCCAAGTGCCGTCAGCTGAGCCGGCAGCCAGCCATTGGCAGACAGCTCATCAACGCTGATAAGGCAACTTTTGAGATTTTCAGGAAAATTGTTCGGGCTCAGGGAACCAATTCAGAAGTTCATACACATGATTCAAGAGGATGGGAACAAGTCTTGCACCACTACTTACAATGCTAGAAATTATTAGCCGGGATGTCAACTAGAACAGACACATAATCTCTACTTACCGCAGAAGGAAAATAGTTGGACTCTTTTGCGCGCCGCACGAGGACACAGCAAAGGCCGGTTCGGGACAGCAACCTTGGTAACCTACGTTCTTTAGCTCCGGCAAAGGCACAATTTCTGTATTGAACACCTGCTTCCACCACATGGTACGAAGGCAGCGTAGATGATTAGCTTTGTATTCATTTTCATGGGAGTTGTGACTGCCCTGGCAGTATTCGCTGTCTTGCTGAAAATCTACGCAGGTGAGCCCAAAAGGGCAGAAAAAGAAGAAAAAGCAGAAATCATCAAACAGCTGGTGGCACTTTCAGAGCGTGAAAACGGCACGTCGGCAATCGCTTCTACTCCGACCAGGAGTCTCCGGCTCGCGCCTAGTTCTGCCGTAAGCAGGGACACGTTGCGAAAACGCACGCATCGGGAGAACAATTCAAAGGTGAGCGGTTCCCCGGTGAGTCCCAACTCTCCTACCCGACTCAGACCAAGCGTAGCGGGTGCGGAAATCGAGGAGCAAATCCGCCAGCGCGCTTATGAGTTGTATCAAGAACGTGGCGGGGTGGATGGAGACCCAACGGATGACTGGCTGCAGGCAAAGGAAGATGTGTTAAGTGCCAAAGCCAAAGCAGCCAAGATCTCATCTTAACCAGTCCCATGTTCTTCTCGGGCCGCCCTGCGGCGTATTTTCGGCGCAAGATGGTGGTCAGACCGGAAGTCTAAAATCGTCTGCTAGGGGTGTCGTTTCCACGTGGGCGACAATTTCCCGATCGGCGGTGACTGCGCGAGCCGGTTGAGGACACCAACTCTACTGGGCTCTGTATAATGGCCGGCGCTCATGAGCTGGGCTCCTGCCTCCGCCATCCACTCACTGTTCGACCCAAAGCACGGCGCTTCGGACCGCCTGATTTCACGCTGGTTGTTCCTGCGGGCTCTCGGCTTCATCTATTTTTCTGCGTTTTTCTCGCTAGCCTTTCAAATCAGCGGCCTCATTGGCCCCGCAGGAATTCTGCCGGCGAGCCAATATTTGCAGGTGGTGGCGCGTTCATTTGGACATTTTGCTCGCTTCTGGTTTGCACCAACATTGCTATGGTTTTCGAGCAGCCCGCGGATGCTCGTTGCTCTGTGTTGGGTGGGAATGCTGGCATCGCTGCTGCTTGTTTTCAACGTGTGGCCGCGGGGAATGCTGCTAATTTGTTTTTTGTGTTTTCTTTCATTCGTGAGCGCCGCGGAAGACTTTTCTGGGTACCAATCCGATGGCATGCTGCTCGAAGCCGGATTTATTGCACTCTTCTTTGCTCCGCCGGGATTGCGGCCCCTCTGGGGCGCGGACCAACCGCCTTCTCGCGCAAGTCTGTTTCTACTGCAATGGGAGTGGTTTCGCATCTATTTCGAGTCCGGTGTCGCCAAGCTAGCGAGTGGAGACCCACAGTGGCGTCACATGACGGCCATGGACGAGTACTACCAGAACGGGCCGCTGCCCACCTGGATCGGCTGGTACGCACAGCACCCGCCACACTGGTTCCATGTCTCGACGACGTATGCAACGCTCGCGCTCGAGCTTGGCTTGGTCTGGATGCTGTTCCTGCCACGGCGCTTGCGGATTCTGTGCTTCTTCATCGCGACTCTCTGGCAGCTCTGCGTCATCCTCACGGCCAACTACACGTTTCTGAACTATCTGGTCCTGGCGCTGGGCTTTCTGCTCCTGGATGATCACATTGCGTTGACCTTCTTACCGCGCCGCTGGAGAAGGTCCTTCGTTGATCACAGGGATCAGACCCGACGACCCGACTCCCACTCGGACTCGCGAAACGTTGTCCCCGCATCCAGCGAAACGATCCATTCCGAGGCCAGCACGGAAAATCGGGGGGACATCTTCCATTCACCTCTCGCCGTCCTCAGGATTTCTTTGACATCCGTGGGGCTTACCTGGATATTCTATGCAACCGCAGTGCAGCTGCTCTGGATGGTCTTCCCAACGATACCGCTGCCAACCGGACCGGTAGCAGCACTCGACCCGTTTCGAATCGCGAATCGATATGGTCTTTTCGCAGTCATGACCAGAGGCCGCTATGAAATCGAGTTCCAAGGCTCCCGGGACGGGCAAGTCTGGGTGGCATATCCTTTCCGTTTTAAGCCGCAGGATCCATTCAAGCCGCCAGGCATCTATGCTCCTTATCAACCCCGCTTCGATTGGAACTTGTGGTTCGCTTCGCTGGGATCATGGCGCGAGTATCCGATCGTGCCGAACACAGAAGTACGGCTTCTTACCAACGATCCGGATGTGCTCGCTCTTTTTGCGGGAAATCCCTTTCCTGGCGAGCCGCCACGGGAGGTGCGCGCTGTCCTGTGGCAGTATTGGTTTACCACCATCGCAGAAAAACGTGCGCAGGGCCTCTGGTGGCGGCGTCAACTCATGGGGCTCTATGCACCCCTGCTTGAGCGCCAACCTGACGGGACGATCGGAGTCGTGGAGTGGCCCTCCCTCGCTCCCCGGCGGTAACTCATGGCAATATTCGTGAATTATCCGATCACACGCTGGGTATCTCGAGATGAATGGTAGAGCGTGTGTGATCGGTGCAGGTCCGAACGGTCTAGCGGCCGCGATCGTTCTCGCCCAAGCCGGGTTGCAAGTGGAGGTTTTGGAGGCGGAACCCAATCCTGGCGGCGCTGCGCGGACTCTTGAGTTGACACTTCCTGGTTTTCACCATGACTTCGGCTCAGCCGTTCACCCATTGGCTGTGGGATCGCCCTTCTTTTCATCCTTGCCGTTGCGGGACTACGGACTTAAGTGGATTCACTCCCCCGCCGCGCTCGCACACCCGCTCGACGACGGCACGGCGGTGACGCTAGAACGCGACCTCGGTGATGCCGAATCCTCGCTCGGTGTCGATGGCAAGGCCTGGGTACGTCTTATGAAACCGTTTGTTGAACAGTGGGCTGACCTGTCTCCGGAAGTGCTCCGTCCCATTCATTCGCCATCCCGGCATCCTTGGTTGCTCACGCGTTTCGCGCTAAACGCATTCCCTTCGGCAAAGGCACTTGCTCGTCGTCTATTTAGAGATGAGCGTACGAAGGCGCTATTCGCCGGTTTGGCAGCACATTCTTTTCTGAGTTTGGATGAACCTTTTAGCGCGGGAGTTGGAGTATTGCTCGGGGTGGCCGCTCATGCAGTAGGATGGCCAATCCCGTGGGGAGGCTCGCAGTCCATAATCAACGCTCTCTGCAGCCATCTTTCTAGATTCGGTTGCAGTGTGAAGGCGTCGACACGCGTTGAGAACTTGGCAGCGCTCCAGAATTATGATGTCACTCTCTGCGACGTTGGCCCCCACCAGATGCTGCGGTTGGGGGGACATCTACTGTCGGAGAGATATAAGCGTCAGCTCGCGAAGTATCGCTATGGTCCTGGCGTTTTCAAAGTCGACTATGCGCTGCAGACACCGATTCCTTGGACAGCACCTGAGTGCCGGCGCGCTGCGACCGTCCATTTGGGCGGAAACATGGGAGAGATCGCCGTTTCCGAAGAAGCCATGCAACATGGGCGGCACGCCGAACGGCCCTTCGTTCTGCTGGCTCAGCCGAGTCTATTCGATAAGACCCGCGCGCCCGAAGGCCGGCATACCGCCTGGGCTTACTGCCACGTCCCGAACGGCTCCGCGTTCGACATGCTCAGCAGACTTGAGGGCCAGATTGAGCGCTTCGCACCTGGATTCCAGGACTGCATCTTGGCACGTCGAGTCTTTTCTCCCGCAGCTCTCGAAAAGATGGATGCTAATCTCGTCGGAGGAGACATCGGAGGCGGGGCGATGGATCTTCGGCAGTTCCTGTTTCGCCCTACGTGGCGTCAGTATGCGACATCGGCCAGTGACCTATACATCTGCTCGTCATCGACCCCCCCGGGTGGGGGAGTTCACGGAATGTGCGGCTACCACGCAGCGAGTGTCGCTTTGTCTCGATTGCGCTAAAGGCACTCCAGAGTAGCCAAAATCTGAGACACAGTTTGACCGTTGGGCGCCAGCGCTAGATCCTCACTACCGCATCGACGCAGGACGAGGCTTTGACTGAGAAAGAAACGCCGTAAGTTCATTGGAGGTTTTCCGTTTGGATAGGCTCCCAAGCTCCAAGGCAATTTCGACGCGCCTCATCTGTCTCGCCATGAAAGCCGATACATCCAGTTCGTCGCGTCGAGGATTGTGGTGGAAATCGTAATCCCAAAGCGCAATCGCCTCGAGTTCAAACTCCAGGCTTTTGAGGTGGCTGGCGATGCTGTCCATCGGCATAGCGTACACAAACTTTCTAGCTGACTCGACAATCTGACGATTCGAATAGCCGAGCTACGATCCCAGGCCCCACGTCTCCCACTTCTTTCACGCAGGGCCCCGGGCCATGTTCGACCTGAAATCAAGGTTGACACGAAAACCCGATTCGCAACGAAGTGACGATCTCGTTGTTCCGATTCTGGAACAAACTCTTTCCGGCAAGTCTTGCTCTCGCCGTCGGCAGCATAGACAGGACGTAGGAGACCGGCCGCCTAACCATCAACATCATCCGGACAAACAAGGAGTTTCTGATGAGGGCATTTCTACGGAAGTGCATGGATCGGTCCTGTTTTGAGACAAATCATTTGGGGGCCAGGCATAACATAGCTACTGGAGCAGGGCGAGAGTTCTACAAGTCTTACCTATAAGCTCGCGCTGGTCCGGCATCAAGTCCACGAATTCAAATCCGTACCGGTAGTCCGTGTGACTGCGCACAACTCCTTCAACCCTCACAGGCTTGCTCGTTACTAGCACTGAGAATTCCAGATTGACAGCCGTGCCCACATCCCATCCGGTCGTGAATACGCCTGCGATGCCCGTCTCGCTGATATTGAGAGAACGGCCTCGCATTACTCCGCGTTGTTCTGCTCCGAAGACGGTCGCCCTTAGTTCGGTTTCGAGTTCATACCTCGGACATCGTCGCTTATTTAGAGGCGACTCGTGTTCCTCTGGACGGTTCATCAGACGGAGAATTGTTTACCTGAACTACTGAGACACGGACACAACTTTCGTCGAACCGTTCTGAAATCAGAACAAGCTGGTCGTTAGTCTGAGAGATTTTCAGCGCGCGATGTTAGGGAGGTTCTTATTGCCCCTGGGATTGCTACTGAAAACGTAGTGTTCCGTTACACCAGCAGGCCTAAGCATCACCCGATGCTGGCTAGTGTTACGAAATCCGAACAGGACCCAAGGAAATGACTTCGGTAATTAGAAGTTCCTTACCCCCTGTGCCAATCTTAGGTGAACTTTGTCGCAGCGAGTAGATACCCAATGTTTAGTAAGTCGCAGCACGCTGTCACGGGCACGATCTTAGTCGCGGACGACCAGGCCTCCAACCGTGAGCTGTTAGAGGAATTGCTAACGGCGGAGGGATTCAAGGTGGCGAGCGTTTCAAACGGTGCAGCCGCATTAGAGCAGTTGGCCATCGTTCCAATCGACTTAGTGCTGCTTGACGTGATGATGCCCCATCTCAGCGGCTTTGAGGCTTGTCAGCAAATCAAGTCCAACCCTGAAACTTATTTGATACCGGTGATTCTGATCACCGCCCTGTCCGACAAACAAGATCGCATAGAAGGGATTAGATCGGGAGCAGATGACTTCCTGAGCCGTCCCGTAGACCGCTCCGAATTGCTCGCCCGCGTGCGCTCGCTCCTCAAGCTTAAGCTCCGTACGGATGAGCTTGAGCGCGCGGAATCAGTGCTCTTTACGCTTGCCCGCAGTATTGAAGGGAAGGATCCTTACACGCACGGTCATTGCGAGCGTTTGGCGGAGTATTCGGCTTCGTTGGGAGAACATCTCAAACTTTCGGAAGATCAGGTTACTGCTCTCCGCCGCGCTGGCGTAGTTCACGACATCGGGAAAATCGCGATACCTGACTCGATTATCTTGAAGCCAACCAGTCTTTCTCCAGACGAATGGAAACTCATGCGGGAGCATCCGGTCATCGGAGAACGCATTTGCGCACCGTTGAAGTCCTTTCGCTCAGTACTGCCGATCATTCGTTTCCACCATGAAAGGTTCGACGGGTCGGGATATCCAGATGGGCTTGCGGGAGAAGCCATACCCATTACAGCTAGAGTCTTGCAGATCGTGGATGTCTACGATGCGCTAACTACGGTAAGGCCGTATAAGCCCGCCTTCTCCATCACCGACGCGTTGCAGACCATGAAGACGGAAGTGGCCAACGGATGGTGGGACGCGCACATCTTCAGCCTATTCGAGCAGTTTGTGAGGAGCGGTACAGCTGAGTTCCTGTCGCGTGGCGTGGGAGCAGGTGGGAATAGGTAGAAGCAGGACGTCACTCGGGTCGATGAGACCAGTCATGAATATACGATTTTGCCCCGTTACCGTCGCCAGAAAGAGCGCCGCGGGAGCTCCAGAGGCAGGTACGCGCTACGTGATGACGTTTGTCGAACGAGCTTTCCTCATTGTCTTGGTCTATCTTGCGGGATTGGTCAACAATAGCGTTGCTGAGGCTGCACAAAATCAGGTGAGCGGCGGGCCCCTGAAGCAATTGAGTCTCGCTGAACTCGGCAATGTCGAAGTGACGACGGCCTCTAAGGAGCCAGAAAAGATCTCGAAGACCCCAGCAGCAATTTTCGTCCTCACTCAGGATGACATTCGCCGTTCCGGGGCCACCAGCATTCCGGATGTACTGCGTCTAGTCCCGGGAGTGGAGGTAGCACGAATTAGCTCCAATCAGTGGTCTGTGAACATTCGCGGACTTGGGAGTGGTTTTTCAAAATCAGTCTTGGTGTTGATTGACGGTCGAAGCGTCTATACACCGCTCTACGCGGGCGTGTACTGGGATGTACAGAATGTGTTGCTGGAAGATGTCGAGCGCATCGAAGTGATTCGGGGCCCTGGGGGAACGATCTGGGGATCGAACGCCGTCAATGGCGTGATCAACATTATTACTAAAAATGCCAGGGATACTCACGGGACCTACGCATCCACCAGGGTCGGAAATGTCGATCAAAACCAAGGAGGAGTTCGCTACGGCGGGGCGCATGGAAACAATCTTAGCTATCGCGCGTACGCCCTGGGATTTGGCCAAACCCCGGAATTCCATCCTGGCGGCGGCAACTACGACGCTTGGCAGCTAGGACAGGCGGGTTTCCGAACGGACTCCCAACTGACGGACCACGATACCCTCACAGTTCAGGGCGATCTTTATAAAGGCAATGTTGGGCAGCAGGTGGCCATCGTGTCTTACTCGCCACCCGCTCAACGTAACATAAATGCAACGGAAGACGTATCAGGCGGCAATTTCTTGGGGCGCTGGCGCCATCAATTCAGCAATACGTCTGACGTCCAAGTCCAGGCTTATTATGACCGGACATATCGTATCGGACCGCAACTGGGAGAAACTCGCAACACGTTTGACATTGACTTAATTCACCACTTCGTCCTCAAAGAGCGCAATGGAGTTATCTGGGGGCTTGGAGCTCGATGGAGTCCTAGCGATTTCATACAAACTGTCGCTACGATCAACTTCCTGCCGCATCATCAAGACGACAAAATTTACAGTGCGTTCGTGCAAGACCAGATCGCAATCGTACAAAATAAACTCTGGTTGACCTTGGGGTCGAAGTTCGAACACAACATCTTCACTGGTTGGGAGACCGAACCCAGCGGTCGTGTGTTGTGGACTCCGACCTCGCATCAGACACTATGGGCGGCCGTGACACGCGCAGTACGCACACCTTCCCGTATTGATGAGGACTTGCAACTGACCGGGCTGGTACAGGCAAACCCTCCAGTGTTTGCTTGTATTTGCGACAATCGCCAAGTCGCGTCGGAAACGCTGCTCGGCTACGAAGCCGGATATCGTAAGCTGGTGACATCTAGCTTTTACGTGGACGTTGCAGCCTTTCATAACAAGTACAACGACCTCGTTAGTTACGGGGACGAATCGATTTCGACCGTGGCCTCGCCGCCTCCGCCATACACTCTTATTTCACTCCGGGCTGTCAACGGCATTATGGGAGCCACCAACGGGGGCGAAATCTCGCCGGACTGGAAAGTGACCCACTGGATGGATTTCAAGGCCACATATTCCTATGTGAGCCTGAATTTTGAGGATAAGGCGACCCACACGAAAACCAGTCAGGTGTCTTCATATGAGGGATCGAGCCCGCACAATGAGGCAACTGCACAGATTCTGTTCCACTTGCGCAAAGGGCTTGAGTTTGATCCCACTTACCGCTATGTCGGCGCTCTGCCAGCCCTAGGTGTGAATGCTTATCACACGGCAGACGCTCGCCTGGGTTGGCACTTTGCCAAGGAGTTTGAGCTGTCCGTGACTGGACAAAATTTGTTCCAGCCCCGTCATGCCGAGTTCGGTCCCGTGCTCGTCGAGAGGAGCGCGTACGCGCAGATCACCTGGAGACGGGCGGCGGATTGATATCAATGAAATTCCTTCGCGGCACAAACTCCGACCGGCGCGTTCCCCGTGGTGACACGACTTCGCCTGCTCTTAGCCTCCGTCCGTTGCTTCTAGCTATCGTCATAGCATGTGTATTGCTTGCCAGTCCTTCTCTGCAAGCGCAGAATCCGAGACCCGCTGACTATGAAGTGAAAGCCGCCTACCTCTATAACTTTGGCCGATTCGTCGAATGGCCTGGGAAGGTTGGGGCAGCTCAAGGCGGCTTTTTTACTGTGTGTGTTCTCGGGCAAGATCCCTTCGGCCCCAGCCTCGACGCCACGCTTGCAGGTGAAACGATAGGCGGCAAGACCATAATCGCCAAACGAATTTCCAGTGCGGAGGAGTCGGGCAATTGCCAGATTCTTTTTCTGAGTCTTACGGACGACAGCCGTCTCAACAAAATTGTCGCCGACCTCGACAAGAAAGCTGTTTTGACCGTCAGCGATATGCCGCAGTTCGTTAAGCATGGCGGCATGATCCAGTTTGTCCTGGAAGGGAAGAAAGTTCGCTTCGAGGTCAACCTGACCGCGACCCAGCATGCGGGTCTGACGCTCAGCTCTGAGCTGCTCAAGGTAGCGACCGCCGTCAAAAGGGATAGAGATTGACACACATGTTCAACGTCCAAAACTATTCAATCTCTAAGAAACTCACCTGGATGAACATGCTGGTGAGTGCGGCGGCCCTGCTGTTGGCCTGTGGCGGCTTTTGTGCTTACGACCTGTACAGCTTTCGTGACGCCCTGGTGCGCAACGTCTCGATCCAAGCTCAGATCATCGGAGACAATACCGCCTCGGCGCTCCTGTTTGACGATCCACATTCCGCGGAGAAGACCTTGTCAGCATTGGATGCCAACCGGCATCTCATGTACGCCCAGATTTACGCCCACGACGGCCAGCCTTTCGCGGCGTACTGGCGCGAGCGCGCGGGCCAGACTCTGCCCCCGCCGGTTATTCCCTCAGGTCAAACCCAGATCCACTGGTTCCGGGGCGGTCATCTGGGGTTGGCGCGCTCGATCATCTTCGAGGGCAAACCAAGGGGAATTGTGTACATCAGATCCGACTTGGGAGCGATGAACGACCGGCTGAAGAGCTACGCGGTAATCATCGTGGTCGTATTTCTGGCCTCGCTGGTGGTTGCCCTATTGATTTCAAGAATATCGCAGCGTGTTATTTCCGAACCCGTGATGCAGTTGGCGCAGACTGTCCGAATCGTGTCCCAGGAGAAGAACTATTCGATCCGCGCAGCCACGACCACAAATCGCGACGAAGTGTCAACCCTCATCGAATCGGTAAACGAGATGTTGGAGCAGATTCAGCAGCGTGATAGCGCCCTGGGAAGAGCTCACGACGAACTGGAGCGACGGGTTCAGGAACGCACGACCCAACTTGCTGTTGCCAACAAAGAACTGGATCTCCGTAACCGCGAAGTCGAGCGCGCAACTCAAATGAAGAGCAAGTTTCTGGCCAGCATGAGCCATGAATTACGGACTCCACTGAATGCCATTGTGGGCTTTTCGGATCTGCTGGGTGACGAGATTCCAGGCCAGCTTAACGACAAGCAAAAGCGCTTTGTCAACCACATCAAGCAGGGGGCTGGGCATCTGTTGCAGTTGATCAACGACATTCTGGATCTATCGAAGATCGAGGCCGGACAACTTGAACTCCGATGTGAGCAGTTCCTGGTGAAGGATGCTTTGCCCGAGGTTCTTTCGACAATCCGTCCGTTAGCAATGGCAAAGGACATTCAGGTTCAACAAAAGTTGAGGACGGATCAATCCGTCTACGCTGATCGGGTCCGCTTTAAACAAATCCTATACAACTTACTAAGCAATGCGGTGAAATTCACCCCCAAAGGCGGCCGCATTGAGGTCGATTGCTTTGAAAGCGAGAATCAAGTCTGCCTATCTGTAACCGATACCGGCGTAGGCATCCGTCAGGAGGACCAGAAAGTTGTCTTCGAGGAGTTCCGGCAAGTTGAAGGTAGCCGACATGAGGTAAACGAAGGCACCGGCCTTGGGCTTGCCATTACGAAGCGCCTAGTCGAGCAACAAGGCGGAAAGATCTCACTGACGAGCGAACCCGGAAAAGGCAGCCGGTTTACGTTTACCCTTCCCGTAGGCAACACATCCAGAACAGAACCCACGAAGCCTCATAGTCTCCTTGCCACGAGCAGTGGAAGTTTCGGGAAACCGCTCATTCTTGTCGTGGACGACGAGGCTTCTGCTAGGGAGCTCTTAGTCAGTTATTTAAATCAGGAATATCGCATTGCTATCGCCGAGTCGGGATCCGAAGCTGTCAACAAAGCTCACGAGTTACGTCCCGACGCCATCACTTTAGATTTGTCAATGCCCGGGAAGAGCGGCTTCGAAGCACTGGTTACGCTCAAAAAAGATCCCGAGACAACAAACATACCGATTATTATCGTTTCCATCGTCGACCAAAAGAATCTAGGTTTTGCCTTGGGTGCCGCGGACTACCTGATCAAGCCAATTCGCAAGCCGGTCCTCCTGGAGACGATTCGGAAGCATTTGCCCCTTCTGAGCAACGATGACTCTGAGATTCTGTTGGTCGACGATGATCCGAGAACGCTCGAAATGTTGGAAGAGACCCTGCGGTCGGCCGGCTACGAAACTCAAAGTGTGCAAAGCGGCGCGCGAGCCTTGGAAGTGCTTTCTTCCAAGCTCGTCAGCGCAGTCTTGCTCGATCTGCTTATGCCAGGCATGGACGGTTTTGAGGTCATCCGACACGTACGGCAAGAAGCTACTCTGAAAAAATTGCCAATTTTTGTCATGACAGGTAAGAGCCTTACACCGGGAGAGTCGTCTCTTCTCGCTCGCGACACTCAGGCGTTGCTGCAGAAAAGCGGTTCCTGGCAGCAACAGCTCATTGTCGAACTGGCAAGAGTTTTTCAGCGCCGTGCGCTGGCGAAGCCCGCAGGACAGCCATGAGCAGAATTCTCATTGCCGAGGACAATGTTGTTAAGCGGGAACTACCTCCTCTTTGCGCGCGTCGCATCCGAGATTCTAGAAATCGGGTAACAATTCTCCAGAGCAATTGAATGGGGAGCGGAAGCACAGATGATATTGGGAGGTAGATCCGCTTGGACTTCTTAGCAACGTATCGAACAGCCGCTGTCCGATAGTCGGGGAAGAGTTGGCTGAAAGACGTATCGTACCGTAAGCTTGCAGGCGAAAAAGCGAGCCAAACAATGGATCCATCTCCGCCCAAACTGAAGGTCCTGGTAGCGGATGATTCTCCCGTATATCGCAAACTGGTCGAGCAGTCCCTTGTGCACGACCACTACGCCGTCCTACTGGCAAAGAATGGCCAGCAGGCAATGGATCTGTTTGCCAAACACCAGCCTGCCCTAGTGATAACCGACTGGACCATGCCTGACATTAGTGGCGTCGAACTCTGCCAGCGCATACGTCGCGACTACCAACAGTTCTACGCCTATATCATTCTGCTTACCGCGAACACCGACAAAAAAGAAGTGATCGAAGGCCTCGCCTCTGGAGCCGATGACTATTTGACCAAGCCTTTCCATCCTGGCGAACTACAAGCGCGCGTGAGAGTGGGCCGCCGCATCGCTGATCTCCACCATCAATTGCAGGCCAAAAATCATCAGCTACAAGAAATGGCCCTCACCGACCCGCTCACCGGCCTGCCCAACCGGCGAGCGATTGATGTTTGGGCACCTCGCCAATTAAGCGCAGCTACCCGCCACGGGTTTCCCATCTGGGCGATCGTTGCCGATCTGGATCATTTCAAGAGCATCAACGACTCCTACGGACACGATACCGGCGACTCTGTGCTCAAGACCTTTGCCGAAGTTCTCAAGAGCAACACCCGCCAGTCAAACATCTGCGCCCGTGTGGGGGGCGAGGAATTCCTTGTGGTCCTTACCCATGTACAAAAGGAGAATGTCAAAGTTGCCATCGAACGCATCCGTGAAGAGTTTGAGATCCAGAAGTTCACCGTTGCTGGTCACACGTTCTGCGTTACCGCCAGCTTCGGAATCGCCGGCTTACAGGCAACGGCGCCCTCGGATTTCAGCGACCTGGTGAGTCGCGCAGACGCGGCCTTGTACACGGCAAAGCACAAAGGGCGTAATCGCATCGAATTCGCGATGGAATAGACCGATTGTGAAACTACCATATGTTCACTTGGCCCCGGTGTTCACACAGCCCTGCGCGACAGGACAGCCCGAAAAGCACAACCCTCCCCGTTATCCCCTCGACAAGTTAGACGGAGGCCGGTCCGTTTGTGCAAGTTGTCAGAACCGACTGCCGCTGGCTGAGCAGCTTCCGCGATGCTTCTGGCGGTGGAGAACGTCTCACCAATGTTGCTGCGATCGAACCGCGTTTCAACGGCCTCGCAACACCCTGAAACCCCCTGGCCCGTCTGGTATTGAATCTCTGAGTGAACTACCCACTCTCTCACACTCTTCCTTCCGATCCGAATCTCTTGCTAGATGCATTCGTGCTCCAAGATGACCGAGCTGATTTCGACACAGGATGTGAAATATGGACCGAATTGGGGATTACTTAGGTAATTGTGAGAGTCTTGAATTGTGACACAAATCGGGTTGAGCGTGTTCGACTTGTGGGTAGTGCGACGGTGCAGACCCCGGGGGGAGCTGCGGAGGTTGTTGAGCTGACCACTCGCGTCACTGACAGGAGCCAATCAGGCACTGAGATTCTGTTCATGCATCCGCGAGGCCTGATCATTCGCCATGCTGTTGTTTCCCTCTTGTTCGTGTTGCTATACCTTTTGCTGGACCGGCCCGAAGTCATTTTCCTTTCTCGCATTGGATTCGTCGCTTGGTACCCCGCCATCGGTCTGGTTATGGCGCTCTTGTTGGGCATTAGTCCTTGGTACGCGCTTCCGGCCTGTTTTTCCGTAGCGCTTGCTGGCCGCGTTATCTACGCCCAACCAGTCATGTCTTTCAGCAACACCATCGATGCCGTGGGAATTGGGGTGTGTTATGGGGTGGCGGCATACGTGTTGCGCAGTCCGCTGCAAATCGATCTCGGGCTGCGTCGCCGACGGGACGTTGTTCGCTACGTGTTGGTGAGTGCTACGGCAGCTGCAGCAGCCACGATCATTGGAGTTGCATGCCTGATCGCAGATCACAGCATTACCCCTGGTGAATACAAGTCTTCCGCGTTAGGATGGTTTTTGGGTGACGCCATCGGGTTGGTCGGCATCGCACCATTTCTTCTCGTCCATGTATTGCCGCATATTCGTAATTGGCTCTCTCCAACGCCCTCCGCTGTGCTCCACAGAACCCGCGCGCGTTCCCCTGGAACAACCTTCACTCTTCGGGCGCTTGCAGAAAGTTGTGGCCAAAGTCTGACGATATTATTTGTCCTCTGGGTGATGTTCGGAACCAAGGACGGGCGCTACGATCATTTTTATCTGTGTTTCATTCCGATCATCTGGATTGCGATGTGTCACGGAGTCAGGCGCGTTGTTACCGGCCTGCTGGCGCTAAATTTTGGAATCGTAATCGCAATGCATTTGTTCCCCCCAACCCCAGTCCTGTTCGCCAAAGTCGCCCTGCTCATGCTGGTGCTCTCTGCGGTAGGACTCATCGTGGGATCCGAAGTTAGCGAGCGACACCGATTGGCAATTGATCTGAATGAACAAACCATCTATTTGGACTCGCTGATACAAAATAGTCCCCTAGGGATTGTCGTTCTTAATCGGCACGGCTGCGTCGAACTGGCAAATTCGGCTTTCGAGAAACTCTTCCAGTGTGACCGGCACGAACTCGCCGCGGCTGATATTGGGAGCACGGGGATCGACGATGGGGTCACGGACTCCGCGCAATTGATTCCACAGATCTTCGACGGCAACGCGTTGCACAAGACGGTGCGACAACGACGCAAAGACGGGCGAATTCTAGACCTGGCTCTGCATGGCGTGCCACTACTTTTAAACAGTGAGGTCCGGGGCGCATACTTGATCTACGAGGACATTTCCGAACAAATCAGGGCGAACGAAGTACAACGGCAACACGCCGAATCATTGAACCGGTTAGTGAAGGAGTTGAAACTCCACACAGAACAAATGACCACACTGAACGAAATGGGGTCTCTGCTGGAGTGTAGCGGGACTGTGCCGGAGGCCTGCACCGTTGTCGCTAGGTCGCTGCAGAGGCTTTTTCCCGAGGCCCCTTCCGGAGCACTCTATTTGTTCAAGCCCTCACGAAACCTCCTCGAAGCAGTACTTCGCTGGGGCACCATGGGCTGTGCCTCGGTGCCGACATTCTCGCCCGACGACTGCTGGTCCCTACGCCGTGGCCAGCCTCATTGGAGTGAGCGTCCGAGAGGTGGCGTCTCGTGCCAGCATTTGGCGGAGAGATCGACTGCCGATTGTTTATGTGTGCCGATGGTTGCACAGGGGAATACGCTGGGCGTTTTGCATCTCGAGTTCGAGAGCACAGCGCAGCTCGGATACGAGTCTGTCACGGAGAGTTCTCGGGACTCTCATCAGCGACTGGCGATCAATGCGGCCTCGCAGATCGCTCTTTCCCTGGCCAGCCTGCAGCTGCGCCAAACCCTCCGTGAGCAGTCGATTCGTGATCCGCTGACTCGGCTATTCAACCGGCGCTTCCTCGAGGAATCGCTCGAAAGAGAACTGCAACTTGCTAGCCGCAAAAAACAGGTGATAGCCATTCTTTTCCTCGACCTCGACCACTTCAAGAGATTCAACGATGCTTTCGGCCATGACGCAGGAGACCTGGTGCTCCAGTCCCTTGCAGATCTTTTTCGCTCTTTCTTTCGTGCCACGGATATATGCTGCCGCTATGGCGGCGAGGAGTTCGCCATTATCCTGCCTGAATCATCCTCCCAGGATGCGGTCATCCGTGCGGACGCGCTGCGCTCCGAGGTCAAGAGCCTACGGTTGCAGCATAAGAAGCAGACGCTTGGGCCGCTGACGCTCTCGGTTGGTGTAGCTGCGTTTCCTGAGCATGGCTTAACCGCCGACGAGTTGCTCAAAATTGCGGACCAATGCCTCTATGAATCCAAATCGCGCGGCCGGGACGTTGTGACCGTGGCTTTGCCACAAAACGCATGACACTTGCTACCTTTTACGAGTCGCAGCTGGCAGTCGGTTGTAGACCGCCGACTGGGCGGCCAGACGGCTTTGCTAAAGCGGCAGTTGTTTGGGTCGCGATCCAGTTTGTGGTCAGCAATTATTCTCCAGCCGCAAACCGGACCTGACGAGGAGTTCGACCTGCGATACATCATGGTCGGGTACAGACGGGTTTTTGGAGAGGTTTTAGAAGAGGATAGACGCGTGAAACCGCTGAAACTTCTTGTTGTGGAAGATGACCCCGCCAGCCTGGAATTAATGGCAGAGGTTTTCACGTCTTTGAAGGCGGAGGTGCGTTCTGTCAGCGACAGCCAGAATGCGGCTGACCTAGTAAATCGGGAAAGATTCGATGGGATTTTCCTGGACTTGGAGATGCCCAACCTGCATGGTTTCGATCTGGCACGCCGAATACGCGAGTCCTCGTGGAATAAGTCCACGCCGATTACCATCGTGACTGGGCGGGATGAGAGAGACACGATGAAACAGGCGTTCTCGATCGGAGCCACCTTCTTCCTTCAGAAACCCGTCGATAGACAAAGACTGAGCATGTTGTTCCGCACTGTGCGTGGAGGAATGTTGGAGAATCGACGCCGATACGCAAGAGTTCCCATGCAAACTAATGTCATTTGCACAGTGGGTTCTCAAACGCTACGCGGGGTGACCTGGAATCTCAGCCAAGGGGGGATGCAAGTAGAAGCTGGCGGCTTGCAACCCAAGGACACTGTTCGACTATCATTCCGGTTACCAGCTTCCGGCGTGTCGCTGGAGCCGATGGGTACCGTTGTCTGGACAAAAGAGAATCGGCAAGGAATCCAGTTCACAAACATAAGCTCCCAAAATGAGGAGGCGATCCGAAAATTCATAGCCGAGATGGAAAAAGAATAAGGATGGAAATCGAGAATCCGCAACTCTGCTTTGCCAGAGCCGACCGCCGCTATCTCCCAGGCGCCCGGCTCTCGTTCACTTGATTGGGAGGTGGGTTCGATCCTTTCGTTTACCCAAAAGGCGTTCGAGTTCATCCGCGAGGGCACGCGCGTTGACCGGCTTCGAGAGGTAGCCATCGAAGCCCGAATTCAGGACGTTCTCCCGGTCACCTTGCATAGCATAAGCGGTAATAGCTAGAATCGGCAGCGCAGCCAAGCTGGGATTCTCCCGGATCTTGCGCGCGACAGCAAAGCCGTCCAGTACGGGCATGCCGATGTCCAGTAGCAGCATGTCTGGATGAATCTCTTCAATCATCCGGAGTGCCTCTTGACCGTCGCAAGCTTCAGTCACGGTATATCCCCGTGCCTCTAGCAACTCGCGGAGCAGTTCCCGGTTAACAGCGTTGTCTTCGGCAATGAGTACCTTGGTCATGGTTGTTGTCCCGTGGACTCTGCACGCTAGCGGCCTGACCCAAACGGAGCCAATGCCGTCGCAGTGTGTCGCAGAAGGGAGTATCGCTCGTGACGCCGGAATGAGAGGCAACAGCCTGGTACGATTCTGAAATGTCCCATTTGACCTTCAAATAGCGTCGTAACTCTTCCTCATCTTCAGTCAACATCTTCAAAAATTCGATCCCATTCCCGACATGAGAATCGCACGTCACAACTCTGCCTAGCACTAATATTCGCTCCCCAATCTCAAAAATCATTTGCTACTCGGCACATGTGGCCTCTCATTTGCTTCTGCCGAACCCTAGCATGAGCTTAGCCATGTTCAGCCTGGGGATACGTTGTTGTTCCGAAAGTGGAACAGAGCTCTTCGGGCGGATGTGAGTAACGTGATGGTCTGACTGGGCACGGACTGGGCACGACCCTATTGGAGTCGGCCGATTATGGGCCGCTGTAGCAGAACTAGACGAAGGGGCGGCGAGTCTCGTCGGCTCACACCATTCTTTCCTGGTATCAGTGTTGCTCGGAACTCACCAGATCGTTCTTCAGAACGTCGATTTCGACCCGTCCCCCGGTGGTGTGCTTGGCCGTCTTTCCGCGGTTGTCAGCCGGACCGTTACCCATGCCCACCATGTAGATGCGGTGAATCGCAATTTGATGATTAAGCACCAAGTAACGCACCACTGAGTCCGCCATCTTTTGTGAGTTAGTGATTGCGGCGTGGCCCTGGCCAGGGGAATAGCCACGGACTTCAATAACGTAGTTGCGCTGAGTTTTCAGCGGGGCGGCCATCGCGTCGAGAGCTTCCTTCGCTCTCTTGCTCAGTACAGTCCCGCCGGGTCGGAAATGAATTTCAGTTTGCGCGCCAGCCTTGTATTGGTCCACGTGGCCCACCACCTGCTCTGCGGTGGAAAGCCGAGTCGTTAGTTCGCTTGCCGCTTGCTTCGCGGCAGTCGTGCGGTCGGTCGCGTCGAGGGTGTGCTGGTCGGCTTCCTTGGTCTTGGCAGAAGCCAGCTGAATGCCTTGTTGGGCGCTCGCATCCGCCTTTCTGATCATCTTGGTGTTCGTCGCAGCCGCATCATCCAGTTCGTCAAGACAATTCCGAATGGGCTGGATCTGCCTCTGCACGTCCTTCTTGCGCGTAAGTGCTTGGCGGACGAGATTTGCGAAGTTGGGCTCTTCCCCGTTCCAGGGGTCGTTGCTGGTTGCAGGCTGCAGCGGCTCCTTGCAGATGGTGTTCGTGCTTTGGGCAGCCGGCTGTGCGTTTGGATTTGCATTCGTTTGCTGCGCGAACGTGGAAAGGGGAAATACCGTGGACAAGAAGAGCGTTAGTAACGCGTGATTCTTCATTTGACCTCCTGTCTGTGCTATCACCGGGAGCCCGACGGAACCGGTTCGAGGTCCATAATCATACGCCAATCCACGCGCAAACGGATTGCCGTCGTGGCGTATATACCAGTGTGGCAAGGCTTGACGTTACGAATAAATGTTTAGCGATCGACCTCGCCCTTATTCCTTTTGCTATCGAGCCACGTTTGCAGTCGCTTCTGCGCCACGGTCGGCAGGTCCAGAAAGTGCATCCCCGCTCGGCCTTGCGTGTCTGCCCAGACCACTTCTCCATCCGTTTCTATTGTTCCGCCTTGGGGCAATACAAACTCGAGGCGAAACTTCTCAGCAAGCCCAATCAACTGCAGCGTCCGGAGAGCCAGACCGCCCATGCTGACGTTCGTGGTTTTGGCCCTGAACTCACGGCTGGCGGCGGTCAGATGAATGGGCACCTCAAGTGCACATCGGAAGTAGCGCCGGTATTCGCCGACGAGCAGACCGGAAGCCGCCCGCAACGTGCGCCGTGCTTGCTCGGCTAATACGGGTTTAGCCATGATGAACTTGGCTCCCGGTGGCAAACCGTGACAAACGTCCTCCTCATGGACGATCGCAAATGCAACTGCAGTGCGATTGGATGGATACAAGTCAATGTCTTTGAGCACAGCGTCGGCGCCTTCCATGTCGTAGTCCACGATGACCGCCTCGAACTTTCGCTCTTGCAGGAGCCGGATAGCTCTCGGCACGTCAGTTGTAATCTCGGTTTCGATCCGCGCCTCGATGAGCACTGCGGGAACTACCATTTGGACCCCATCATCCCGAGACACCAGAAGAGCATTCGCGCTCATGCTTGTCCCCCTTGAAGCGAAATCACGATTGCGATTCTTGAACGCCGTCCCCACGGCGCCACGTGGAGATCCCGATTCATCCCGGAGCCATTTCCCGAGTGAGCGGGGACTTTCCGCAACGGTGCGAGCACGCGATTGCGCTAAGCAGTATTCCTTCGCTCCCGTTGAGGAAAAGAATTCGCGCCGTGTTCCAGGTTCACCGCCCCAAGATATGTGAAAGGCTGTGGCAGACTACAGTTTCCAAGTTTTTGTTCTGAAAATGGAACAAACTTCCAGATAGCCCGTGCCGGGCCATGGGTTCTCGCAGGGGATTACTATCCTAGCCCATTTGACAGGGGCCCAAGGGTGACCTGGATGACTGTGTTGGGGAGCGTCCTAAGTGCCGGCCGATGCTTGGTACGCCTTGGCCGAGCTGGAGGAGCTGTTCACTTTCAGCAACAGGGCGGAAATGACGTGCTGATCAGCCGGTTTGCAGAAGTAGTAGCCTTGTGCGAAGCTGCAATCCAGCGCCTTGAGTTGGTTGACGTGCTCCTCTGTTTCGGTTCCTTCTGCCACGGTCACCAAGCCAAGGCTCTGGGCGAGCATGATGATGATCTTGACAATCTTGTGACTCTCCGGATCGCTGTCCATATGAGATATGAACGAACGATCGATCTTCAGCGCATCCACCGGGAACTGCTGTAGGCGGCTGAGCGACGAATATCCCGTTCCGAAATCATCCACGCTCAGGCGAACTCCAAGTGACTTGAGTTCGGATAGCACGGAAGCTGCTTTCTCCGGATTCGCCATGGCGATGGTTTCGGTAATCTCCAACTGCAGATTGTAGGGATCTAGCGCGGTCTGCCTCAGGGTCTCTCCAATCCCTTTCGCCAGGTCGGGATGCGCGAACTCCTTCGAGGTAATATTCACGCTCATGCTAAGCGGCGGCTCCGCGGGAAATTGCCTCTGCCACGAGCGCAGTTGTTCGCAGGCTTCGCACAGCAGCCATCGATTCATGGGAACAATCAGGCCGGTTTCCTCGGCCACCGTAATAAACTCGGCGGGCGAGAGCAAGCGGTTCCCGCGTTGCCAACGGGTCAGCGCTTCAAAACCGGTAATTCTGCCGGTCGTCAGGGAGATGATCGGTTGGTAGTGGGTTCTGAATTCGCCCAACTCCATGCCCTTACGGAGTTCCGTCTCCAGCTCCAGGCGCCTGACCGCGCCCTCATGCATTGCGGTATCGAAGACTTCGCATCGTGCCTTGCCCGCTCGCTTGGCCCGATACATGGCGATGTTAGCGTCCCGCAGCAGATCTTCAGCATGGGCACAAGCTGCGGTACTCAAGGCAATTCCGACGCTAGCGTTTACTACAATTTCGTATCCCTGGACGGTGAAAGGAACCGCCAGCCTGCTCTGCAGCCGCTCGGCCACCCGTATGGCATCGCTGGGTGTTCGGATATCCTCCAGAAGTATCGTGTATTCGTCGCCACCGAGCCGGGCCAGCGTGTCATCTTTTGAGGATTGGCCTAGCAACGGACGTGAGATCGTGTCCACTTCCCGGAGCGAGGCGGTCAACCTCTGGCCGATTTGAACCAGAATGTCGTCCCCGACTTTGTGTCCTAGGCTGTCGTTAAAAACCTTGAATTCGTCGATATCAATAAACAGGACGGCGAATTTGTAATCTCTATGACGCTTGGAGAGCACTAATGCGCGCTGCAACCGTTCAAGCAAAAGAGCGCGGTTCGGCAGATTCGTCAGCCCGTCGTGGAAGGCGCTGTGCGCCAGCATCTCTTCCGCGCGTTTGCGCTCGCTGATGTCGCGGTTCACAATCACTAGCTTTTCGGTTTCCCCTTTCGCGTTTCGGATGGCGCTGGCGGTTGATTCCAGGATGCGCCATGAACCGTCCTTATGGCGCATCCGGTATTCCAGCCTCTGTCCCTGGCCCGTGGAACGCGCCTTGCGCGCCGCCTCCAGTACTCCCAGGCGGTCATCGGGATGAATTTGCTCAATGGACGAGGTGGTCTTCAACTCTTCCACCGAGTACCCGAGGATGTGCTGGTATGCCGGGCTGTTGTAAATCCGGCGGCCGGCGTCATCGACGACTGCAATCATGTCGGCTGCGTTTTCTGTGATCAGTTGAAAGAGCTCGTCTCGCTCCGCGAGCTGGCGCCGGATTCGCTGTAGCTGCAAGTGCTGATAAAGCGTGTAAATGTCGAATAACAATACGACAAGGGCCAATCCGCGGACCCATTCCTTGAGATCGGTCCAATACGTACCCTCGGTTTGCGGGTGCAACTGGAAGTAGGTTAAAGAGACGATGCCGAAAGTCAAAACCAGAGTCACTACTACAGCCAGGCCCCATAGCCACCACTCGCGCCCCTCCATCTGCCACCTCTGGATCGGCGCCGCCGTAGGCCTATTCTCGCTAAAGGTTGGGAATTCTTCCTGAGTCACGCTACCGGTCGCCCCTCCCACAGAAGAGATTCTAGACCGATAAAAACATGTACCAAGGTTACCGAAGTTGTTGAGTGAGTAACCCTGAACAACCTTTGAGGCATCTGCAAGACCAACGGCGCCTGCGCTTGCGTACGCTCCTCGCGATGGCAGCCAGAACACGGTTGAGAAGCCGGTCCCGTGGCGTTCGCCGCAATAGTATTCAGTCTTACCGCCTTTTGGTTGTGATCGTGCTCGTCCCAGTCGCGAGACACGGACGAACGAGCAGACGGGCCAATTATGAGCGCCCAGTTCACGCGAGTAACGTTAGTAATCTTTAGTAATCTTTTGCGAGAACTGACAGCTCCATAGAATCGAGCCAGTTCCCTACTCACAGGAAATGAACGCGTTCATCGACCCTTCTTATTCTGATGTTTAAAAGGGGCAGAAAAGTCTGGGGGAGCAGGGAAGGAACTGTATTCCGCAAGCCCGAAGGTGTAGGTGTACCGATGAAGTGCCGAGTCATTGCGGTTTTGGGCACCCGTCCGGAAGCCATCAAACTGGCGCTGGTGATCCAGGAACTGCGCCGTCGCAGCGATGAATTTGAAATCGCGGTGATTCACACCGGCCAACACCGCACGATGCTGGATAGCGCCCTCAAACTATTCAAGATCAAACCTGACTTCGATCTAGACGTGATGCGTCCCAACCAGACGCTCAGCTCACTGACGGCTCGCGTACTGGATACAGTAGAGAACGCGTGCAGCCGCTTCCAGCCTCACATGGTGCTGGTGCAAGGCGATACGACCACAGCCTTTGCCTCAGCTCTGGCGGCTTACTACTGCAAGATCGCGGTAGGGCACATTGAAGCCGGCCTGCGTAGCCGAGACATTTACAATCCGTTTCCGGAAGAGGCCAACCGCCGGCTGGTCTCGGTGATGACGGAGATCCATTTTGCGCCCACAGCCTTATCCCGCGACAATTTGTTGGCAGAAGGAGTACCAAGCGAAAAAATTGTAGTCACGGGCAATACGGTCGTCGATACGCTGCGTGCGCTGGGTGAGGTGCCGCATTCCTGGGAGCATACGGCGCTGGAGGGAATCCCGCAAAACCACGGGCGGCTGGTATTGGTGACTTCGCACCGGCGCGAATCGTGGGGAACCGACCAGGAACACATGTGCCTGGCGCTGAAAGATCTGGTTACCAAGCACCACGATATTCGGATTGTTTATCCGGTTCACATGAACCCGAATGTGCGCAGCACGGTGAACGCTCTGCTACAGGACACGGAACGGATCCATCTTACAGAGCCGCTCGACTACATCACCTTCGTTAGCTTGCTGCGACATTCTTTCCTGGTGTTGACCGATTCGGGAGGTATTCAAGAGGAAGCGCCAACCTTTGGCAAGCCCGTGCTGGTCCTGCGCAAAGTCACGGAGCGGCCGGAAGCTTCACAGTTTGGTATGGCGAAGATCATTGGCATGTCGCGGGAAGCAATTGTGCGAGAAGCGGACCGGTTACTTACTGACACGGATGCGTACCAGGACATGTCGGAGGGTGAGAATCCGTACGGGGATGGTCACAGCTCGGAAAGAATCGTAGAAGCAGTCGCGCGCTGGTCACAGACAAAGACTCCATTGTTGGAGGCCGACAAAGAATTCAAGCTGCCGCCAAGGGTGCATCCCCGACGCCGGAGAAGTGACTTTTCGCAGAACGCCGCGAAAGCTGCCACGGCTGGTAAGGAGTGAAGGACCAGAAATTGCGGCGTGGTCCTGATGGCGAGTCATGATCTATGTACTGTACGGCATTGTCTCCATCATTTGTGTTTACACGGCGCGCCATTACTGGTTCACGCTGAACCGGCTTTTTGGATTCCAGCGACATCCTTACATCGATATTGATACCGCTGATTGGCCTCCGGTGACGGTGCTCGTGGCTGCTCACAACGAAGAAAGAGTCATCGCCAACATTCTGAGCGCCCTGATGACCGTGAAATATCCCGGCGACAAGATGTTGGTGGTGCCGGTCAACGACCGCTCAACCGACCGCACGCGCGAAATCGTTGACGAATTTGTGAAGCGCTTTCCGGGACGCATTCGGCCGTTTCATCGAGTTACTGGCAGAGGCGGGAAAGCCGCGGCTCTGAAAGACGCGATGGAAATGGTCGAGACAGAAGTAATTCTGATTTTTGACGCGGATTACATTCCGGGCTCGGGCCTGATCAAGCAATTGACGGCTCCGTTTTTTGATCCGGAGGTTGGCGGGGTGATGGGGCGAGTAGTGCCGATGAATTGCGGCGCGAACTTGCTAACTCGCCTGTTAGACCTGGAGCGATCCGGCGGATACCAAGTGGACCAGCAAGCGCGCATGAATTTGCACTTAGTGCCACAGCATGGCGGGACGGTAGCCGGCGTGAGGCTGAGTGCGCTACGCGAAATCGGCGGATGGAACGATAGGACGTTGACGGAAGACACGGACTTGACCTACCGGTTGCTGCTGCACGGGTGGAAGACGGTTTATCAGAACCGTTCGGAATGCTACGAGGAGGTGCCTGAGACCTGGCAGGTGCGGATCAAGCAGATTATGCGCTGGGCCAAGGGGCATAACCAGGCCATGGTGACATATGGCTTGCAGTTGCTATTCGGGCAACACCGCGCAACCTTGCGCGAGCGGCTCGATGGCGCCTTGCTACTCGGGGTTTACATCATGGCGCCCTTCACCATGCTGGGCTGGGTGCTGGCGCTGACGGTTTTTTACCAAGGAGTCGCACCGTTGCACGGAGTTCTGGCCATTTTGGGGGTGACGGCGTATGCCACGGTGGGAAATATGGCAGCCTTTTTTGAAATCGCGGCGGCGGTCCGACTCGATGGCAACTGTAAACGGATTCGACTGCTGCCGTTTCTGATTCTGGGCTTTACGGTAAGCATCTTTGCAGTCTCATGGGCCGCGTTCTCGCAGGTGAAGGACGCTCTAACGGGAGCGGAATTTCATTGGGACAAGACTGAACGCTATCGGAAGGCTGCCTCGTGAATCCCTATCTCGCGGTTGCGGCCCTGGTGGTGCTATGCGGCGTCGTTTTCCTATTGCCGTTGATTCCGGCGCTAGTGGAATTGAAACGGGAAGAAGACGGATTGGCGTTAAAGGTGATTCAGGAACATGCGGGCGAGATACGGTATTTTGCCGATGGTTTTCGCAACTATATCAAGGCTTTGGAGCCGACGTTGCAAGAATGTCTCGTTTCTGGTGGAACGGCCAAGGGCAGGATGCCGGACGGAGCCGAGTACTTGGTTCTGGGACGTCGTGAAGAGGCACCGTTGCTTCCGCTTGAACAGCGCGACGAGATCTGTCCGGTGGTGCTGGCAACAAGAGCGGACTTGGTGCTTCCTTCCGCAACTACTTTCTCAAGAGACATCTATGCAGGCGGCGGATTCATCGGCGGAATCGAGAACTGTTACCGGGCGATTCTTGGGGACAAAGACGTTCGGTTGGGACGCGGGAGCCGGGTCATGAGGTGGGTGCACGCGGTCGGGGAGTTCCGGGCCGATGAGGGGTGCCAGCTTTACGGCCGCATCTCCTCCGATTCCGCGATTCGGTTGCACGCCGGTTGCAGCTTTCTGCGATTAAATGCTCCGCGGATTGAAACTGGTCCGGCGACGCGAACCGAGGACCAGGGGAAGAGAACGTCGAGCAGGCCGCTGAATTCGCCGCGAATGTTGTACGACCACGACTTTCAGATCGGCGCCGGTAATGAGTTCGTCGGAGATCTAGTGGTCAGAGGAAGGTTGCGAGTGGGCGCCGGGGCGCGGGTGTGGGGCAACGTCAAGAGCGGCGGAGAACTGATTATCGAGAGAGATGTTCTCGTAAGTGGCACCTTGATCAGTGCGACCCGAATGCACATTGGCCTAGGTTGTACGATTCGCGGACCGGTGATCGCAGAACGTGAATTGGAGATGGAAGCCGGAACGCGATGCGGGAGTCCTGAGTGTCCGACGACAGTCAGCGCGCCCAATATCACGTCGGCAGAAGGAGTCGCTGTTTTTGGCACATTGTGGGCCCGGGAACACGGGCAGGTGGTGAAGAAAGCATGAAGGTGGGGTGGATAGTGTTCGGGGCGACCACACTCGTAATTGCTTTGGCGGTTTGGTCCTGGTCGGCCCATGGGCGATGGGGAGCACCACCAGATCGCCTACTCCTGTTGCTGCCGGATGAAGTCAGCTTGTCCGATCCCAAAGTAGCGCTTTGGCTGGATGCAGCGAGCGAGGAAGGCCTGCACGTCGAGCCGATGCGAGACTCTGACTTCACGAGACCGTTCTTCAGGCAGCCCGCGTGTGCAGGAGTGATTCTTCCGGACACGGTGCATCTGGAGGCGAGCGATCTGTTCATTGCTTCCCTCCGACGATACGTGGCGGGGGGCGGTCATCTGATGCTGGTTTACGACGCGGGCACGTTCACACCGGAAGGCAGGTACGCCAAAGGATGGTCGCGACTTTCGGATCTCGCGGGAGTGGACTATGCGCTGTATGACCGGTTGCAAAACGGCACCATCCACTGGGGTGGGATGAGCGGGAGTAGCGCAGTCGTGCGTCAGATGGACATCCCTCCGGGAAAGTACTATCCATTTCGAAGTGCTACGCAGGAAACGGGAAACTTCGAGGTCGAACTCAAGCGCTACGAATTCGGTGATCTTCACTATCCCAGTTATGTGACCTCTGGGGATTACGACGGCCAAGTCCTGTTCCATTCCGATGCGGGGTTGGTGGCAGGGGAACGCAATTTCGAAAAGGGCTCGGTCCTATTTATCAACGCGCCGCTGGGATATCTCAAAGCCAACACCGATGGCTTGCTTCTGCACTCATTTCTGAAATACTTCGCCGCGCACACGTTGGGTCTGCCTTATCTCGTGTCGGCTCCAGACGGTGTGGGCGGGCTGGTGTTGAATTGGCACGTCGATTCCAACGCCGCGATTAAGCCGCTGCAGCAGATGAGGTCGTGGACCATGCTGCAGCAGGGCACGTTTTCGATTCACGTTACCGCGGGGCCAGACACGGCGCAGGTGGGCGACCACCGCGGCTTTGATGTGCCTCACAACAAGGTCAGCCAGGAACTGATTCGGGAGCACGTGGCGCGAGGCGACGAGATCGGCAGCCACGGTGGCTGGATGCACGATTACTTTGCCTCGCATGTGGATAAAGACAATCCCAAGGATCTGGAGCACCTGCTGGAGCAGAACAAGACCGCTCTCGAAGCCATTACGGGCAAACCGGTGGTGGAATATTCAGCGCCCGAGGGGAATCAGCCGAAATGGGTCACGAGCTGGCTCGACACTCATGGGTTTCTGGCCTATTACTTCACCGGCGATACCGGCATGGGGCCGACGCAGGGCTACCGCGATGGCATGCGCGAGGGACAAAACGTCTGGGCCTTTCCGATTGTGCACTTGAATAAGGATGCGGCCTTCGAGGAGATGACGCAACACCGGTATACCAGCGCGGAGATTGAGCAGTGGCTCGAAGCTATGAGCTCATTTACCGCCGATCACCGGTGCATCCGACTACTCTACTTTCATCCTCCTGGAATAGTGGGATACCACAAGGCAGTGGATCAGTGGCTGGAGCAAACTGCTCGGTTGCAGGCGCAAGGGCAGTTTCGGTGGTACACCATGGCCGAGGTAGCCCGGTTCCTGAATTCCCGCAAAGAAGTGCGGTGGAAGACGTCAGAGAATGGGGGACACTTCACCATCGTTGCGACTCATCCGCAAACTCTGGAACACGAGACGTGGCGACTTCTGGCAGTGAGGTACTCTGAGCCAGTTGTAGATCGTGGCAATGCCAAAGTAGTGCGCGACAACGATTCCTGGATGGTAATTGCCGGGCCAGGAACCGAACTGCAATTCGAAAGCAAGGTTACAGGTCCATGATGATGGCAGGAACAAGACAACTTCGCTGTTTTGCCTTGCTGGTTCTGTGGTGGAGTCTGTCGATTGCCAGCCAGGTGGAGGCGCAGGTTGTTAATGCACAGGCGGACGCCGCTCCCGCGCCCGTTGAAGCCTTGGTCAGGCAGACTCAACCCGAGGCCCAGACGAAAGCGCTGACAAATTACGTGGAAAGCGGAGGCAACTATCTGGCGCTGAGCAACGGCTACGGCTACTGGGCTGGTGGCTACACACGTGGCGTTTATCAACAAGGAAAAAACATCTGGAATGCTGAGGTGAATGGCCAGCACGAGTTTGGCGACGCTGGCGTCTATATGGCGGCTGGTGACACCTACAACTTCAACCCGGATTGGTACGGCTCGCTGACCCTGGGAACAAGCGTCGGCGGATTCTTCTGGCCGCGATATCGTGCCGATGCTTTCCTGAACAAGAAATGGCTGGGACGGAAACAGTGGATCACGACTGCAGGCCTTGGTTACTACGCGGCCAAAGATGTGCATCGTGACCACAGCTTCTATCTCGGCAGCACGTACTACTTTGAGAAACCGTGGATCATCGAGGAAGGGATTTATTTCAACCTCAGCAACCCGGGGAGGGTCTTTGCGCCGGCCGGTTTCGTGGCGGTCACCTGTGGACGGAATAAGCGGCAGTACCTTACAGTGCGCGCGGGGCTGGGGGAAGAAGCGTATCAACTGATTGGACCCACGTCCAGCCTGACTCAATTCAACAGCCAGACGCTGACGATCACCTGGCGTAAATGGATGGGAACGAATTGGGGCATGAACGTAATCGGTGATTACTATCACAGTCCGTTTTACGGAAGAGGGGGAAGCAGCTTCGGGTTGTTTAAGGATTTTTGAGATGCTGAAGCGCTGGAGACAGACATCGGAACCTTTGAACCCGGCGGAAGCGAGCCGCTTTCAAGGACATCGCGGAGGCCAGATTTCCATGCACCGCGCCCTGGCCCATTTCCGGCTTGGCCCAATGAATGTGGCAGCATCGTTGGCTCTGTTGGTTTTCTTTTCAGCGATCTGGCTCAGCGTTCTGCCCAGGGTATGTGAGTTCTGGAAGCGGGTCCTGGCATGGGGAGTACTGGTGTTGCCCCTGCACGCTCGCATCGATGTGGCGGAACGTCAATTCGGGTTCCTTCACTTAAAGATTCCCTATCTCCGCCTGGCTGCGATCCTGCCGACGCTGGGAGTATGGTCGTTAACTTGTTTCGTGACGTTGCTGCTGTATGCGGCCACGTATCTCATGCCGAAGAACCTGACGCCGATCGCATACCTGTCGCGCGGAATCTTGATTATTCAAGGTAGCGCGCTGGTTTACTTTGCTCTCTGGCCGATCCGTTTTCCGCACACGCCGGACCAATACATGGAGTCGCTGGTGACCGCGATGTTGGCGCTGATCAGTGTAGTGCCTTCCTTGTATGCGCTGACATACTACATTTTTGATTTCGGACTGTGGAAGAAGGCTCTACTGACGTTGATGACCATGGTGTACCTGGCGTTGTTCCTGCCGCCGCAACTCTTGCTGCAAGCCCTGGTGCTGCAGACTACCGTCCTATTCATGCCAGTGCTCTATATTGTGTGCGGGATGCTGATGAATGTCCTGCTGATTATCGCGTTTTATTCCTGGGGAATGACGTGGTCATTCCGAACGGCGCGAGCGGCGATTCGGTAAGGCGGTGTGCATGCACACGGGTGAGGCTGTATGAACTTAGTGTTGCTTGGCGAGTTCCCAAACGAGCTTGCTGAGATTGCCAAATTTTTGGCGATGCGGGCCGCTTGTCGCACATCGTCTTGCGGATACCCCTCTAGATTGCCGTTGTTTTTGGGTGGCCAAAGTTTGGAGCGCTAACTGCTTAACGAGAGGTGAGAATCATTTGGGGAGTTGTTCGACGATGTCGAGTCCCAGCTTTAGTATCCATGGAGAAGAGAGTCTCGGCAGCCTCGTTGCCGCCGGTGGTATCGTCTGGTCCATACAAGAAGCTACTCAAGGCTTGGCCGAATTGTGGCAGCTTAGACTGCTTCCTCCTGGCCCGCTGGAGGTGTGCGCGATCGGAATCCTGATCTGGCTGCATGCCAAATGGCGGAGATCCGTGAACGTGAATCGTTGACTAGACGCAGTGAGAGGCAGTGGTTCTAGTCCCCGGAGAGTGTGAAGAGGGAGTCGGCGAGGCTGCCCCGTGTTCGACCCAGTCCTAGTTGTCGGGGAACAAGGGAACCAACAAGTGTAGCGCTTCGACCTCTTCCGCCGCGCGCCGGTTCTAACTCTTTTCCCGCAAAACCAGATTCACCTCCGTCATGACCCGTGATCCTCAGATTGTCGGACATTACGGCCCGCCTCCTCAGTTCCGAGTCAAGACTTAGATGCGGTGGCCCCGGGTTCGGTATGAATAAAAGCTATTGTGAGAGGCTTTTCCGCAGACTGGTCAATCTTGCAGATTGATCTGATTCGCACACCGGGTTTTAGATTCGGGAGTGTTCATCTTTGGCTGAAATTCGCGACGAACTCGCTTGGCGCGGCAAAGTCTCGGAAGGTTTATAGTCGAGTCGTGGTGGACAACTAGTCGGGGAAGTTCAATAAATGAAGGCAGTGGCAATAAAGAAGGGTCAGAGCTGAGAGAAAGTGGTCGGTTTCCAAGAGATGGGCACCTTACGCTGTGACAGTTGCGGCGAGGAGTTCCTTATAAATCACCATCCCACGTCGGTGGATAAGTGGGTGGCCGACAAGCAAGCAAAGTGGCTCGAAAAAGTCCTTGCCGAGGAGAACGAGCGTGATAAGAAACACCCCGACCGGATCGAACTACCGGATTAGCTGGGCAAAGTATGAGCGCCACCATCATCTCGTCAGGTGACTTCCCCCTCAGTTGGTCTCAGAGACAAGGCATCTTCGGTAGCACAGATTCTCGACCGTGGGCCGAAACTTCCAGATGCTGGGATCCAGGGCTACTCTGCGAGCGATCCCGATACGCTCGTTTGTTACAATCCCAGATCGAGGGGGACAAATGGACATTCTCGCGCAGTTGAAGGCTGCACGCGACAAAGCTGCATTTGAATTAGGTCGGCTGGAGGCTGCTATTTCCGCTTTATCGGGGCTGGCCTCCAGGTCAATCAAATCCACCAGGACACGTCGAAAGATGTCGGCTGCCGCACGGCGGAAGATAAGTCTGGCGCAAA
>JABCYV010000004.1 GCA_013290025.1 Acidobacteriota bacterium
AGGTTTGCGAGCAGCGCGACCGCAAAGGCCTCTACGCCAAAGCCCGAGCCGGGATTCTGAAAGAGTTCACTGGTATTTCAGATCCTTACGAAGAGCCGAAGGATGCCGAAGTCGTCATCAATACCGGCGAGGTGACGCCGGAGGAAGCGGCACAGGAGATCATCCTGCATTTGGAGCGGGAAGGCTTCATCGGAGTCAACGGAGGAGGGTCCTAACTCCTGGGCGGCATTTCCCAGGCCGCCGGCTATAACCGATTCTGCCATGGCAATCGCGCTCAAGATTCTGATTGGCTTTGTGGTGGGCACCCTGATCGGCCTGACGGGTTTGGGGGGCGGCGTACTTTTGCTGCCGCTGTTGATTTTTGTCCTTAAGGTGCCGCCGATCCTGGCGGTCGGATCAGACGCGGTTTTCAATTTCTTTACTAAGATCGGTTCCAGTTGGGTGCACTTGCGCAAAGGCACGGTGCGACGCAGAGTGGTTCTCGCGTTAGCGGTAGGAAGCGTTCCTGGGTCCATCGTGGGTGTGAGTTTGCTGGGGCACTTGCGCAAGATTTACGGAACTGGAGTCAACACACTTATAACCTCGGCTATCGGCTTGCTGCTGGTCTGCATTCCAACCCTTCTGCTCTTTCAGACCCGTATCGAAGAGCACGTTGCCAGTCGCCCGCCGACTATGAAGTCATTTGTGGGGATGTCGGTCATTGGCTTGCTAGCGGGCTTTCTGGTGGGGATGACGTCGGTGGGATCGGGGAGCATCATCATGATGCTCTTGCTCTTGTTTTACAGCTATCCTCCCAAAGTGATGGTCGGAACTGACATCGTGCACGCAGTGGTACTGACCGGCGTAACCAGCGTAATGCACTGGCGCATTGGCAATGTCGATCCCGCCTTGGTAGCTTCGCTTTTGATCGGCTCTATCCCAGGAGGTCTACTGGGTTCGCATCTGAGCACACGTGTTCCCGTGCTTTGGTTGAGACGCATTCTTTGCGCGGTACTGCTCGCAACCGGTGCCCGCATGCTGTGGGCCTGAAAAGCACTGAGAACGGAGAACCGGGAACTATTAACTGATTGTAGATTCTGCTTCGCACCGTCGGCGTCCTCATGACCGATTACTCGAATAACGAAACCTTGCGGCGGATCGAATCTGCGCTGGAAGCTGCGCAAGCGGTCTTCAGCCGCTTCACACCCGGCGCGATCGAAGCTGAATACAAAATTGGTCATGATCCGGTGACCGAAGCCGATCGCGCAGTTGATGTTGTACTCCGCAAGGAACTGCTGCGCGATGGCGAAGGCTGGTTGTCGGAAGAGAGTGTCGATGACCTCTCGCGCCTTGAGAGAGATAGAGTCTGGGTCGTGGATCCTCTGGATGGTACGCGCGAGTTTGTCGCCGGCATACCCGAATTCTGTGTGAGCATTGCGATGGTGGAACATGGCTGCGCAACAGCAGGAGGGATCTGCAATCCCGCGACGGGGGAGACTTTCGTCGGTTCTCTGGAGACAGGCCTCAACTACAACGGCAAACCTGCGCACGCCAGCCAGCGCAAGAATCTCGAGGGCGCCCTTGTTTTAGCGAGCCGCAGCGAAATGAAACGTGGGGAGTGGAAACCGTTCGAGAATGGTCCCTTCAAGGTTCAGCCCATGGGATCGGTCGCCTACAAATTAGCCAGAGTTTCAGCCGGACTGGCAGACCTGACCTTCACGCTGACGCCAAAGCACGAATGGGACGTCGCCGCTGGGGCAGCCCTGGTTGAAAGTGGAGGAGGATTTGTCAGCACACTGCAAGCTACACCATTCCGCTGCAATAACGAGAATCCCCTGATCTCCGGCTTAGTCGCCGGAGCTACCGGGCTGAGAGAAGAGCTGTTCGCGGCGCTGGAGAGTCAACTCCAGCTTGCGGTTCGGAAACCCATCGCCTCGTCCTCGTAATCTCAGCGCGAGAGGTTTCTGCTATTCTGACAATAAGCAATTCCAGACTGGTGTGAACCCCTCGAGTTAATTTTCAAACAATCTTAACGATTGGCGTAGGAGAATATGGAAAGCTTGTACGTGCTGGGAGCACGACAGCGAAAGCTGCTGTTAAAAGATGAGGAGGAGTGGAATCTCTACGAAGCAGCGCTAATTTTTCATTTAAACCCGAACACAGGGGCAGTTCGGACCTGCGTCGAGTATCAAACCCCCCTTGAAGCCCGCGCCAACGAACACTCCTCAAACGTGTTCAAGAGTGGAACGCTAGTGGGAAACATCCTATACACTTGCACGTCGACTGAAGTACTGATCTTCCGATTGCCCAATTTTGAGCGCATCGGATTCATCTCACTGCCCTGCTTCAATGATTTGCATCACGTTACTCCCACTCAAGATGGCCATCTCCTGGTAGCCAGTACCGGATTGGACATGGTGGTCAAGTTCACGCTTCAGGGCGAGGTCCTAGCGGAGTGGAGCGTGTTGGGGGAAGATCCTTGGTCTCGGTTCTCGCGGTCGGTTGACTACCGCAAGGTGGAGAGCACCAAGCCACACCAGTCACATCCTAACTTTGTCTTCGAAATGGACGGTGATGTCTGGGTCACGCGATTGCGGCAGCGGGATGCAATTTCCTTGGAACGGCCGGGAAAACGGATTGATATTGCGGTCCAGTCGCCCCACGATGGATTCGTCTGCGGTCACCACATATACTTCACCACTGTGGATGGAAGAGTCGCGATTGCCAACCGAAGAAATTTACAAATAGATAAGATCGTCGACCTGAAGGAAATTGGTGAGGAGAAGGCCTTGCTCGGCTGGTGTCGCGGTTTGCTGCCTGTAGATGAGCGCCGAATTTGGATCGGCTTCACCCGAGTTCGCAAAACCAGGTTCAAGGAGAACGTGCTCTGGGTGGCCAACATTTTGCGCGAAGGCGTGATTCAGAAACCGACCCACATTGCACTTTACGATCTTACGTCCCGGCAATGTCTTCAGGAAGTCGATTTGGAATCACACGGCATGAACATAGTGTTCAGCATCTTTGCCGCATCGCCGTGAGTTCTGCCCGACGATTGACATACAGCGCCTGCATGACGATAATGCGACCTGGTCAACGCAGGTCCTCCCCACTAAGTGACGTGAGACATTTCGACCCCTGGAGGTAATCCGTGGTGGGTCGCTCAATGTGTTCTGAGAAAAAACGCGCTTCACTCTTCGGATTTATAATGCCTACGTTAGCAATGCTTCTGGCGCTTGTAACAAGCGTAGAGGCCCAATCGGTGGAGAAGGTTCTGGCTCATTTAGGCCCAACGGCCGGTGGTGGCGGACTGACCTTCGACACCAACGGCAATCTTTATGGAACTATCGCCGGCCATCAATTCGGTAGTGTTTTCAAACTTAAACCGTATAAGGACGGCCGATGGAGTTTCACGTCGTTGTACCGCTTCACCGGTGGCCTCGACGGAACGTTCCCTCAGTCGGACTTGATTTTCGATAACCAGGGTAATCTCTACGGCAGCACGATTGCAGGCGGAGCCAGCCAATTGTCCCTACAGTAATCTCGCGTCCGGCTGCGGTACTGTTTTCAGGCTTACACCAGTCGTGACCGGTGAATGGAAAAAGACAGTTTTGTACAGCTTTGTGGGTGGCGCGGAAGGAGCGAATCCCTCTGCTGGGGTGATCTCCGACAGTGCGGGCAATCTCTATGGCACGACCGCGCTTGGAGGATTGGGTCGCGGTACGGTCTTTGAGTTGACCCCCGGACAGAATGACACCTGGATCGAGAAGGTTCTCTACAGCTTCAGCGGCGGTGCGGATGGTGGGAGTCCGTCCGGTGGTCTAGTGATAGACAAAGCGGGGAATCTTTACGGTACCGCTTCCGGCGGGGGCATTGGAAATTGCGAGTCCGTTCCCTGCGGTACGATCTTCGAGCTTTCGCCGGGCATCAACAACACTTGGACTTTTCATTTGCTATACACATTTTGTTCGCGTGTGAATTGCCGCGACGGAGGTTCACCTCTCGGAGTGACTCTCGATAGCCATGGCAATTTGTACGGCACCACTCAGGCGGGCGGAGTAGTCCCCGGTTGGTGGCAGGCTGCGGGCTGCGGTACGGGGTACAGGCTGTCCCCGGGGAAAGGGGGCAGTTGGACCTTCGCCGTCCTACATTCATTCTGCCCGAAATCCTTGTGCGCTGGCGGGGCCTTCCCCTCCAGCCGTTTGAGCTTCGACAGCGTGGGAAATCTTTATGGTGTGACGATAGTGGGTGGCAACGCTAACCAAGGCACGGCCTTTAAGCTCTCGCATGTGCCCGGCAGCCTTGGACTCTTGGTACGCTGTACTCCTTTTGCGCGCTTGCCGGATGTGCCGATGGATTCGGTCCTAGGGGCGACCTGACCCTGGACGCTGCGGGCAATCTCTACGGCGAAGCCAGTTCGCTCGGTTCGCTCGTCTTTGAGATCATTCCCTAAGCCAATGAAGTAACTCATCCAGACAAGCCCGTGACAAGCGGGCCGTTGGCGACCTGTCCATGCAACGTGGACCCGACGGAACCGCATTCGTGTAGGATCAACTCGTGACCGCGGGCGGCATTGTCTTCCTGATGTATCACGAACTCGAGCTTCCCGATCGGGCAATATGCCAATCCGAGCCGGGATATGTTCGTTACGTTTTGCCGGTTTCAGATTTCCGCGCGCAGATGCAGTCTTTAAAGCGATTAGGCATGCGCGGCCTGAGTGTGAGCGACGCACTCGCCTCCCCTGACCAACATGCAGTTGCGATTACTTTTGACGATGGCTGCGAGACTGATCTCCTGGCTGTGGCTCCAATCCTGGAGGAGCTGGGTTTGGGAGCGACCTTCTACGCGACGGCTGGTTTCCTGGGGAGACCCGGATATATGTCTCCCGCGCAGTTGCGGGAGGTCTGCGATCACGGCTTTGAAATCGGTTGTCACTCCTTGACCCACCCTTACCTCACCGATCTGGATGACTCCGGTCTGCGTCGCGAGATCGTCGAAGCTAAACGACATTTGGAAGAAATCGCCGGAAGACCGATCAAACATTTCTCCTGCCCCGGAGGACGCTATGATCGGCGGGTGGTCGAAATCGCGCGGGCTGCGGAGTACGCCTCTGTAGCCACCAGTCGCCCGCACACCAATTCAAAGTCTACCGATCCTTTCGCTCTTGGACGTGTAGCAGTAATGCGCGGAACATCGCTGCGGACGTTCGACGGACTCTGCCGCGGACGCGGGTTGTGGAAACTGAACGCGCGCGATACAGTTCAGGCTGCAGCCCACCGCCTCATGGGTAATTCCCTTTACGACCGCGTCCGCTCCGTACTGCTCGGTGACGGCTAATCGCAATACCTTCCACCTGAGTCCTCCTCGCCCCCCTTCATCAAGCCTGGGTGAATTGAAGGCTCTTCTGATTCTGCCCTAGCGTAACCCCGGAGTGTCGGTCATGTACCTCTAGAGGACCTGAGGGACATGACCATCGGCTACCTGTTCGCCTCATATTCCCCGACTTACAGTTCCGGTAGGGCTCGAACGTTAGTCCCTCTATTCGTTTCGAGGATGTGTAATGTTGTTTCCCCCGTCAACAGCCGAAGCCGGTGAGGTCAAACCTGCGAGCGCATTCCGTAACAGGCCGCGCACATCGATCGTGGTTGCTGTTTCGGCATTAGTCGTCTCGACTCTAACGATCACTTCCTGCGGGCTCTCAACTCAGAATCCAAACGCTATTTCTCGAACCGCCAGCGGGAGCAAGTTCAAGTTTCCGATCATGCACAGGCTCGACGATAAAGAATCGCCAAGCCAGACGATGATCGCGGGCAATTTGCCATCAGCCGTGGTGGGGGTCAGCTACCAGGCCACCATCCCCACTGGGCGCGCGACTCCGCCCTACCAATTTCTCATCATAGCTGGTTCACTGCCGGCGGGACTCAGCGTGAATTCGGCCACTGGCGCCATTTCTGGTACGCCTCTGTTTGTCGGGACGTCCAAATTTGTAGTCTGGGTCCGTGATGCCACCACGGGGGAGTATGGTGGGTTGCAGTCCCTGAGCCTCACTGTAGCGCCGGGTGGCAGCGGCGCTCCGCCGGTCAGCGTCCAAATCTCACCGGGCAACGCTAGCCTGTCCTCGGGAGGGAGTGGACAATTCAACGCGACGGTCAGCGAAACCAGCAACGTCGCCGTGACTTGGTCGGCAACGGCGGGCACCGTCTCCCCGAATGGCTTGTTCCAGGCCCCGAATGTCACGGTCGCAACTACCGCAACCATCATCGCGACGAGCGTTGCCGATCCCTCAAAGAAAGCATCCGCAATCGCCACCGTTACCCCCGCTAGTTCCAAGTCGGGCCCCACGATCATTTCGACGGCTTTGCCTGCGGCTGTAACCGGCACTTCCTATAGCGCAACTCTGGCCGCTAGCGGAGGCACGTCGCCCTACACCTGGAGCGCATCCTCCGGCTTGCCAACTGGTCTCACGCTCGATTCGACCAGCGGAACCATCGCAGGTACAACAGGACAAACCGGCAGCTTCTCATTTACGGCCAAGGTCACGGATGCCGCCTCGCACAGCAACACCACGCCGCTGAGCTTGTCGGTCACGAGTTCGAGTTCAAGCAACTTTGATGGCCCCGCGGAACTTCCGCGAGTTTACCTGCAGACCACCATGGCGGATACGCCAACACCGGGAAACACGTTTCCGGTGACTGCAGGGGCCGACTTACAGGGGGCGCTGAACAACGCCAATTGCGGCGACACGATTACATTGCAAGCTGGCGCCGTGTTTGCGGGCGCATTTTACCTACCAGCGAAGCCTTGCGACGACGATCACTGGATCATCATCCGGACTAACGCTCCGGATAGCAGCCTGCCAGCTGAGGGCACGCGCATGACTCCGTGCTACGCCGGCGTGGCCTCGCTGCCTGGCCGCCCCGCGTTCAATTGCTCCAGCGCGAAAAATGTCCTCGCCCAAATTGCTTACAGCGGCCGAGCAGGGGATGGTCCTGTCTACTTTGCTCCTGGCGCGAACCACTACCGCCTGCTGGGCCTTGAAATCACGCGACTGGCGGGAACCGGAAGCATCGGAACCCTGGTCTCAGCACACAAGGGAACCGCCGATCACATTGTTATCGATCGTTCCTGGCTGCACGGCACGGCGCGGGACGAGACAGAAGCGGGCGTGCATTTATCGGACACAACCTACGTGGCCGTGGTCGACTCCTTCTTCACCGACTTCCATTGTGTGGCTAGGACGGGCGCGTGCACTGACGGGAAATCCATCGGTGGCGGGAACGGCAGTAATCCCGGAGGCCCGTATAAGATCGTAAATAACTTTCTGGAGGGGTCCGGGGAAAGCGTAATTTTCGGGGGCGGTCCCGCGACGACGACTCCGGCAGATATCGAAATTCGCCGCAATCATCTTTTCAAGCCATGGCAGTGGATGCCGGGTGCGTCTGGGTTCGTGGGCGGTGCGTCGGGGAACCCCTTCGTTGTCAAAAACCACTTTGAGCTGAAGAATGCGCAGCGTGTGCTTTTCGAAGGCAACGTGATGGAGAACGCCTGGGGCGGGTTCAGCCAGACAGGTTTTTCAATTTTGCTTACGCCCAAGAACCAGCACACGGAGGATGGCACCAACGTATGTCCGATTTGCCAGGTGACCGACGTGACAATTCGGTACAGCACGATCAGCCATGTCGCCGGGGGCTTCCAAGTGTCCACCGGCATTTCCGGCAACGGTACAAACGGGGGCGTGGCACTGGCAGGAGCGCGCTTCAGCATTCACGATGTAACCGTGGACGACATCAACGCCAGTCGCTACAACGGCAACGGCACGCTGGTGCAGCTGGCGAACAGTTGGAAGGTGAATGCACTGAACAGCGTTACGATCAGCCACATCACAGGTTTCACCGACCCCAGCGCCCACCTCCTCGTCCTGGGCAATATCAAGGGCAACGCTCCGATGTGGGGCTTCAACTTCACGAACAACATCGTCGTCGCCGGCCGTTTCCCGGTTTGGAACATGGGCGGCGGACCGAGCAGCTGTGCTTACCCAGACATTCCCATTTTGAGCGTGGCCGCCTGCTTTACCAGCTACCGCTTCAGCGAGAACGCCGTAATTGGCGCCCCGGCGGCTTTCCCGCCATCGCAATGGACCTCGGGCAACTATTTCCCCGCTAGTCCCGCCGACACGCAGTTCGTGAACTACAACGAGGGCAACGGTGGGGATTATCACCTTCTATCCTCGAGCCCGTACAAGAATATGGGGAGCGACGGCAAAGACCTGGGCGCTGATATCGACGCCATTCAGGCTGCGATTGCCGGCGTGTATTGAATTTCAGGGACTCAGCAGCACGCTTAAGATGGGCATGACCGCGATAACCTTCTTCTGCCACCCGGCAAGCATTCGTCCGAAAATCCCAGACTAAGAACACAGAAGGTTTCACGGCTTGCGGAAAACGTAGTGGTTCCAAAGAGAACAATAGGTGTTAAAGAGCCGGTTTCTACTGTTCCGGAAGCCGAGCATTTCCACGAAGTCGAATCCCGCCGGTTTGGTCTGCCGGATGACGTAATCAGGTGATGCGTGGAACACCAGCAGGCGGTTGCCCCGATTGTAAAGATAAGCCTTTTCCCGCACCGCCGTGAGCGTGTGGCGAAGTTTGAACTTCAACTCCTTCCAGTCTCGGAAATACCACGGCGAGCAATACAGCGACTTGAGACTGTGGGACGAGAAAATAAACGTGCCGCCGCGGCGTAAGACCCGAAAACAATTGCGAATGGCGCGCTCGCGGTTTACTTCTGGATAAGTGTAGTCCAGGCCATTAAATGAGATCAAGACGTGGTCAAACGACTCGTCGGACTCGCGGAGTTCGCAGTAATCCCCGAGTTCGAAATGCAGGTACGGGAAACGTCGCTGGGCGGTAGCGAGGCGGAATTCGGAGAGGTCGATGCCTTTTACGGCAAGACCCATCTCCCAGAGACGCAGCGTGGCGCGGCCTGCGCCGCAGGCAAGATCAAGCACTCGTTGGCCGCTCTGGTAGAACTTCCGGAAAAGCACGCGTTCCTGTGGAAAGAGTTGATAGGTAGAGCACCCCTCCAGCGACGCGGCCTCGCTGTTAAAAGTTTCGACATTCGGCGATGCATTTTGACTCCGTTTGTAAGCCGGTGCTCCCACAGTCCTGTCCTCGCGAAATGGGTGACGGGTATAATCGAAGACCCTGGTTTTTGGGATGTGGCGTACATGAATTGTACACGGAGTTGGTAACTCGGCGCTGAGACAGCCTATCGCTGGTGCGGAGCCCTCCCGGACGAGGAAATAATTCGGTGGTTAAACGAATCGCCTTCAGGCTGCTCGTTCGCGAAACTGAACTGAAAACTGGCACGGAGTTAAAGTTGAACACGGCGGTCAACAGGAACCAGAGGAAAACGGCGCCGGTTTTCGTATTGGGAAGTCCTCGTTCTGGCACCACTCTGCTTTATGACATGCTGCTCTCAGCTGGTGGATTTGCGGTTTACCTCGCCGAGTCCAACGTTTTTAATTTGCTGGCTCCGCGCTTTGGGAGCCTGGTGGTACGCGAAAATCGGAGGAAACTCCTGCATGCCTGGCAGGGCAGCAAGCTCTTCCGGGCCTCTGGTCTCAATTCTCAACTGATCGAGAAGAAAGTGCTAGAGGAATGCCGCAGTGCGGGCGACTTCCTCCGCCTTGTCATGAGCGAGATTGCGCGCGCGCAGGGAATGCAGCGCTGGGCCGAAAATTCGCCCGAAGGAGTGCTTCATCTGCCGACCATCAAGCGGCAGATTCCGGACGCGTTGGTGATCCACATCATCCGCGACGGACGAGATGTGGCCTTGTCGCTGGCTAGACTCAAATATGTTCGCCCTTTCCCATGGGAAGAACGGCAGAGTTTGATAAGCGCGGGCGTGTATTGGGAATGGATCGTGGAGCATGGACGCAGGTATGGGCACCTGCTGGGCCCTGACTACCTGGAAGTACACTTTGAAAACCTGATAGCCTCGCCGCAAGAGACTCTCAACAAAATCGGCGAGTTCATCGATCAGGGATTGGATTACGACCGCATCCGGCAAGTGGCTTATGGCTCTGTAAGCCAGCCCAATACTTCCTTCAAAACTGAATCTCCAGGCACGGGATTCAGCCCGGTTGGCCGCTGGAAAAAAGGCTTTTCTCCACATGAATTATTGAGGTTCGAAAGAATGTTAGGGAAGACTTTGGAGGAACTCGGTTACGCGCCATCAATGCCCGGATCTTCCGAAGGCATGAACCTGGAGATGAAGGCTACGCGTTTGATCCATCGCAGTTACTTCGTGGGAAAGCTTTTGTTCAAGCGAAACTGGTTAGTTCGAACTCTCCGCCCCGCTTTGACGAGCGCCGAAATTGATGCGACCGTCCTGGCCGACGATCACGCTACCGAAATAAAAGCGGTCTCATCGCAGTTTTCTTGAAACCATCTCACAGTAACCCGCCTTGCGCGGAATGACCGGAGAGCGCAGGCAGGGAAGCTGGAACATCAAAATTCCTGACTGGCAATTCGCCATCAATGCAGACTCGCAGCCAAGTCTCAAGATTGAGCAGCCGCCAAATACGATTTCCATGGTCCCTGCGCCCGCTGCGGTGTTCGGCAAATAGCTGCCTCAACGCTTCGGGCTTGAAAAGACCTCGCAACAGCGTCCTGGGCTCCAATAGCATGCGCTCCAGGTCATCTAATTGCGGTCCTGCCAGCCAGTAGGCCCACGGAGTCGGAAAACCCATTTTCTGGCGATACACGATGTCCTTAGGAAGGAGGTCTTCGATTGCCGACTTGAGGACGAACTTGCCCGCTAACCCTTGCACGGCGTATTCCGCCGGAATGCTGGCGGTAAACTCCACTAGCACATGGTCGAGAAACGGCACTCTGCTCTCGATTGAAGCTGCCATGCTCATCTGGTCTTGCTTCATCAGCAACTCCACCAGATAGGTCTTAATATCGGTGTAGAGCAGCCGATGCAACAGGTCAGCCGAAGAATTCTCCCAGAACTGCATCGACCCACGGTAAGCGTCACCACAAACGGCTCGCATTTCGTCGGAGAGAATGTGGGCTTGCTCGGACGCCGAAAACGAGCAGTAGAAGTTGTCGAAGTAGAACGACGGCCACGATTCGCCATCGCGCACCAGAAACGTGTGTTCCAGCTTGCGATGCAAAGCCGCGGTGAGCGGACTAGAATTGATTCCCTGTCGCACCCAGCGCCGCAGAGAGGATGGTGTCATCAAACGGTACAGCTTATCCATCCGCGCATTCATGAGTGTCCACGCGTAGCGCGTGTATCCGGCCAAGGTTTCATCGCTACCTTCGCCGGTCAGCACCACTGTGACCCTCTCCCTTGCCAACCGCGCTACGAAGTAGAGCGCCACGCTCGACGGCCATGCAATGGGCTCATCCTCGTGCCAGATCAGTTTGGGCAGCGTTTCGAAAAACTCTTCCCGGTTTAGCCGAACTTCGTGGTGTCTGGACCCGATGTGCTCTGCCGTCTGCCTGGCAAACGGTAATTCGCTGAAGGCTTCCTCTCCGTACCCGACAGAGAAGGTTTCAATGGGCTCGCGCCGAATCTTCGTGGTGAGCGCGGCAACAGCGCTGGAATCGAGCCCGCCGCTAAGAAAGACGCCCAGAGGAACGTCGCTCATCAAGTGGCTCGAGACACACTGTTCCAGCAGTTCACGGTAGGTGCTGACATAGTGCTCTCTGGATTTGCCGTCAGTGTCAGGCTGAACCGAGAGGTCCCAGTAAGGTGTGATCTTGAGCTGACCGCTTTCATCCAGCTCAAGGGTGTGGCCGGGAGGCAGTTTCCGGATGCCGGAGTACATTGTCTCGGAGCCAGCAACGTAGCCAAATGCCAGGTATTCGGCCAATGTCGCCCGGTTGAACTCGGCCTTCACTCCCGGACAGGCGAGAATGGTCTTGATCTCGGAGCCGAAAAGAAATTTTTCGCTGTCGAACCGGTAGTACAGGGGCTTGATTCCCAACCGGTCGCGTGCGATGAACAGGTTTCGCTTGCGCCGGTTCCAAATGGCGAAGGCGAACATTCCCCGCAAATGTTTTACGCAGTCGGGTCCATATTCTTCGTAAAGATGGACGATAGTCTCGGTGTCGCTCTTGGTGCGATAGTGATGGCCCCGCGCCTCTAAATCGTCTCGCAGTTCCTTGTGGTTGTAGATCTCGCCGTTATAGACGATCCAGAGATTGTCATCTTCATTGCTGATCGGTTGGTGCCCTGTCTTGATATCAATTATGCTCAACCGACGTATAGCCAACCCGACGTGGTTTTCGAGGAAGAAACCGTCGTCGTCTGGACCGCGGTGGACGATCTGGCGATTCATCTCTGCCAGAGTGTCGCGTTCCACGTGTCGTCGTGGGTCGGGATAGAAGATACCGCAAATTCCGCACATGACTAAACACCTGTCTGCCCGGAACCAGGCACACTCGAAACAGGGACGCTACTCGCCACCGGCGCCGCTTCGCATTCCGCTGTAATGCCATCCAGGGGAAGGGTTTCACGAACCGATTTGCTATCGCTAGAGAAAAGCTCTGTCCGGCCATTCGTCTCGACCAATTCGCAGCGCTCGATCGCCCGCGTACAGGAAACTACCCGCTGTCCGCCGCTTTCGACAAAGCTGCCATTGCAGAAAATAAGGGTTCGCACTCCGCCAGGATTCGTCCCGAAGTAGACAAATTCGGCGTCACTGGTCCAAGGTCCCAACGACCATGCTCGGCCCGATGCGGCGAAAAGAAAGTAGTGCTCTTGATCCGGCGCCTCATAGCGATAACCACTGACCGAAGCGTGAGTGCTTTTCATTTTTTCCAGTTTACCCAGATTGGCAGCAGATCCCTGAGTTGGGAGCAATAGCGTTACGAATTCCGCAGGCAAGGTCGCCACGGTACGAAATCGTGCCACCGTCGATGGCTCCTTGCGTCCGTAGGCCGGAGACCAGACTTTGTGCAATATCTCGCAATTCCAACCGTTTCCTTCCGTCGTTCGCAATGAGAACCCATTCCGCTGGTCAGGAAAGTCAAAAACCAGGTCAGCAGAACCGCGCGGGACCAGGTCCGGAGCCAAGTGCCAGAATAGGTCGAGACAGTGTTGCCCAGTCCCTGCTGCCAAATCGCGAACCAGCCAAAAATGCGACTTTAGGGAGAAGACCCAGCGTCGATGGACGACGGGCTTGGGCAGGCGACTGTAGCCCTCATGCGTGCCGGTAAATAAATCAAACCGTTCACCCGTAATCCAGAGATCGGATCGAGTTTTAGAGAGATTCGCCCACGCAAACGGCGCTTTGGGGTCGGCTTGATCTTTGCCATCAACTCTCATCGTGTTGTGTGATGCCGTTCCGCGGAACTCGTCGCGCTCGAAACTATTTCCCACGTATTCATAGGTTCCAGGATCGACCAGCAGCGCTCGACCATTGCTGTTCGCGCAGATGCTGAGCGCGTCGGCATGACCGTGACCTGCGGTGGCAGCGCCTTGCGGTCCCGCATCAATGACCAGCTGTCGTTGGGCACCGGCTTCTGCCATCAGGTACAGCCCGGAGACGCCAAGACCAACGGAGATGGAAGGCGGCTCGGTGGAGACCAGATTGTCAAAAACAGCCACACCTTTCGAAACCAGCAGCCACACCGTTTCCTCACGGATACCGCCGGCCACTTCCTTGAAATCTCCGCGACCGAATAGAACCGCCCCTGTTGCCAGCGGGTCGAGCATGTGCTCGGTCCGATTCCTCTGCGGGTTGAACAATCGGCCGCCATCGTCATCGCCGAATCTTGGCGGCACACCTGCCCGGCCCAGCCAACAGAGCGCCTCCAACATCTTTTCTGTCGTCCGATCGAATCCGGGTGGAATCACGGTGCCATTAAGCGATGCCAGAATTCGTGCGTGCAGAAAAAGATCCAACGCGTAAACGTGATAGTAGATGGATTGTTCAAAATGCATGCCATCGGCTGCAACCTGGCGGTGGGCTTCTTGTAGAACTATCTCCCAGCCACGCCGCTTCCACCGCTGCGCCGATCGTAGTTCCGGACACAGAGTTCCTATAAAGAAAAGCGCTACCCCTTCTCCGAGCAGATGGGTGTTGGGCGAAAAATAAGTGGAAAGATAGCGCTCAATATGACGACCACTAATACCGAGGGACTCCAGCCACTCACGATGAAACTCGTGGGGAGCAACCAAACAATCCGCCAGGAGAAAATAGGTCCACAGCCACGACAGACTCCGAAAGGCGACTTCCAGAGTGCTGGCCCAGTTGACGCCGACAGGATACGGATTTTCCGTGTGCCAGTGCTTCCACTGGCGGAAAATCTCCACGGCAAACTTCTCATCGCCGGTCAGACGATACGCCTTGGCCAGGGTGACAAAGTGCTGATGCCGATTTAATTCCCATGTGATTTTGACATCACCCGCCTCCGCGAAATCAAGAAACCGAACACGGTGAAAAGATTTTCGCGGCGCTCGCTTGGCATGTACGCGGTCGCAGTGCCAGTCGATGTCCCTACCGTAGTCCAGATCTTCGTAGCCGAGCAGGTCAAATCGGTGCTGGCAGATGCGCTCAGCCCGTTGGACGATGTCTGCAGTTTCCCTCGGGAAACGTTGCTCCAGTAGATGGCAAATGGAGGAGATATCCGCGCTGGCAAAGAAAAACTGCGGGGGAGACTGTGAACCTGGATCGCGAACCTGGATCGGAAATCTGAGTCCCAGGCGCTGGCGGAGCGCGTCAGCCCGGGCGCTGGCGTATTGTCTGCCGCGATCGAGCAATTCATCGCTTCCCATCGAAGCTAGGCGCGCCCAGCGATCCTTCCGTGTCTTTTCAGGAGACATGCGGGCCTCTTATCCTGGGATCGTCGCTCGTAGGTATGAGGGCATCGGCCCTTTGCAGTTGTTCCATCCTGTTGTGGCTCTTATAGTTGTATGGGACAAGGTTAGCAATTCTTCTTCCAAAACAATGCTCCTCTTATGCCAATGCTAGAGCAACTTCGCCGCTGAAGCGGGAAAAGTTTGCCTCACACATGCAATTCCTTGCACCTTAGACAGGCATTTTCTTCGAACCGCACTGTCGCACCATTCCGTTCCCTAAGTCGTTGCAAAGGTAATGTTAACTCATGGCATTTTCGTACATTGGTCGTCTTCGGCATCCGAGTTGCCCGTATATATTGGTACAAGTACCCCAAAGCACTCCGGGGACCCGTGCGCACGCGAAAAACCGAGCATTCCAATGAACCGATCTATCAGCGTCTTTGGTTTGGGATATGTGGGGACGGTAACCGCCGCCTGTCTTGCGTCCAAGGAAAACCGCGTTCTGGGAGTGGATCTGAGTGCCGCGAAAGTTGAGGCGATGGAGAACGGCCGCAGCCCAATCGTTGAACCACGCCTGAACGAACTGATTGCTGAAGCCCACAGAGCTTGCCGTTTGCACGCCACGGTGGACTCCGCTGCGGCAGTCACGCAAACCGAGATCTCTTTCCTATGCGTGGGCACGCCGAGCCTGCGCAACGGGAAGCTTGATCTTGGCCACATCGAACCAGTCTGCCGCGAAATCGGCGCGGCCTTAAAAAACAAAGATTCGTTTCACTTGGTTGTCCTGCGCAGCACCGTGCTGCCGGGCACAGCGGAGACAGTGGTAATCCCGGTGCTGGAGCAAGCCAGCGGCAAGCGCATGGGAAAGGACTTTGGAGTTTGCGTGAATCCCGAGTTCATGCGCGAAGGTACGGCGGTAACGGATTTTCTCGAACCCGCGATGACTATCGTCGGGGCGTCTCAGTCAGAACACGCAGCCGTCCTCAAAGAGATTTACGCATGGGCTCCGGGCCGCATTTTTGACACTTCTTTTCGTTCAGCTGAAATGTTGAAATACCTCTGCAATGCATGGCACGCGCTGAAAGTCAGTTTCGCTAACGAAGTCGGAACCCTGGCAAAACAACTTGGCGTGGATGCTGAATCAGTCATCGAAGTATTCTGCGCCGACAACAAGCTGAATATATCCCCCAGCTACTTGAAGCCTGGGTTTGCCTTTGGCGGCTCCTGCCTGCCCAAGGACGTTCGCGCCCTCAACTATCGCGCCAAGGAACTCGACCTCGAGCTGCCCTTGCTGGAATCGATTCTCCGCAGCAACGAAGTGCATCTTGAACGTGCTGTGGAAATGGTTTTAGCGACGGGCAAGAAGAAAATCGGCATGCTAGGGCTAAGTTTCAAAGCCGCTACCGACGATCTTCGCGAGAGCCCACAGGTGCAACTGGTAAAGCGGCTACTCGGCGAAGGGCGGCAAATCCAGATCTGGGACGACAATGTTTCCCTCGGTCGACTGATTGGTTCCAACCGCGAATACATTGAGCATGTAATTCCGCATATCGGTTCCATGCTCAATCCCAGTCTGGAGCAGGTCGTGCGGAACTCCGAGTTAGTCATCGTTGCGACTCGCGGCGTGAATCGCGACGCGCTGCAAGTACTCTTGCGGGCGAATCAAACCGTCATCGATCTAGTGAATCTTGAGAAATCGCGGCGTTTAGACAGCAGCGCCTCTTATGACGGAATCTGCTGGTAGGAGATTGTCGCGGTGAGAATCCTGTGGGTGAAGGCAGGCAAGCTTCTGCCGGTAGATACCGGCGGTAAGATTCGCTCCTATAATATCCTGCGCCTCCTGGCACAGGACCACCAGGTTACGTTCCTTTCCTACTACGGTGGGCGCCGGGATGCGGAATACGAAGCAGCCATCCGAAAGGAACTCCCGGGAACAGAAACCATCTACACTGCCGCTCCAGACTCAACTTCGTTCGAACAGGGATTGGACTATCTTCGGCGGTTTGTGGCATCGGCGCCTTATGCGGTAAGCAAGTTCACGCATCCGGAGGTGCGGAAAACCATTGCGGCCTGGCTCGCGGAGGGCCGTTTCGACGTCGCCGTGTGCGATTTTCTCTCTGCTTCGCTTAACTTCCCTGGCCAGCTGAAGACACCCACCGTCCTTTTCCAGCATAACGTCGAAAGCTCCCTCTGGCAGCGGATGGCGAAGACTGAATCAAATCTGATCAAGAAGCTTTCTTTCAGTATTGAATCCGCCAAAATGACCCGCTATGAGCGCGCTGCTCTGCGAAAGTTTCAGCGTGTGATTGCAGTCTCTGATCACGATCGTCAGCAGATGCTGGCATTGGACCCCAGTTGTAACATCACAGTCGTTCCCACTGGAGTGGACGTTCACAAGTTCACTGTGGCGCCTGCTTCAACAGCCAATCCTCCACGGATTGTTTTTACAGGTTCAATGGACTGGGAGCCCAACACCGACGCGGTGGATTATTTCTGTCATCAAATCTGGCCTCGGATTCATGCCGAGTTCCCCAATGCTATTTTCCAGATTGTGGGACGCAATCCGCATTCTTCGGTTCGCCGCCTCGCTTCCGAATCGGTGGAAATAACCGGCACAGTTCCCTCGGTGGCGGACTACCTGAGGGATGCCTCGGTGGTCGTCGTTCCCCTACGTATTGGGGGCGGCACCAGACTGAAGATTTTTGAGGCTATGGCCATGGGCAAAGCTTTGGTTTCAACTTCCATTGGGGCGGAAGGGCTCGCGGTCCACAGTGGACGCGATCTCATACTAGCCGACGAGGCTTCCGAGTTCGCGGACTCCATTCTCATGCTCTTGCGCGACTCGGACGTGCGCCGGAAATACGAACTGGCTGCGGTGCAACTGGCTTCTCAGTTTGATTGGTCTCGAATCGTCCAACAGTTTGCGGAGGTGTTGAATGCGGCAATGATAACCGGAGGCGTAGAGCGGCAAACCGCCGGGAATACGGTTTCGGTCAGCCCATGAAAATACTGGTCCTGGATGGAAACCAAAATCAGGCCGTAGCGTCTGTCCGCTCCTTGGCTCGTGCCGGCTATGCCGTGTTGGTGGGCGAGTCCAGCTCCTGGTCGAAGGCTGGTTGGTCTCGTTCTTGCCATGGAACGTTCGAATATCCCGCACCGCAGCATCAAACCGAGGCTTTCGTTTCACGGATCGCGGAGATGGTTCGCTTGGAACCGGGAACACTCGTCCTGCCCATGACGGAAGCAACCACCCTACCGCTCTCTGCACAGCGCGATGTTCTTTATTCCGCGGGTGCGCGCATGGTGTTGCCATCTCACGCCGAAGTGCTACGCGCCTTCGACAAGGACCAAACCACCCGGCTTGCCGCATCTCTGGGGATTACGGTGCCGAGGACTATTCTGATTTCGAGCCTCGAAGAGGCCAACCGGGCCGCCGCCTCCATCACTTATCCCGTTGTGCTCAAGCCCCGCGCGTCGGAGGAATTGTCTTCGCAAGGTGCGGTGCACACCACCGGCAGGCCGCGTTACGCGAGCACTCCGGCTGAGTTTCGCGCGGCTTACGACGAAATGACCCGCCGATGTTCTGCCCTGCTGGTGCAGGAATATGTGAAAGGCGAGGGCGCCGGTTACTTCGCTCTTATGCGGCATGGTGAACTGCGAGCTGAGTTCGCCCATCGCAGAATCCGCGACGTTCATCCCACCGGTTCAGGAAGTGCGGTGCGGGTCAGCGTCGAACCGCAACCAGAGATTCGCGAGGCCGCGCTCGAGATCTTGCGCGCCCTGAATTGGCATGGAGTCGCTATGGTTGAGTTCCGTCACCAGAAAGGCGAGCCTCCCGTCTTTCTGGAAGTCAACGGCCGCTTCTGGAACTCGCTGCCTCTTGCCTGTTTCGCTGGAGTAGACTTCCCCGCGCTGCTGGCACGCATGGCCGAGACAGGAGACGTTGAATCAGCGCTTCCCTACCGCGCAGGCGTGCGCTGCCGCTGGTTTCTGGGCGACTTCCGGCATCTGTTGGAAGTATGGCGCGGCGCGCCCCCGGGCTTCCCCGAACCGTACCCTGGCAGGCTACAGACCCTCGCCTCTGTGCTCTCGCCCGTCCGAGGGACCGTTCATGATCTTTTCACCTGGAATGATCCGCTCCCCGAATTGGCAGATTGGCTGAACTTTGCGATGCGTATTGTGGACCACAAGCCAGCGTGGAAAGGCTTGCATGCTCAAGGGCGCTATTCACATTCATAGCACCTATTCGGACGGAGAATTTACCCTCGCCGAACTGAGGGAGATTTTTCTAACGGAAGGTTGCACGTTCATCTGCATGACTGACCACGCCGAATACTTCGACCAGGACAAGCTCAGGGCCTACCAGAAGGAATGCCAGTCACTCTCTGACCAGCAATTACATTTCGTCGCCGGCATGGAATACACGTGTGACCAGCGCATGCACATCCTCGGCTACGGAGCCACCACTCTCGCCGAGAGCAAGGACGCGCAAACGGTCATCAACCACATCGATGCCCAGGGCGCAATCTCCGTCATCGCCCACCCCAGGGATGAATCATTTGATTGGATAGAAAGCTTTGAAGCTCTGCCCCAGGGCATTGAAACCTGGAACTCCAAGTACGATGGTCGCTACGCGCCCCGCCCCGCAACGTTTGCATTGTTGCAGAGGCTGCGGGGCAGGCAACCCGCCATGCACGCCTTCTACGGCCAGGACCTGCATTGGAAAAAACAGTTTCGCGGACTCTTCGTCCAAGCGGATTGTGACTACGCCGAGCCCAGCCACATCCTGGCTGCACTGGCGAGTGGCGCATACTGGGGACAAAAAGGCGAGTTGGAGCTTCCCTCATCTGGGGTTCTACCGGAGGAGATGCTGGCCCAGTTCTCCAGTACCCATGAAAGATCGCATCGCCTTTGGCAACTCCTGAAGGAAGGTAAGAAAACGCTGGACCGTATAGGCATAAAGGTGCCGGAATCCCTCAAAACCCAACTGCGTAGGATTTTTTGAGAACTTGGCCAACCGCTCTGATCTGAAGTGTTCGCAACGGTCCTAGCGGATATAAAGCCTTGCTTACGACCAGCACTCACGCCGCCAAGTCGCCGGCCTGCTCGCGGTTGAGCGCAAGCAGGGCAATGCCGAACCCTTTGCTGTTGCGCATGTCCCGAATCACCGTGAATCCTACTTGTTGCAGATAGCGGAACATTTGCGCTGGCGTATAGTCCGGAACGTCGGGATGGTATTCCAAGCAGATGTGACGAATGCGCCGGAGAACCCGAGCTGGTGTGGAAAACAGAACCTCGTACTCGCTACCTTCAATATCCATCTTCAAAAGATCCACGCTGGTGATGGATTGTTCCTCAAAGACCTGTTCCAGAGTTGTGGTCGGTACAGTAGTTGTCGGTACTGGAGCAGTGTCCTGATCTTTTTTGGGGTGAAACGCAATCACGCGGCGGGCTTGGCTTCGCTTGCCACCGAGCCGCATCATTCGACGCTCAGAATCTCCCCCCAGAGCATAGTTAAGACAACGGACCCGATCGCCGAGTTGGTTATTGCGAACATTTTCCATGAGGCGCTCATAACTCTCGGGAAAGGGCTCCACCGAGATCAGTTTGGCACGGGGTGCTTGCCGTGCGGCCAAGAGTGTGAAGAATCCGATGTTGGCGCCAGCGTCCACGATAAGCTCTTCTGAACCCTCCAGAGGGTAAACGCGGCGCAAGAATATCTGCCAGAAGGCCCAGACATCGCTGACTTCCTTCAAATAGATGGGCCGTAGGTCCCGCAGTTGGAGCGAGCAGGGATACGCCAGATCCTTGAAGCCCAGGTAGGCCAGGGTTATCGGAAACCATTGTTTCGTCTCGCGGGCACACCGGACAACTTCCGCAGCGCGGTGCAAACTCCGAAAAATGGCCAGCTTTCGGCGCATGGGGGAGTGTGAAGTCTATCAGGCTCGGCCCCGAGTGGCAAAGATCTCGATTAACACCCCTGGGGATGCCAATGCCTCATCCGGCCCGGACCTAAACTGGGTGGAGGAATGCCTACCAGGAGAATGGAAGAGTACACCGAAGAGCGCTACGGCTGATTAATTCCCATGCGGCCTGTGTCGGCAGTTTCAGCCAAGGGCGTATTGGACTTCAGCCACAATTTTGCGTCGAAATATGCAGGATATACCACGCTCATCAGGTACGTCGCCCAGATGCGACGCGTCTCTCCGGGGAGCTTGGCCAGCGGATACCCTAACTCAACCAGCAAGTCGCCGATTTCGCTCTCCAGTTGCGCCACTTCCGCTGTTGAGAGCACGGTTTTCCACCGTCCCATCGGGCTCACCTCTTTATGGTTGCCATCCGCCTTGAAGGACGAATTGGGAGTCCGCACCGCACCCAGGGCTACGCTTTGAATGCGGTCATAGTCCAGGTCTTGGTCGATGAAGGCACTCAATCGGGCCAAGGTAGCTCGCGGATCGCGAATCAAGTCTTCGTATTGCACTTCCACGTAATCGGAGCCCATCTTGCTGCCGTACTTTCTGCCCCTGCTGACCATCCACTTCCAGAACAATCCGGCGAGCACCAGGCTGCGACGACGATCCCAAGGAAACGGACGTATCCATCCAATCTTGTCCAGCGATACGGCCACATCTCGGCCGTCGCGGATGATATGAACAATGAGAGCTTCCGGAATGAGCTTCTTGATGAGCGGCAAATACAAGAGATGCAAAGGAGTGGATTCCGCCCAACGATCAACCCCTTGCTTGCGGGCAATGGTTTCCATCAGGATGCGCAGAAAATCGCCGGTGTTCTGGCATTCATTTAGAATCCGGGGCTCGATTTCTTCGCGCGTCAGTCCCGATCTTTGAAAGAGCTTGCTCCTGAACCAGGCGTTTAAGAGCTTCTGCCGGTTCTTGCGCTTGCGCAAGTCCCCGAACCGAAGGCCCAGCAGATTGAAGGCGTTGCTTTCCGTGTGATAAACCGCAAAGCCACCGGCCGAAAGGAGCATATGGTAGAGCAGCTTGGTTCCCGACCTTCCGCAGCCCAACACAAACACGGGAGCCTTTTTCCTGAGCCTTTGCTCCACCTGTTTTTGCGCATCCTGACTCTCCACGTTGCTAGCTGTCCGATACATGTGTTATTCCCAAAGTAGGTACATCCGGACCCAAATGCTCAACGCGCTGAACCGGTTTGCGGAACCGGATCCATCAGCTCTAATTCTGATAGACTTGCCAGCCTCCCCGCCGGAGTCTGGATTTTCAGCCACAGCTTGGCGCTAAGAAAGCTTGGATAGACTGCCCGCATCCATCGTTCTCGAAGGGCTGGCCTTCTTTCCTTTTGCGGCGTAATTAATTTATAGCCCAACTCCTCCAGGCACGTGCCTGCCAGCGCTTCCAGAGCCGCTATCTCCTCGCGCAGCAACTTGTTCTTCCAGCGATAAACAGGATTCATCTGAGTTGCCTGCGCGACCTCGCCTCGAAATGAAGAATTGGACTCGCTGAGTCTGCCCAGACCCGTGCTCTGAATACGCTCATAGTCCAAATCGTGATCGAGAAATTGGCCGAGCTTCTTCATCGTAGCGCGAGGCTCGCCGACCAACTCTTCATAGTGAATTTCCATATATTCACCAGGGATGCGGCTTCCGTAACTTCGTCCTCTGCGGACCATCCACTCCCAATACGATGCCGTCGCCAGCAGACTTCTTGATTCTCCTCGGTCCCAAGGAAGCGGCTGGAATCCACCCATCTTCTTCAGTGATAAAGCGATGTCTCGCCCATCCCGGATAATGTGAATGAAGAGCGCTTCAGGAATGTCGGCCCTGATTCTCGCCATGTGCAGGACATTGTCGGGATCATAGACAGCCCAGCGGACAGCGTTCTGATTCCTTGCGATTTCGTCCATGGTGATTCTGATGAAATCACCGCCGGTCTTGCAATTCTCGAGCAGCTTAGCTGTGAGTTGTCGGGCGTCAAGTCCAGATCTTCGGAAGCCTTTGCTACGGAGCCATACCTCGATTATCCTCTTACGATTTTCAATCTTGTTCAGCTGGCCGAATCGGGGTATCAACATCTTGTAGATCGGCAGATAGCCGCGATATACGGCAAAGCCTCCGGAGGAAAGCAGAGTGTCATAAAGCAGATTGGTTCCAGACCGATGGCAGCCCACCACGAAGACGGGGCGCCGGCTTCGTTCTATGACCTGATTGGTTTCCAGATCGACCTCTAAATTGATCCTTCGAATCATTCTTGAGGATTGGAATTGTCCCCAGCAGACGAACAGTATAACATCGTTTTACGATGTCTCTTGCCGCGAGAGCCGTCTCTGTGACCCCGGGGAGACATGTGCAATCGGTTGCACTTCTACCTGGGCCCACCCGCCTCTTAATAGATGAGAACCGTTACGTTGGTCGTCAGTACTCAGCGCCCACCGATCTTCTGTAACCACCAGTAGCAAGCTTACGTATTACTGAGGCGCGATTTCTTGGGCGGGCGGGTGGTGGTCTACCTTTGCGGTTTGTTTGCTGGATCGACGGGAGAGGCTGGGCCACCAGCGAGAGGAACCCCACCCATTCGCAAAGAGCGCGAATGAGTGGGCCACTCGCCATAAACTTCCCTGCTCTGTATCCAGTTCTTGACTTGCGGGTGGACTAACCGCAGAATCTCCGAATGCCGAAATCTGGCCGACAGGCCCCGGTGCCAACCTCTGGAGAGCTCAGGCTCCTCAAAATCCTGTGGCGCTTGGGTGAAGGCACGATCGAGGATGTATTGCAAGCGTCCCATGAGAATCCTTTACCAAACTACAAGACAGTCCAGACTCTCCTGCGAATCATGGAGAACAAGAAAATGGTGACTCATCGCTTGCTGGGTCGGGCCTTTGTATATAGGCCACGAGTTCGGCAGGATGAGGTGAATCGACTCTCCATACGATCGTTGCTGCAGCGGCATTTTGAGGGCTCGCGAAGCGAACTCCTATTGAATCTACTTGATGACGAACACATCGAAGCTGCCGAGCTGAGGGAACTCGGCGAGCTGATTCGTCGCCGTCGTGAGGCCATCAAGTCACCTCGTCAGCGTAAAAATCCGAGACGTGAGGGTGATTCATGACATTTAATAGCTCGTTGTCTGCTGAGAGCACCTGGATGACGTATTTTGTCCAGATCGTCTTGGGCTATCTGGTGACCTGGACGATCTGTGCCTTGATTCAAAGACCCGCGATTCGCTCACGTCTGTGGCGCTGCTTTCTCTTCTTAACGGTTGCCGGCTGGCTGGCTTTGTCAGCACCTGCGCCGGACAGAGCTGTTGGATCTACCATTTCTTCCACTGCCGTGGGTAGTTCGGCGTTACGTTGGTCGTTGCCAGTGACGGGGGGGTGGGCACATCCACTGGACTTGTTGTGGGTATGGACCGTGCGATTTTACCTTGTGATATTGGCGCTTTCCCTGTTCCAAATGTTCGTGAGGCGGTTACGACTTGAGGCCCTCCGGCGGAGCGGCCAGCTGCCCTCGCCGGAACTGGGTCTCGTGTTTCAGAGGCTTCGCCGAGAGATGAAGGTTGGTGGTTGCAAACTGATCCTAACCAAACAGTTGCGTTCTCCCGGCACGGCGGGCTGGTATCGACCTCACGTCTTCTTGCCAATGGAAATGGTACCGTCCCTCACCTCCAATCAACTTCTCGACATTCTGAGGCACGAGCTCATTCATGTCAGAGATCGCGATTACCTGTGGGACCGGTTAGTAGCGATCGTGTGTCGACTGGTTTGTTTCCATCCGGCAGTGTGGCTTGCCCATCGACAGTTGCGCAGGGAAATGGAATTGGCTTGCGATCAGGAAGTGGTGGCGGGGCGTACAGAAAGCCGGCTAGGGTACGCTGAATGTCTTACAAACATGGCAAGGTGGCGGTCGCTGGGCCAGGCCAGGTCGGTAAAAGGAATTGGGTTCTCCTCCTCCTCCGCGTCTTTGCTCGCTACACGAGTGCGAGCCTTGTTGCGTGAGCCGTCTCCGCGGTCTCTATTTCAACAGGTTTGTCGAACTGGCGCTGTTGGCCTAATGGTGGTGCTAGTTGTGTTTTTTTTACCTGGCGTAGGACTGACCTTCTACTGGTCGGTTCCGCATTCACTCGTGAGTCGGCGTTCCAGCTTGGAACGAGGCCCGTCGGCTCATGTCCGTGTAGTCGACAAAGACTTTCGGAAACGAACGCAGAGGGCACTGTCGGTACAGCAGGCAGAGATGCGAAGTGTAGACGCAGCCCCAAATCAGCTGTCGAGCCTTTTTGCAGAAATAAATGCTCGGCCTATGCCGGTGCTTGCAAACTCATCAATGTCCGGCAGTGACGGAGCAAGATCGGCGTCCACGCCGAATGAGAATGGCCATACGGGATCTCAGGGCTCGGACCCGATCTGGAATCAATCTTCATCAACTGATGCGCCACCGAGTTGGGGGGATGTGGCGAACACTGCAATCAGGGTTGGGGTTTCGCTCACGCCGGGAGAAGGAGGGTCGCATACCGGCCGACCCGACCGCGACCCCGACCCCCGCAGACTATTCTAATAACCGTCCGCAGGGTCTATGGCAGAGCATTGAGCATCCCCTAACGCCGACGGTCGAAAGCCAACAAGAGGCAACCCACAGTGAGCGTCCTGCCATTGGACTAAGACGAGCACCGCGGCAAAATTAAGACCTACGCCCCAAACATCCTAAAGGCTTGGGAGCCCAGCTGCATGCTTTCGGCATCCCGGCTGTGGACTTGACAAATCAATCTTAACCAATTAAGACTTGCATTGCGCCCTGCCTCATTCCGGCCACGAGGCGTGTGAACAGCTTTGGATCTGCAGACCGTGTGACACAGTGAACGAAATACGCTGACGTAGTGAAGTGCAATAGCATCTAAGAATGTGGGAGCGCCCGATGAGTTTCCTCCTTAGAATTCTTGAGGAGCAGCCGTTTCGGTTATTTGTTCGAAGCCTTATCAAGCGCTTACCTGTTAGGGTCCGCTCTCTCGAACGCTGGGACGCCGTAGACCGACCTCACTATCTCTGCGGCATTCTCGCCGCTGCGGACCTTGCCCAATCTAGTGGCGTCGATTCGATCTATATCATTGAGTTTGGCGTGTCTCAGGGCAAGGGTTTGCTTCTCATGCAGGCTTACGCGCAAATGGTGGAGCAAGAAACCGGGGTTGGCCTCAAAGTCGTTGGGTTCGACACCGGTATCGGTCTGCCTTCAACTGCCGGGGATTACCGTGATCACCCCGACAAGTGGAAAGCAGGCGATTACCCTATGGATGAGGAATGGCTACGGGCGCGACTACTGCCCACTACCGAGCTGATAATCGGCGATGTGCATCACACGGTGCCGCAATTTGTTAAGCGACAACGTTGGCCCCTGGGATTTGTAGCCGTGGATATTGATCTTTACTCCTCCACCAGGCAAGCACTTCAAGTCTTCTGCTTTCCTCAAAGCCGGATGCTGCGTCGCGTTTTCCTCTACTTTGATGACATTATGCTGCCGGAGAGTCATCGTTTTGCTGGCGAGCGCCTGGCTATCGAGGAATTCAATGCGAAGAACCAAACGGTCAAGATTGACCATTGGTACTCTCTGCGCGATCGGATATTCCGAGACCATCGATGGATTCAGCAAATGTACGTGGCTCACGACCTTCGCGCCATCAATGCCCATCAAGCGGAGCTACAGGAGTGGGCGGTGTAGATGTTTTCTTGCTCTTTGAAGTGCGAATTGGGGGTATTGCGAGTAAGCTACCGTAAGACATGAAGTCTCAGGGAAAGACCGACTTCATTTCCCGAGACATAGCAGGTCTCTTGGGGTTCCGTGGATCGGGTTCTCGCCTGACAACAATTGCGAAGCTACTGACGGTGGTATGCCTCGGGATGGGCACGCAGGGGATGCGTGCAACCGCGAGCGGCGCGCCAGCGGGCGATTCGGCTGAGAAATCATGTGGCCCGCCTAACTATTGTGCGAGGACAGATCGGCGGGTTGAGCCCTATCCCAAGACTCCGCCAGCTTTGGGAGCCGCTGGTTCAGTCATAACCGATCCAAATTTCGGGTCGCGCATCGTTCGCGCAACGGATGCCCGAACCGACCCATCGGGTCGGTCCTTTCACACCCCCGCCTCTTCGGAACAGAATTCCTGGAACAAAGACAGCACCAAATTCTACGTTGGTATGACTGGTGGGAACACTGTGCTTTTCGATTTCAGTCCCACGACGCTGGCGGTTCGTCAGGTAGAGGTTTTGAACTTAGGCTGGAAGGGTGAACCCCAATTCAGCTACGCCCAGCCTAACCTCCTTTACGGAACAACGGATAAGCCAGCTGAATTTCAACAGTACGACGTTGTGACCCGAAAGACCACCAAGGTGCACGATGTTTCTAGTTGTGTGAAATTAGACGCTGCGGATCATGCTTACGATATTTCCGTGAACGCCGATGACAGTCGCTTTATGGCCGTGATCGGACCTCAGCAGGACAAAAACTACTTGGTGTACCTTTACGATCGCGACAAAGGATGCCGCTGGTACAACACGCAAACCGGAGAAGTTGGCGGCCAATGGGGTCCAAAAGGGACAGTCTCGGCTCCCTATCGCTTTGGTATCCATAATGCGCGGATTTCCAAGAGGGGAGATTTTGTTGTGATTGGCGGCGGTAGCAATGGCCCCAGGGGACCGGTAGTTTGGGAGGTTGGATCGCTCAACGCTAGTCAATGTTCCATAAGTCCGCCAGACAGTTGCGGTGGTCACCACGCGATAGGTTATGACCACATGGTAAATCCTTCCGGCCGTAGCGATCCGTTGGATATCCTGATTCGTCCCTTGAATAAGCTAGGCTCGACCTCGCCGCTAGTCCCCCAGTTGCCGCCCGCAGCCGCCTGGATGGACAAACACTTTTCCTGGAACAATGCCGACCCTCAGGATAGCGCCCCGGTTTGTTTTTCGGCCTACCGCCGGGACGGACCGAAAACCGTCGGAACTCCGCTCCCTGTGGAGCGTCCATGGGACAACGAAATCCTTTGCGTACAGGTGGACGGTAGGGGCTCCAATCTATGGCGCATTGCCCACACCTTCAGCACCGCAACCAACGGCTTTTGGTCTACGCCTCGAGGTAACATCTCGCCGGACGGCCGCTTTTACATGTTTACCTCCGACTGGGAAGACGAGTTGGGCACTGATCCGAAGACCAAGGGATATCGAACCGACGTTTTCATAGTTGAGCTCCGGTAAAAAACCAATTTGGACTCCAAGGAAGCCATCGCACAGAAACCGTCGTCCTCATCGGCCGAAACCGCACCCCGCGCGCCGGCCCGCAAAGCTAGCGAAATGGATCAGTCCTTCGCTCGCAGCCTGGCTTGGCGGGCAGCCGGAGATTGGTCTAGCCAGATCTTCAGTTGGCTCTCCCTGGTAGTCATTGTTCGACTGCTTACGCCCGCCGATTTCGGCATTGCGGCGATGGCAGTTATTTTGTTCCCCTATCTGCGATATATAAGTGAGCTCGGTATTCCTCGAACCATTGTCACCTTTCGCGATCTCACCGACGACGAGTTAGCGCAATTGAACACGGTCGCAGTCCTGCTCGGCCTGGTGTGCTTCGTTCTCGCCAGTCTTCTCGCCAAGCCGGTTGCAATCTTCTTTGAGACTCCAGGCCTCACTTTAGTCGTGATAGTGACCTGTACCGCGCTTCTCCCCTTGGCAGCCCGCGCAGTTCCTGAGGGTCTATTGGCGAAGGAGATGCGGTTTCGATTGCTGTCGGGGTTCGAAGCTATCAACGCCATCGTCGCAGCGATTGTGACTCTGGGGCTTGCGCTGTTGGGCCTGGGATATTGGGCATTGGTGCTGGGCAACCTGGTGGCTACTCTCGTCCGGACCGCGCTCATCGTGAGGGCCCGCCCGTTCCGATTCGCCATGCCGCGTTTGAAGACCATACGAGAGCAGCTTCTGTTCGGCTGGCACAGTTCTGTATCAGTGGTCGCTTTGAATTCTTATCAACGGCTCGACAATGTCACCGCCGGCCGGCTACTGGGTCAATCCGCTCTGGGCTTCTATGCCATGGCATGGAACCTGGCCAACGTGCCTCTGGAAAAAGTCACGTCCCTCGTGACTACTGTCGCCCCAACCTATTTGGCAGCCGTGCAAAAAGAACCCGCCGAGTTGCGCCGCTACGTTCGCACGCTGACGGAGGCTCTCGCACTCGCGACCTTTCCGGCAACCATTGGTCTCGGACTGGTGGCACGCGAGGTGGTTCCATTGGTGTTCGGTCACAAATGGGACGGCATGATCGTGCCCCTGGAGGTGCTTTCCATATACGCAGCATTTCGATCCATCGTAGCTCTGCTTTCGAAGGTCCTGACTGCCGTGGGAAACGCGCGCTTCGTCATGTGGAACGATCTCGCTGCGCTCGTCATTCTCCCTGTGGCCTTCTACATCGGCAGTCATTGGGGCACGGAAGGAATCGCGTGGGGATGGGTAGTGGCTTATCCTTTTGTCGCAATTCCGCTTTACAGGAAAACCTTTAGCACAATCGGCATGAGAGCCCGGGAATACTTTCGCGCCGTTCGTCCTGCGTTTGATGGATCGCTGGCCATGGTAATGGTGGTAGGAGTCTTGAAATGGATATTGCCTTCCAGGCAGCCATTGCTGCTCCGTTTGATCTGCGAGGTCACGGCCGGGTCGCTTATCTATGCCGCGGTTGTGCTCATCTTTCACCGCGATCGGGCACTGAATTTCGTCCGCATGGCCAAAAGCTTCCGCCGCTCCAAGGCCTAGGAGTGACGGTTGGAGCTCCTTGGTTACAAATCCAAGGCGGCGGATACACCCGGTCGGTGGGGCGCGGCGGGCAGCGGCAAAGCGAGGCCGTCAGGGTAATCGCCGTTTATGCGTTAACTATCTTAGGCCGCTGCGGATAGAGAGCGAACGCGCACCTTATCGCTGACGGCATTGGCAGACGTAGCGAAGACGACCGATAGTTCCGAGTCAATCGTCCCACCCAGCACTCTGCTCAGACTGAGCAAGGACTGACTTCCACAGCTAGCACAGTGACCGTTCAAGGCCTCGCTAATGACTTCACAGTTGGCACACAGAACTGCGTTGTGAAGACGAACCAGATTCGTGTTGAGCCAAACGTGACCAGCCATGTTTGTCGCTCCTCGGTATCGGGTTAGTCGAATCGACTATTGGGTAGTTGACGCACTTCGGCTGCCAAAGCAGAGCCGATGGACCTGGTTCATTCGTCGTAGAGTTGCCGGAAAGTCCTCAGCGAGAGTGATAACCACGTGGGAAAAACGTTGCACACGGCTGTCAGCGAGGTGCGGGGTCTGCCCACCCGCGCCGTCCGTTGAAAAATCGAGTGGAAGATTAGTTCCGACTGATGAGAAATCGGACTGACCGAGTAATCAGCTGAGCTTAGTCTAGCTTTACGATCCAGACGTCGGATCGCGGCGTCCCGTCTTTTTGGTTGCCGAGTTGCCCGTCCCATCCCGATGTGAACAGGAAGAACCGCCCATCCATCGATATGTTGCCGAGAGGTTGTGTGTTGAAAATAGGGTTCACCCAAATTGCGCGATTGTGGGCAAAGCGCCACACGGTTGAAGCCGCGCCGTCGGTCTCGATACAAAATATCTCGCCATCGAACGGCTGCGTGATTGCAGTATCGCCTTCGTAGTTGTAGCTTGAAGCACAAACCGGCGTGCTGTCATTTTGGTCAACGTTGCTCCAGGTGAAGTGTTTTGCTTGCCCGAAATTAAAAGGAGGAACAAGCGGGACCAGGGGAGTAATCTGAGCCAGGTTGGCCAAAGAACGCTTCCCAATATTCATTTGGTCAACAATTCCAAGAGCGTTGACATAGCTGTTATAACCCACTACGCCGTACCCGCCGCACTCCATTGCGGTATTATTAAAACTGCACGCAGTCACGACCAGAGTTGCCACGTCCCACACGTACCAACTGGACCCATTGGTCAGGATCCGAACGTAGTTGCCGCTCCGTGAAAGGTAGGCATGGCGAATCAGGTAGCTGGTTGAAACTGTCGCAGAGCCTGATGCTCCCCACTGACCGCCAATTTGTCCAGTCTGGGTGTTGTACCAGCGACATCCGAGTTTTTTATCGTACACCGTGACGAAAATGTGTTGACCCTGCTGCGGGCCTCCTTCAGAAATGGCGAGGCGGTTATCGTCTTTTGACAAACTAACATCATCATCACCTACAACATTGGGACCCGGGACGAGGCTTGGCTGAGTTCCGCACGTGCTTGTATCAATTACGGGGGTAGATACAGCGGTGGAGAAACGATAGCTGGTGATCGTAAGTGGGGGCGTTTGGGCGGGTCCCATAAATCAAGTCAGGATCTGTGAAACTGAATGAAGACCCAGTCCGGAGCGGCAGTACGAGACCCTTCCCGGGACTTGCTCCTGGCAGAGAACTAATTTTCATGGTGGATGGATTGAAGTGAAAAGCGAATTCATAACCACCTTGTCCGATCACGTAAAACTTACTGGTATCACTACTCCAGATATTGCCTTGACCGCTTGCCTCGTTTCGCAAATAGCTCCCTGGGATCTTGAAATTAGTGGTCTCATCTGTCGCACGCACCATTGGAGAGCCGAAGTCCGGATCACGAAACGGAGCGTTAACCAGAGGCGGTGCCATGGGGGTCTCAGGACGAATTCGTCTGTCCGTTTTTGCGGCTGGGTAGGGTTGACGACTCTGCGCCCACACTGCTGTTGCTAGTAAGAGAGTCACGAAAAGGCAAGAAAGTGTTCGAACCTTGCTGAGGTTTGACATGGCGGAATCCTCCATTCGTGCTGTATATCTCGAATTAGGTCTGGCCGCGTTCCTTCAGCTAGAGACGTCTGGGAAAGACGTCTGGGAGAGGGGCGAAGTATGCTTCAGGCGGGGGGTCTTGTCAAGACGATTTGCTCGTTCACATAGATAGGGTCACTTGGCGTTCATCGAGAGGGCGTACGTCCGAAACTCGTATCGTGCGTGCACAAATCGTAGTAGATTTCCCGGGGGACCTTTGTTATGCGATACGGCGGGAGCATTCTGGTTTTCTCAATCACTCTGCTTGCATCGGCCCTCGGGCAGAGCACGTCAACTCTACGCCTTGTGCCTCGCTTCGCATACGTCGCCAATGATCAAGACGATACAGTGTCAATCTTCGCGATCGAGAAGGCGAAACTCAGATCGCTCGGCTACGCTTACGTAGGTGCCGGAAGTGGTCCGCGGGCCGTCGCTGTGACACCGTCCCAAAGGTTCCTCTACGCAGCCAATACGGGCGCAGGCATTTCCGGATATGCCATAGATAGCACCACCGGCGCCCTAACTCCAGTGCAAGGTTCTCCCTTCGCGACAGGTCCCGAGTTTGCGGTGGCGGTGCATCCTTCCGAAAAGTTTCTGATTTCCGCAAACGGTAGCAATATTTGCAGTTACATGATCGACGCTGCCACCGGGTCGATCAGGTTGGTTGGGTGTGCGACAAGTGACAGTGCAAGTTCGGTGGGAGTTTATCGGTCAGGATCTTTTGTGTACGCGACCAACGAGAGGTCGAACAGCGTGTCGGCATTTGCCATTGATCCGACTACTGGAGTTCTGATAGCGGCCCCGGGCTCCCCGTTCGCTGCTGGATCAAACCCGAAAGCCGCGGTCATTGATCCCAGTGGCAACTATCTCTACGTGCCGAACGGAGGCGGGGCCAATGTATCTGCATACGCGATTAATCCGGGAACAGGAGCTCTCACACAAGTACCGGGATCGCCTTTTGCGACAGGATCAACTCCGGAAAGCGCTGCCGTGAATCATTCCGGAAAGTTCCTTTATGTGGGAAACTCGGGCGACAAGACTGTCTCGGCGTATGCGATTAACGCAACAAGTGGCGCCTTGACACCAATCTCTGCTGCTTTTGGAACAGGTACCTCCCGACCATTAGGCTTGACGGTCAGTCCTGCCGACCCCCTTCTCTATGTGGCTGATCATGATTCCAATGAAGTATTGATCTTGGGGATCTCTAAGACTGGAGCTCTGTTTTACGAGAGTATTATTCGCTCACGGGGCTCCGCGATCTCGATCGCTTTGGCATCGGGCAACCATCCGGTCGCTTATGGTCCAAAGTTCGTGTACGAATGTAATGCATCGTCCGGTGACATCTGGGGATACCAGATAACGGCGACATCTGGCGCCCTGACACCACTGAGTGGTTTCCCGCTCAGAGCTGGGAACTCTCCCTGGACAATTGCTTCAGACTTCTTTGGAAAGTTCCTCTTCACCGCGAATTCAGGTGACGACAGGGTTTCTGCATTCAGCATCAATTCGCAAACAGGCGCGATTTCAGCTGTGTCAGGTTCGCCATATGTGGCTGGGATGCGGCCTTACGCGGTCGCGGTAGATAACGGCGCGCGCTATATCTATCTCACAAATAATCTTTCGAACACGATCTCCGCATATGCAGTCGGGTCAACCAACTCCCTTGCTCCTGTTCCGGGCTCCCCGTTTCCAAATTCTGGATCTGCCCCACTCGGATTGGCGATTGACCCGCGAGGCAAGTTTCTCTACGTTGCTAACGCGCAGTCGAGTACTGTTTCCATCTACCAGATTGACGCGGGCACGGGTATTCTGACCGATGTTGGTTCTGCTCCTTCGGATGGAGATCCAGTCGCAGTCACCATAGATCCGCTAGGACGGTTTTTGTATGCTGCCAGTAAATCCTCCGGCAGAGTAACCGCCTATGCAGTCGATGGGCCGAGTGGACAGTTGGTGGCGGTGCGGGGTTCTCCGTTTCCTGGCGCGGGGTTGGCGCATTCCATCGTGGTAGAGCCATCCTCGAAACGAGTCTATGTGGGGAGTGGCAACCCTGGCTCAATCTCCGGTTACAATTTATTTGGCAATACTGGAAGCTTGAAGCTACTCCCAACTTCTCCCTTCGACGGGGTTTCCGAGCCATACTCGCTGAGCTTCGATCTTTCCGACAGCTTCTTGTACGTGACGAATGGTTCCGCGAACAATGTATCGGGATTTGCAATCGACAAAACGACCGGAACCTTGACCCCCGTGTTGGGTTCGCCATTCCCCTCGGGAACAATTCCCGCCTCGATCACAGTGGTGGATACTTTAGAGTAGTCGAACAATTCTCGGACGCGCCGCTCACCGTCCCCGGTTCCCGCAGGCGCGGGTCGAACAAGTTCATCGGAGTACGCGACTACCCCGCTAAATTGGCGCTAAACCGGCAGGTAGGCTAAATTTATAGCGAGGCTCTAAGAACTAAAGATGCCGAGCTTAAGAAGATGGTTGACCGACTATGGCAGGGTCCTGACGGGAAGGAAATTCGCGGCCCGCGCCTTAACCGTCTACCCTGATGATACGTTTCTGGTTTCTTTTCCCAGGTCCGGAAACACTTGGACCCGGTTCCTGGTCTGCAACCTGATTAACGCTGACAACCCCGTGACGTTTGCCGGTCTGGAGTCGCGCATCCCTGAGATTTACGATGTTCCAGACCGCGTGCTGCGCGCTTTTCCGAGGCCCCGCATCGTCAAGAGCCACGAGTGTTTCGATCCGCGATACAAGAAAGTCATCTATATCGTGCGCGACCCACGAGATGTGGCGGTCTCATATTACGAGTTCCAACTCAAACGGAAGGTGGTCACCGAAGACTGCGGCCTGGAAGAGTTTGTCCCACGCTTTATCGAGTCCGAGTTTGAACCGAACACCGGTTCATGGGGCGACCACGTTGTCAGTTGGCTGGCCACGCGGCAAGGCCATCCAAACTTCTTACTGCTTCGCTATGAAGACATGCAAGCCCGCACCGTCGAGGAAAGCACTAAGATCGCCGCGTTCCTTGGACTGGATTCCAATCCGAAGCGGGTAGCCCGTGCCGTCGAACTAAGTTCGGCCGACCGCATGCGCAAACTGGAGAAAGAGCAGGCTCACCAATGGAAAGAAACCAAAGGAACGCGGCAGGACAAACCTTTCGTTCGCAAAGCGGTTTCGGGTGGGTGGCGGACGGCCTTGCCCAAGCGCTCTGTGGCTCAGATCGAGTCCGCTTGGGGCGAGATAATGCGTTCCCTCGGTTATGAATTAACAACAACGGCGAAGCCGTAGCGCCCAATAGTTCCTTGCGCCAATTGTTGTGGATTTCCCAGGCTGCTTACGACGATCCAAAACCGTTTATCCTTCCGGTAAAATTCCGCGTCCACGCTTCAACACGCGCAACAACGGCTGAGGCAGATTTGTCCGCAGCCACGCTTTAGTTTCCGCACTCTTATATTGCAGGGATAGGTGAAGCGTACCTCGGGTGAGCGGCCTGGCGAAATCGATGTTGAGATAGCTCTTCACTTGCGCTCCCCAGCGAAGTTTCGACTCGTCCGTTCCGCCGAGGAAGTCATAGCAGCGCACGCCATCCGCTATCAACTGCTTGAGCACCTGGCTCCGGAGGACATAACCAACGCTATCGGAGGCGTCCTCTGGATCAAAGCCTTCCTGTAGGGAAAAGACCGTACTGCCGTGGCGAAACCCAAATTGAAGGGCAACGATCCTGCCATCGAGTTCGAGCGCCCAGAATTCTAACCTGCGGCGTGCAAGCAACAGCCGCGCCAATTCGCCGTAGAACTGACGTCGTGCCGGCGAGCGCAATGTTCCAGGCAGGCCCCGCAATTGCCAGTGCTGGCCATGCAGCTCAAAAAGAGCAGCCAGGAGAGAATCCAACTCTGCTTCATCCGTGCACTTCCGAATCTGCACTTTGTATTTCTTCTCCAGGCGCCGCGATCGCAGTCCAATCTTGCCGCGCTCCTTGCTGGAGAGTGCCTTCGTGTAGGTCTCCCAGTTTTCTGGTAGCTCCACCACGGTATGGGGATGGGTCGAAGTGAACGTTCTCCAATTGCGCAGTTTCAAGTCATTCAGCAGCCTGAGGCCGACGGGAGAGTGGGCGGGGAGGGTATGCAACCCACATATATCCCAGTCTCGCGCGTGCTGCTCCAGCCAATCCAGCAGAGCGCTACTGAATTCTGCTTCCCGCCCGCTTCGTACGGGCAGATCCAGATTATCCGAATCATGGCTACCGTCCCCCATCATTCGAAGCAACCGCAGGCGGGTGGGAAAAACGCTGAGGGTGGTCAAAGCTAGGGGTGCTAAACCGACGAGCGCCGAGGCCGCATCACGGAACGCCAGGACGTGCAGGCGGTCACTTTCCCCGAAGGCGCGCCACCACGGAGCCAGCCACTCCCAGGTGGAAAATGTGGTGGCATGAGGAAATTCAGCCAAAAGAGCGTCCCAGTCCGCGCGGATGCCTTCCAAGCTTCCCAGGTTGTCATAGAGCTGTATCTTCAGACTCTCCTCTGAAGCCATTTACTTTTGCCTCCATCGAGTTCGGGATCGGCAGAAACCTTCGTATGGAGAGTAGGTCCAGGGCTTGTAATCCTCGCTGTCCACCTTGATGGAGATCATCACGCATGTTAGCGTAACACGCAGGTCGAAAGACGCAGCCGACGCAGTCGCGGGGATTCAGTTGCTGAAACGATGGGCAAAAAAGGCCCTGATAAAAACCGGAAGTCTGCGGGCTGCAGCCCGACTCTCGCCTCCTGCAGCCGTAATCCTGACTTACCATTCCGTGAGAGACGAACCGGAAACGGACGCGGACTGGATCGGTCCGGGCATCACCCATGCAACAAAAGTCTTCGCTCGGCACATGGAATTGATCGCCCGCCAGTTCAATCCCGTCTCTCTGGAGGAAATCCTCCTTTTCTTAGAAGGAAGAAAGAAGTTGCCGCGTTGGGCGGTGGCTGTGACTTTTGATGACGGCTTTTTGGACAATCTTGAAGTGGCTGCTCCAGTCCTTGAGCGCTTCAGCATTCCAGCGGCCTTCTACCTCACCGTCGGCTTGATGGGCCAGCCAGACGCGCCTTGGTATAGCCGGGTCCGTCACGCCTTCATGACCACTCACTGCAAAACCTGGCGAAGCTCCAGATTGCACCGGACATGGGACATTTCTGATCCGTCTGCGCGGGACTCCGCGCTCGTAGGGGCATACGAGATGTGCGCTCCCCTCGTCGCGGACACGCAGCAAAGTGCTGTCAGCGCCATCGAGCGGGAATTAGAAGTTGAGTCAGCGCTTCCCCGGCATCGGTTCATGATGAATTGGGAAGAAGCGAAGGCGCTAAGCAGCGCCGGTCATGTCGTGGGTTCTCACACTGTGACTCACCCGAACATCGCTCACGTCTCTCAAGACGCGGCGCTTCGTGCCGAACTGTTCGAATCGAAACGACAAATGGAGGAGCATCTCCATGGACCGGTCACCCATTTTTCCTATCCTCACCCGGCGCTTAAGCCGCAATGGAGCGACCGAACCCTCGCGATGACCAGGGAAGCCGGCTACACTGCGGCAGTCACAACCACAAGCGGTCCGGTACGCATGGGGGCGAATCCCCTTCTTCTCAGTCGAATCAACGCACCGCGGCCCGATCACGAATTCCTTTGGAACTTGGAAAGGGCATTCTCCGAGTAGCCTCTTCATTTCTACGGGGTAAAGGGACGAAAAAAATTATCGTGCGCCCAGCAGTGTCCATACCAGTTTTGCGAACTCCAGGAGCCAGGTTTTCGCGTAGAGCCGTTTGCGCCACCATCCCCTCGGCTGGAACTCCGGGTCAGGAACTCCGCAGACCGACACGTGAACCCATGGTTGGTACTTCCGTAGCACGCTTCTCCAAAGAATTCCAGCTCGGCGGGTGTGATAGTTCGAAGTAACCACAGCAATGGAGTGCCAGTCGTGTTCTTGAATACAAGGGCTAAGAGCCCGTGCTTCCTGCCCCGTGGAATTTACATCCGGACCCGTTTCACAAAAGTCCACGCGGGCCGCTATGTCATCGCCGTAGCTTCTCTCGATATAGCGGCGGGCGACTGGCGGTATCGCCTCGCCCCAATAGGATTCTTTCGGAACGCTTAACAGGACTCTGCCTGCTTCGCCACGCTGCAACAGTTGCATGGCTCCGGCGATCCGTGCCTTTTCGCCGACAATTGAACCCTGCAGAACGATTGCTGCTTCCACGTGGGTGGGCAACGGATCATTGGCAATCAGGAGATAGCCGCCCCAACGCAAGAGAGCTAGGAGCAGGAAAACGGCGGCGGAGAGGAAATATAGGATCCAGCGCGATAGAGACCTGGGCTTGCCATCCGCATAAGAATACTTCTTGGTATCAGTCATTCCTGCGGATTAGTCCTGTCAGCGGTCACATCGCCCATTTACGCAACAGTGGATAATTCTTGGGCAGCTTCGCCGGTCCGGCATTCCAAGGATCGATAGACTTTCAGCCATTGCTCCCGCACCGCCGTCCAGTGGTAACGCTGCGACTCCTCATAGGCGTTTGCGGCCAACCGAGAGGCGAGCTCCGGGTCACGCAACAGGCGAGTGACATTTGCTGCTAAAGCGGCGGCGTCTCCCGGAGCAGAAAGCAGTCCTGTACGCTCGTGCTCGATCAGATAACGCATGCTTTCCGGCGCGGTGCTGACCACCGGAGTTCCGGCGGCAAAAGCTTCGAGGACGGAAACTGGCATATTGTCTACGCTCGAGGCGTTTATAAAGATGTCAGCCTCCTCATAAAAGCGGCCAATTTCTTGGCGTGACGCTACCCCAGCGAACTTAACTCCGAAGAGGTTCAACCCACGGACAAGGTTGCGAATCTGCTCCTCCGAAGGCCCCTTCCCCACGAGATCGAGACGGGCTTCGGGAAAAGCTTGCTGAACCTCAGCGAAGGCCCGCACAACCAGGTCCACGTTGTAATAGGGGTGGAACCCCCGCGTACAAACCAGGTACGGGCGAAGTGGATTCCGCTGATGAAAAGAGAATTGCGAAAGGTCGATAATGTTGGGCACGATCTCAGCCTGAAGTCCGACCTCCCGGAAAACGTCAACCAGATATCCAGACGGAACCACTAGACGGTCGGCCCGAGCGAGGACAACGTGCGCGCTGCGAAACCGTCTCATATGGTCCCGCGCCTCCCCGCTGTGGTAGTTAATCAGTGTCTTTTTGCCGCGAAACCGCGCCACCAGCCAAGCGGGTGCCGGAGCCAGCAGGAACGACCAATAGGACGCGGAAAAGATGTGCGCAATATCGACCCCCTGCAAACCTCGCCACAACTCTGCCCAGTAGAGAGGTGACCGAACCACGGTGCGCACAAATGGGATGCGCTCAACCCAACCCAATCCGCGCGGGAATGCAGGATCCACGGGAATGAATCGGGCCTCGACGTCAGGGTCATCCCGCCAATTTCGCAGCAGCAGATCGGCCTGCACCGACTGTCCACCTACCCAGCGCAGAGTGGGTGCAACTATGGCTACCCGTAACCGTGCGCTGCCGGGAGATTGCATCCGCCGAGACCGGCCGGGACTGGCACGCCAATTCTTTTTCACTAGCAGCCTGGTGTAGAGACCTTCATACCGTTCGTGCATCTGCTTCATGCTGAAGTTTGCCTGCGCGTATTCCCGGGCGTTTCGGCCCAGCTCGGCGCGTAGTGCGGCATCGTTCAGCAAGCGCTCCACGGCCGCGGCGAGGGCCGCTTCGTCGTCCGGTGGAACCAGTAATCCCCGTTGCTCTGACACCAACTCAGAATTTCCGCCCACACGACTAGCGACCACAGGCACTCCAGCCGCCATGGATTCCAGCACGACGTTGGACAAGCTCTCGGAGTCGGACGGGACCACGGAAACATCCATCGACGCAAGCACCGCGGGAATATCTCGGCGGTCCCCCAGAAAGCGAACTCGATCGTATATTCCCAATTCCGTCGCTTCGCACTCAAGTTCCGGACGTAAAGGCCCGTCACCCGCCAGCAGAAATTCCAATTGCGGCAAATTGCGATGAAGCCGGGCTGCGGCACGCAGAAAAACTCGATGGTTCTTGTAGCGCGCATTCATGCGCGCGATCATGCCGACACGAAGAACTCCCGGGCTGCGGGACAGCGCTGGCACAATTTCGGCAAAGGCGGAAGACGGAAGACCATTGCCGATCACCTCCACGGAACGCTCGGGCAAGCCAGCCTCAATCAGACGCTCCGCCGCCGCGCGGGAATTGCACACTACGACGTCGCACCAGCGGAACACGCATGCCTGGGCACGGAAATGTGCTGGGCTAAGCAGATCGCCAAGCTGGCGCTGACTGCCGATCACTACTGGCGTCCGCGCCAGTCGCGCGGCTGGAATCAGCGTCAGGTTCGAATAGAAGTCGAAGGCTTGCGCAATCGCAACGTCATTCCGGCGCAAGTGCTGAGCCAGCCGGAGACGAGATCGCAGGGATTGCAGGCCAGACAGGCTCCCGCCCAAGCGAAACTCCGGCAACTCGCCTAAACCATCCAGGAAGGGTCCCCTTTGCCGGATGCAACCCAAATACAGGCGGAAGGAGCGGGGATCGAGAGATCGGGCCAAGGCTGCAAACTGCCGCTCGCTACCTCCCGTCTCAAGGCTCTGGATCATCAGGAAGACGCCGGGACGTAAGTGGCTTTCGGGCCCAAGCCTTTCTTTCGTAGCGCTTTCTGATTGGTTCACCTGCCTTTGTCCGGTTTCTTGATCACGTGCCGGGATCATCCCATCCCCCCGCGCATGGAGGTGGCATGATCCCGTTGCTGCGCAAGATCCGCCGTGCGGAATGTTTCAAGAAAATTGCGATGCCACAATTCAAACATCAACAGGCGCCAAATGCGGCCAGAGTGGACGCGCCTGCCCTCAAAGTGCTCGTCCAGGAGTCGGCGGATAGCTTTGGGATTAAAATATCCACGCTGAAGGGTGCGGGGTTCGAGTAGAACCGTCAGCAGCAGGTCCTTCAGTTCGTGGCGAATCCAGTGCACGAGCGGCAACGCGAAACCCTGTTTCTTTCTGTGCAGGACCTCTTTGGGCACACCCACCCGCTCTGCCAACTTTCTCAAAATATATTTCTGTTTCTTACCCCTCATCTTCCATTCCGGAGGCAAACCGGTAACCCACTCGACGAAAACATGATCGAGCATGGGAACGCGAACTTCGAGCGACGTCGCCATGCTCATGCGGTCGACTTTGGTCAGAATGTCGGCGACCATATAAGTCTTGGTGTCGACATAGAGCATCTGGCTAACGGGATCGTGGGCTGGAGCCTGGTCGAAGTACCGCAACAGAATCTGCTGAGGGTCCTCGCCCTGCCGAACGGTCTCCCGAAATTCATCGGAAAGTAGCGGAATTTCTCGTTCGAACGCGGGAAGGAAGGAAACCGCATCCACATAGCGTTCGCGCCAAGGCAAGGAAACGTTGTAGGAGAACTTGCGTCCATACATGGAACGGGGTAGGCGGGGATGAATCTGCTCCCGATACCAGCGGCGGACCCAAGCCGGCACGCGCTCGAACATCTGGCGTTGCGAGTGAATACGGTACCGCCCGTAGCCCGCAAACATTTCGTCGCCGCCGTCCCCCGACAAGGCCACTGTGACATGCTGCCGAGCCAGGCAGGAAACGTAATAAGTGGGCAACATCGAGGAGTCGCCAAATGGTTCCTCCAGCGAGCGCGTCAAGGTCTCGACCGTCTCCACCACGTTAGGCTCCAGGACCAACTCGTGATGTTCGGCGCCAAACCGTTGCGCGACCATGCGCGCGTAGGGAGCCTCGTTGAAGTCGTCGTGCCGAAAACCAATCGAGAAAGTCCGGACGGGTTTCGAACTGGCCCGAGCCATCAGCGCAACCACCGTGGACGAATCCGTGCCACCGCTGAGTAAAGCGCCCAGGGGTACGTCGGAAATTAGCCGGATCCGCACTGCTTCAGCGAGGCGGTATTCAAGTTCTTCCAAACACTCTTCCTCGCTGCGCGGCTGGTGCGTACCGTATTCCGGCAGATCCCAATACTTCGAAATCCGAACCTCACCTCTCTCGAATTCCAAAAGGTGGCCCGGCGGCAACTTCCGAATGGCCGTGAAGGCGGTGGCGGGATCGGGAATGTAGCCGAAATACATGTATTGCAGCAGGGCTTGCTGGTTGATCGTGGAGAGTTCCGGAGCCACCGCCAACATCGACTTAATTTCTGATCCGAACAACAGGCGTCCATCGGCGAAGGCATAGTGCAGTGGCTTCTTGCCCAGTCGATCGCGGGCAATCAGTAAACGGCGCTGTCGCTCGTCATAGAGCGCAAAGGCGAACATTCCCCGCAGCTTCTGAACGCACTCCGCCCCCATCTCTTCGTAGAGATGGACGATAACTTCGGTATCACTGTGCGTGGAAAAGCGGTGGCCCCGGTTTTCGAGTTCGGGACGAAGTTCAGGAAAGTTATAGATCTCTCCGTTGTAAACCACCCAGACGGTTCCATCCTCGTTAAAAACGGGTTGGTGGCCGCCGGCCAAGTCAATCACGCTTAGCCGGCGTATCCCCAGACCGGTGCCGTCTTTGACGAAAACCCCTTCATCGTCAGGCCCCCGGTGCACGATAGCGTCACACATCCGGTGGATCGTGGCTGCTTCAATTCGTTCGCCAGGGTTCGAGCTGACGATGCCCGCGATTCCGCACATGCCCTATCCTTTCAGAACGATCTGTGATGTTCCGCCGTCTTGCGGCTGGGCGACAGTTGCGGCGACTCGCTTCAACCGGTAGTCCCGATACTGCCCCGGATTTCCTTCCCGCCCTTCGCAAGCCGCCAGCATAATGTTTACCATTTCGCGGGCGGAAACAAAGTGAAGGATCTCGCCTCTCTCGGTTGCGCCGTCGACGAGTTCGCTAAGGAACTGCCGCATCTGTGCGCCCAACACAGCGCTCTCTTGCGTCGGGTCCATGCCGTGGCAGTGCAGTTTAATGAATAACCAGTCAGGCCGGCCCTGCACAGAAATCCTCGCTTGCTTCCACAGATGCAGCCGGCGGAGGCTCGGCGGATTCGCTCGCGTGAGCGCACCGTTCTCGATGGTCAGCGCGCGGGAATTTTTCGAGGGAACGAAGTCCGGCAGCAGGGGTCCCTGAACTATGACCGGAAAAACCGACGGCGGTCGCCCGCGTTGCAGATCCCGCCCTCGACGCTGCGGAGCCCGTTGATTCAGCGGTAGCGTACATTCATAGAGCGAGTTGATTTTCCCAGTCTGTGCCGGATGGAAGGGGCCGGCGGGCAGGGTTAGATCGGCGTAGCATCCAGTGTCGGCAAGCACCTGCATCTCCGCGTCGACCCCGCATCCGCGCCCTTTGTACGAATTGGCTAAAGCAAAATTACCATGCACGAAGGCGTATCGCGGAGGACCGGAACCCTCCCAATAGCTCAGACACCCATGCTCCGACGCTAGGCAATCCCGAAATTGCAGCAGTTGCCTGCGGGTGTTGTCCGCCGTATCGGGTGCGTGTACTCCGTGATGCAGGTGAATCTCGATGTCACCCCAACCATCGCGACAGTGTTGCGCGAGCCGCTCGATCAGACCTTTGTCGTACTGTTCCGCCGGATAAAAATAGGTGTGGCTAAACGGTCGGCCTTCCGGGTCCCGCCATTGGTCAACCAGTCGCGGATATTCCCGGCACCAAGACTCGAGCCGGCGCTCTTGCTCGTCGTAAGGCGCGCGCGCCATTGCCCCGCCGTCCGGCACGATTGCTGGCTCGAAATGGTCGGCGACTGCCAGAATAAGATGAACCGTGCCAGCAGGCGTGCGCCGCCTAAGCCGCTGCCAGGCATAACCGGGAAACCAGCGCAGCACGGAAGCGACTTTCTTGCTGAGCGGCGTGCGAATGCGTGGCGGCCGCGCTCTGTGATCCTTGCTGATTACCATCGGTGCCGCCCCATGATCATCGCCCATGCTACCCGCGCTCGACCGGCGCGCCGGTCGCATTCAGAGTCTCTTGTGACTCATTCTGCGGCCCTGTTAAAGGCTTGCGACCCCGGACACCGATGGATATTTCGGCCACGCTCATCGCCTCCAGCCCGCAGTTTTCGAACCAGCGGAACACTTCTTCGTAAGTATGCTTCGACTGGTACTTCGGTGAATACCAGTCCAATGTATCCAGGACTCTAACTTCCGGGTCGGGATGCCGGTTGACAGGAAAAACGTGATGTACAAGGCCCGCCAGCGGCCGCCCGACAAGGGGTAGTGCCCGAAGACCACGATCGAGCCAGTAGAAGAATGGCACCACCACCCGCAGAGCAGCGTGCAGCTGCCGGATCGACATGCGGTGAGTAAGCTTTCGGTACTGATCGCTGAAGCGATACCATTTGTTGTAACCGCTGTAGAGCCAAACCACGATGCTACCCCCCGGCTTCAAATATTGAGGCAGGTTCTTAAACGCTTTTTCGCAATCGGGAGTGTGATGCAGCACGCCGATGCTGTAGATGTAGTCGAAGCTTTCGGGTGCGAATGGTAGCTCAAAAACATCCGCCTGCATGGCGACAAAATCGCGATCCACCAGGTTGCGCGCCGCTACCTCCGCCGCCGCGCTCAAGTCGATTCCTATCACGCGAGCGCCCCAGCGCGTTGCCACCTCAGCGAACCGGCCCATGCCGCAGCCAACATCCAGGACCAGCTTCCCCCGCAGCTCTTCCGGCGCAAATCCCGTCTTCTTGATGAAGTCGTGCTCGGAGAGGCTCCTGCCTGAATGGTCGAGCTGAGTTCGGGCGTAACGCTGCCACTGATAACTGAAACTATCGGCATAACTGTCTGCAGCCACAAAACGGAGCACGCCGCGCACTTCCGGGAACCTTCGCCCGCAAGCCGAACAGGAGTATCCGTCATCCTGACGCTTCAAGGGCTCCCGGCAGGCAATGCAGCGGATCATGCTGAGCAATTCAGCGGACAAACGGGACTGGGATTGGGATTCCGCTTCTGTCATAAGGTTCCGCGCGAGGTGTGAGTCCGCTGGAAGGTTCCGGCACCGCGGCTTCAACCTGTTCTTGTTCATGTATGATTGCCACTAAAACCGAAGTCTGGGCAACCGCAAAATAGGGGAAGAACTGATATGCTTCCGGAGCGAAAAGCGCCCCCACTACAAAGCCGATAAGGGAACTGTGCAGGGCTCCGACGAAAAGTGTGGTGTGCGTATCCAGGTCCCGCCGCCTTCGCCTCAGGATCTTGAGATTGCCAAAACCCCGTCCGAAGAATGCGAGATAGAGCATCAGGACCGGGATGCCGCCCTCCACGCCTATCTGCAGGTAGGCGTTATGAACTTCTTTCCAAAGGCCTGAATAGTTAGCAAAGTCGTGTGCTCCAACTCCGAACACAGGGTAGTGCTCAATACCCTCTATTGCTTTGAAAATGAGGAACTTTCGCTCTTCGAAAGATCCATAGGCGCTCTGAACATTCGGATCTACTTCATCGGCGAAAATGGTTGCAAATCGGGCCCTGAGGAGGCCACCCGCTGCGATCATCAGCACCATCAGAGCGAGCCCGGCTGCGACAATTAGTTGCGGACGACGTCCCCTGATCCCGAAATGCCACAAGCAAACTGTGCCTGAGATGACCAGGTCAATGAATCCGGCTCGGGAAGCGGTCAGAAACAAGGCTGCAGCCATCACCAGCATAGCCAGCGTCCAGGCTAATTTGCGCAGTAATCCCTTTGCCGTCAAAAGGAATGCCAGGCAGAAAGGAAGGGACAAGACGATGGCAAACGCCAGATCATTGGGATTCGAGTAGATTCCGCCCAGTACGCCATCTAGCCGAGGAGTATTGTGGCCCTTCACAATAGAGATAATGGCAATGGCCGCGACTGAAGCAGCTTGAATAAAGATCACCCGTCGGAGTCGGGAGAAGTCAGTAACCAGCAGAAAGGTCATCACCCACGCGATAGATACTTTGCCAAAATCCAGACTGTGGACGAAAGCACCGCCCTTCCATATCGGAGACAGCAAGGCTGAAACCAGCAACAACCCAATCATGATGATCAGATAGTAGGCTTCCTTCGGCAGATCCCGAAGGCCCCGCTTCGCCTTTCCCATGCTCATAACCAGGGCGGCGCAAGTGAAAAAGGCGGTAATCTTCGCTAGCGGAACGTACTTCAAACCGGGGAGCCAATCCTCAGGCCGGGCGCAATAAACGAAATAGAAGGCGCTCAACCAAAAGAAAGCGCCATTCAAAACCTTCTTCTCCTCCCGCGGCTGATCGTTTCCCAAGACTTGTCGTGCTATTGCCATCAGTAATTCCCTTCACTCGGCGCCCGCGGCGTGCGGGCGACTACCGAACTACGCCTCAACTCTCTCCAGCGGCCTGGGTTTGAGCGTCTCCTACCTACCCATTCTCCCAGTGCAAATATTCTTTGTCACTTAAACGCCTCAACTACCAAGTTGCCTTCGCTCATTCCTGCGGCGGATGCCGCTATCCTCTCGACCCGGGCCAAGGCCGGCACCCTAGTCAAAATTCCACGCGCCCTGGTCACCCTGACATCTAGTCTTCGAAACCCAACGATTTTGCAGATTTCTTCAATCACCGCAGAAGTATTAGCCCGGTAGTGAGCGGGATAAATGTCCTCCGGCTTTCGCTTTTGGATAATTCCAGTGGCCAGCCAGACCTTAAAACCCTGGGGCAGCAAACGCGCGATGCGAACAAAATAGCTTCGGGCGCTCGGAGTCCGAAGGATGAAAGACCCATCACGCCTCAGAACACGGAATACCTCCGAAAACGCCAACGAAGGATATTTCAAGTGTTCCACGACTACGTTGGCGGTCACAACGTCAAAACTCCCGCTCGCAAAAGGAAGCGTGGCGATGCTCCCGACCACTTTCTTTACCATCGTTCGGTGCTTGGCCACTGCCTGACAATCCAAGTCAAGACCAACCACATTGGCGCGGCCCAGCATTTTCTTTTCTCTTTCAAGCTCCCAAGGCCAGTCAAAGTGCCACCCACAACCCAAGTCCAGCCAGTCAGGCCGGGCCCATTGGTCCAAGCGGTTCGCGATCATAGAAATGTACAATTCATGAGGATGCGAACGAATGTCGCTGGTTGTGGCAACAACCAGCTCAAAACCCTTAGGCTTGACGTGGTTGTCAACCCTTTCCAGCCCGGAGTCCTTTAGCGCACTATCCATTCCCATGAATCCATGATTTCGCTCAATCACCGAATCCATACTGCCTTGCGGCCGGTAACAAAGTTCGCAAAGGCTACCGCGGCTGCGGTGTTCAATACCACGAAAGTAAAGGCCGCATCCCCCAGGCGAGCCAATGGCCCGAGCTTCAATCGCGCCATTGCCAGCAGACTGAGACCGTAAAACGCGAGTTGCAAAAGCAAAGCAATACGGTAGATCGGGGCGGGCAGCAAAGCCGAAGTCAACAGGGCCGCGGTCAATGCGAATGGGGCAACCAGCCGAAGCAGCTTGTGACTTACAAACTCGAACCGTGCCGGATTCGCGCTGGTCACCAGCCACGGTGCCAGCTGAAGGAGCTGGTAGTTTCCGCTTAGAGTCCGCACCTTGCGGGCAAACTCACGACCTGTACCTAGGTCTGGGAGGTCCCAGGCACGCGCCCGCGGGTCAAACACCACACGCGCTCCTTGCTTCAATACATGCATCGGAATGTAGACGTCGTCGAGAATGGTTTCTTCGGGCAGGCGAGCAAGCAACGTTCGCCGCAAAGCGTAAATTGCTCCTGTCGCTCCGATTACGGAACTGGAGGCTGCTTCCCACTCGCGAATCTTCTTTTCGATTCTCCAGTACAACCCCATTCCCCTGGCCGACTCTCCGGAATCGGGATAGCCCAGCATCAGTTCTCCGCTGGCACAACCTACCGTCGGGTCAGCAAAGTTCTCCATGAGCAGACGAACCGCATCCAATTCAATTTTCTGCCGCGCGTCCGTAAAAACGATAATGTCACCTCTGGCAATCGCGACGGCTTCATTCAGCCCTGCCGCCTTGCCTCGCGAAGACACGAGGAAGACCGCTCGGACCCGTGGAGTCCCGGCATATTGGGAGAGGATTTGGTTGGTGCCGTCGGTCGACCCGTCTGAAGCCACGACAATCTCGACCAGATCACTGGGATAATTCAAGTCCAGCAAATTCCGCAACTTGTTCTCAAGTATCGTCGCCTCGTTGCGAACCACCATGACAAGGGAAATCGCAGGCGTGTAGGCGCTTCTGGTGACGGGACGCCGGCGCCAGCGGCTGCGGATCCAGAGCCAGCCGGCGTAGCCGAAATAGGCGTAAACGATGACGAATGCCGCTCCCCAGAAGACCCATTTCATTGCGCGCCTCGACCCAGCAAGACGATCTTGATGGTGTGGAACATGATCAGAAGGTCCAGGCCGATGGAAGCGTTCTTGATATAGAACAGGTCATACTGGAGCTTTTCTTTGGCGTCTTCCAGCGTATTACCATACTTATAACGAACCTGCGCCCAACCGGTGATGCCCGGACGCACCACGTGGCGCACACCATAAAACGGAATCTCATTGCTGAGCCATTCCACAAATTCGGGGCGCTCGGGCCGCGGGCCAACAAATTGCATGTCACCCTTCAACACGCACCACAATTGCGGAATCTCGTCCAGCCGCGAACTGCGCAGGAACCTGCCCACTCGGGTGATGCGCGGATCATCATCGAGCGCCCAGGTTGGACCTGTGTCCGCCTCGGCGTCGGCCCGCATGGTGCGAAACTTGAAGCAGTAAAAGTGCACACCCTTGCGCCCTACGCGCTTCTGCTTATAAAGCACCGGTCCCGGTGAATCCAATTTGATGGCAAGAATGATAAAAGGAAGAAGCGGAAGGGTGACTAGGAGCCCGATAAGCGCCACGCCAAAATTCAACACCCGCCGCACGAATCTGAAAGTGCCACTGAAACGGAATCCTTTAGCAAAGATGATCCAGCTAGGATAAAGCTGCTCGACCTCGATCTTCCCTGTGATTTTTTCCAGCCAGGACGTGGCTTCTTCAATATGCACTCCCTGCAACCGGAGTTGCAGCAGTTCCGTCATGGGCATTGCTTCCCGACGATCTTGCATGGCCACAATCACGCGGTGTACAGAGGTTTGCGCCACCTGTTCCATCAAGTGCGAAGCCACGGCCTCGCGGGTGAATTCGCCTTCTACCGTCCCGCTCCAGCCCACGACCTCGATTCCCATTTGCCGGCCCTGGCGCAGTCCGTACACCAGTCGCTGCGCACGATCTCCGGTACCCAGCACATACACCTTTTCCCGCAGATAGGGGCGCTGCACCAGCCAGGCGTAGGCGCTGCGCCAGCCGAACAGAGCGAACGTGAGGATTATCAATCCGATATGCGGGGAGCCTCTCCAGAGCAGGGTTCTGGGAAAGATAGATCCCACGCCCGCCATGGCCAGCGCCACCAATCCGAGGACCAATAAGAGGCGGAAAATCTGCTCCCATTTGGCGTTGAAGCCGGCCGGGTCGTACAGATCAAACCAGTGGGAGAGCAACATCACAGTAGCCGTTACCGCTAGGATTTTGTAGTAGCCGTATTCGTAATTGAGCACGAGATAACTGTCTTCGCCTGACTGGCGCCACACCGCCAGCAGGAACGAAGTCCAGATGACCAGGGCTTCCCCCGCCAACAGAACCAGAGTGCGGACCGGGTAATATACGTTGAAGAGCCGAATCACGCTCTACCTCGCGGCTTTTCCCTTGCCGTTGGGCCGTCCATAGGCGCTGTAGTAATACTGGGTATAAGAAGAGCCGGCCGCGATGCCATTCAGTACGACGCCCACCACGTGCTCTGCGCGAAACTCTTGTCTGGCCTTGCGCGCGATGTCGAACGGGGTAGCGTTGGAGCGGACAACCATCAGTACCCCATCACAATAGTTCGCCAGTAACCCCGCATCCGAGACCGGTACTGCGGGAGGCGAATCAATGACGATCCAGTCGAACAAAGGTTCCAATCGGTTCAGTAGAAATTTCAGACGTCCGTTGGCGACCAGTTCTGCAGGGCTCTGCACAGTTCGTCCGCTCGGGATGAAGAACAGGTTCTCCATGGGACCCCTTTGCATGACCGCAAACTCATCGACTTCGCCCAGCAGGTATTCCGAAAGTCCGGGAGTGGAAGAAGTTCCCAGCGCCTGGTGTAGCCTGGCGCCCCGAAGGTCAGCGTCAATGAGCAGAACCCGGCGGCCATGCTGGCGTACCATCACTTGCGCCAGGTTCGCAGCCACGAAAGACTTGCCTTCTTTGGGCAGAGCACTGGTGACTAGTAACTTCCGGAGCGGTTGCTTCTCACGCATCTGGTAAAGGCGCGAGCGCAGTGTGCGGAATTCCTCGGTGCCGTATGCCTGCTCCTCGCCGTTGAAGAAGAGCATGGTCTTCACGTCCGGCGACCAGTTCACTGGGGCGCAGCGTGCAAGCAGGGTATCGAAATTGAATGACGTCCCAAACGACGGCATGGGCGGCGCCGCTGGGGCGGCTGCCAATGGAGGACCCTGCGCCAGTGGCATCGCCGCCATCGGCTCGGAAGCGGGAATATCCACCACCTGGGCCGCCTCGGCTTGACCTCCCTGGGAACTAGCTCGCTGTTCTTCGGCTTTCTTCAAGGCTTCATGAATACGGCTCATAGTTTCCTTTCCTTGGGGAGGTCCTGTTCCGACTCGCGTAAGCGGTCGGCGAGAGTAGTCAGCGTTCGTAAAGCTTCGATCAGATCGAATTTCTCGGCGCCCGCCGAGTTTGACGGCGTAGCGGGTCTGGGCGGCGTGGTCACGACCTGCGAAGTAGTGTTGTCGCCCAAATCAAAGTCACGGGCCACAGCATCAACCACGTTCGTGGTTACTAATTTGTGCTGGTCCACGAAGGCGCTCACCAAACAGTGCTCACAGATCAGATTCACCACCCGAGGAATACCGTTGGAATAGCGATGAATGGCAAGCAACGACTCGGCATCAAATATTTGCTGCCCGTTCGCTCCTGCGATGCGCAAGCGCTGCGCGACATAGGCTTTTGTCTCTTCCAGCGAGAGCGGATGGGTCTTGGCGCGCAGCGTCAGCCTCTGGCGTAACTGCCGCAAGTGCGGCTGCTTCAGTCGCTGCTCCAGTTCGGGCTGGCCCACCAGCACAATCTGCAGAAGCTTTTCCGTGAAGGTCTCCAGGTTCGTCATCATGCGAATCTCTTCCAACACTTCATCGGAAAGATTCTGTGCTTCGTCCACAATCAGCACTGCGGTTTCGCCCGCCCGGTAACGGTCCAGTAACCAGTTGTACAGCTTCATCAAGACCTGGCTTTTGGACCGGGAATCGGATGGAATTCCGAAATCCGCCATCATGTAATCCAGGAACTGGGGCACGTTCATCCGCGAGTTGAAAATAAACGCGGTCGCTACCTGCTGCAGACGCAACCACTCGAGCAGCTTATTGATGAGGGTGGTCTTGCCTGTTCCTACTTCCCCCGTTAGCAGCACAAAACCCTTGCGGCTCTGGATGCCGTAGGTCAGGCAGGCCAGTGCCTCCTCCGTGTGCCGCGTCAGAAACAGGTAACGCGGGTCCGGATTTACGTTGAACGGATTGGCTCGAAGTCCAAAGAATTCCTTGTACATTGACCGTTAAACCTCGACCGTCTGCTTCTCCTCGTCGGCTGGCGGCTTGGAACGGCCATACACTCTGCCGTCGCTGCTCCGGGCCTTACCATCGGAACCGATCCAAGGCATTGACACGAGCATCGGAAGTTCCAGTGCCGCCATCACATCTTGTTCATCGCGGATGGACTTGTCGCGTAACTCTAGCCACATGGCCAGGCCCAGACCTAAGGCCAGTCCAGCTCCCAGACCTCCCGCGGCGAACATCCACCGCACCGGAAAACTGGGCGTCTCGGGGAGGTTAGCGGGGTTCAGCAGTCTCATCAGCTCGCCCCGCTGTTCCTGCTCCATATTGGTCTGCATCTCTGACTCGCTCTTCTTGGCCAACAGTTCGTTATAGAATTTCTGGGCGGTTTCGTAGTCCCGAGTCAACGCCTTGTATTGCTCCTCTACTCCGGGGCTGAGTGCCACACGTCCCTGGTACGCCTGGATCTGACCCTGCAAACGCCTCTGGTCGCGGGCGGCCTGGGCAATGGCTTCATCGTATTGGTGAATCAGCAGACGCAGTTTCTGGATCTCCGGCGGTTCCGCGCCTTTTGTCTTGTCAACAGCAGTATCCTGGCTCTCGTCCGCTCCCGAGTCGACCTGCTTCAACCTGCGCTTGATTTCCGCGATATCGTTTTTCGTCTTCACCACATCGGGATGGTCCTCGGTGTAACGGGCTTGCAGAGTGATCAACTGACTCTGCAAAGCGGCCAACTGCTGCAGCAAAGTTTGCGGATTGGCTGCAGAGTCTGAGGATTTCCATGCGGTCAATTGCTGAGCCAGCAGGGATTCGGTATAGGCCTTGTCCTGCTGCGCCCGGTTCATGGTCTGGGTGTTCGCGTCCAATTGCGAATTGAGCCCCATCAGGATCTTGAGGTTGCTGTCCTCGTCACCGGGTAACTGGCCCACGTATTGCTTCTTGAAGACGGCCAGCTTGCTGTCCTGTTCGTCCAGGTCGTGCTTGGCCTGCTCGACCTGCCGCGCCAAGAACTGGGTGGTATTCTCTGCGACAGCGGTTCGAGCCTGAACATTTTCGTCTAGCAACATGGACGTGAGTTCAGCGCAAATTTCCTGTGCTTCGCGGGGATTGTTGGCCGAGAAGTTCACGTAAAATCCGGGAACGTCGGTGTGCTGCTGCCCGGGCTTTTTCTTGGTGGAAGAGGTCGAGCCACTCGTAACACCAGGCTCCACTGGCTGGATGTCGATATTGGTTCGGATAGAGTCAACCACTTCGTCCACGCCCCTGCCGCCCTTTGCCAGACCCAGGCGCTCAATCATGGGCTGCAGCTTATTGCGGGTCAGCACCCGCTGCTCCATGGTGGCGATGCGTTGGGTTAGGTCTTCGGTCACTACCGGCTGCACATACCCTTCCGGAACTTTCTGCCCTTCCACCAGGATGGTGGCCTGCGAGGTGTACTTCGGGGAGAACGCATACGAGACCAGAAATCCCACCAAGGGAGCGATGAACGCCGGAATCAGGAGCACCTTCGCTCGCCGCCGCAGCATCGCTAAATAGTCGTCGATGGATAATTCGCGATTTTCAATCATTTCAATTTTCCGTCCTGGCCATCCTCAAGATGGCCTTAAATTAGTCAAGCCGGATCGGGCGTGGGTGCCACTCCAGACCCGCCGTCGCCACATGCCGCAGTGAGCTTCGGTTGCACGGACCTAACGTGGTGCAAAACGAATCGTTAAATGCCAGATCGTTGAACTGATAGCTGAGGAAGAAACTGAAACTCCGTCCTAACCTCCGATGGGCGACGGCGCCAGCGTATACATAGCCGTATGAAGTCGCGGTGGTAAACCCTCCACCGGGTTGGATTTGACTATTGTGGCTATAACCGATATCGACCATCGCATCCCACTGCCGGCTCAACGGCTCGCTCAGAGAAATTCTGGCAATATCGGTGTTGGCTCCGACAAAGAAACCTGAACCGCTCGTGGTGAAGCGGCTGTAGGACAGGTGCACCTCGCCCTTTCGCAGGCGATACCGCAAGGATGCACGCCCGCTAACTGACAGCCGCCGAGAATCATTGGACATCGGACTGCTGAGCACGACAAGTTGCGGACCGCCTCCCAGCAGAAAGTCCATCCGGCCAGAGATACGGTGGCCGTAAATTAAGTGCCAGGTGTGCGCGGTAAAATTCCCGGAGGACTGAAGCGGGTACTGAAAATGTTGAAATCCGTAGAGGACGCCGACCTGATCGTGCCGGCCCAACTGGTAGTCGTAGGCGGCTTGTATCGACGCCTGACGACTATTAATCAAGGTGAATTCGATTGGCACACCATTGATTGTTTCGGTTGAATTTTTGGTGAAATGGGTCAGACTGTAAGAACCTGCCGCCGTAACTGAAGAACGCGGACTTAGAGCTTGGATAGCCTCGCCCAGCACCACGTTCGAGATGCGCGGTTCTTGCCCGAGCGTGCCAAATTGTCCTCCGCCAAAAAATCCGCCGCCGCCAAGGCCGGCTCCGGACAGTCCACCGCCCGGTCCAGTGAACGGAAGCCCCGACTGGTAGGCGCCTGCGCCTCCGAATGTCCCGTATCCAAACGAGCCTTCCGGCAAGTAGCTAAAGGAGTCGCGAACTGAAAATTGTCCGGTGCGCCAGGCAATTCGCTGGTAGACCTCGAGTTGCTGAACCAGGGTATTCCCGCGACCGTTTCCACTGAAGTAGGCGTCACCGCCCAAGTAATTCAGAGCCGTCGCGTATTTGCTCCATAGTCGCTCCAAGGTCAAGGTGCCGAAGCCACGAGTCACTCCATGAATTGCAGCACCGCCGGTCGTGTTGCCAATGTTGGAATCCACCGACTCACTGACTACCACCCCCGGCAACAGGAAACTGCGGGCCGCGGCGCGGGGCTCGAGAGAAGGCTGGTCCAATCCCGAAATCGGCGGATTCTCTTCTAACTGCACTGAGATGGGAGCTGGTCCAAGCGCGGGTGCCGGTTCCGTCCTGGTTTGGGCATCGCTACTGGAGGGCGCCGGTCCACTACTGTCCTGCGCCCAGCCAATTCCAAGCGCCAGGAACAAAACCACCAAGATGGAGTGCCGGTTTTTCATCAATGGTTCCTTAAGGGACAACGATGGTATCTCCGGGTTTCAGCAAGATGTTTTGCCCCATTGCGTCGCCTTTGACCAACTGCCGATAGTTCACCGGAATCTTCTGTTGCTTGCCATTCTCCGCGCGTAGTACGTAAATTCCCTTGGTGTTAGCGAATTGCGTGAAGCCGGCGTTGGCCAAGGCTTGCAGCACCGTCATATTGGGCAGCAACGGCTGGGCCCCGGTGTGCAGAACTTCACCCGTAACGTAATAACGCTGACTGTTCATCTGGGTGACCACGACGGTGACCCGTGGGTCAGCCAGGTATTTCTTGAGCTTGTTAGTGAGCGAGCCTGCCAGTTGCATTGGGGTGAGTCCTGCAGCCTGCACGTCGTTTAATAGTGGCAGCGAAATCATGCCATCCGACCGGACTGGAAGCGTGGCTGTCAAGTCCGGCTCTTTCCAAACGTCGATGTGCAGAGTATCGTCAGCCCCGATGATGTAGGTCGCCGCTCCAACCGACGGATCGGGAGCAGACGCGGCCGAATTGTCTCTTTCTTTGGCTTTTGCGCCTGCTTTGGCGCCCTCCTGCGCCCGAGCCGCCGCGGCCAATAGGCCGAACAACAACACCATCGTGACTGCCAGCTTCCGCTTCATCGCCTCTCCTGATCGCTACGACGTTTCATATTCACCATAGCCGATTTGTTTCAGCTTATAGAGCAGGGCCTTGTAACTGATCTGCAGTTCGAGCGCGGCCCGGCGGCGGTTCCATCGCGTCCTGGTCAGGACTCTCAGAATCAATTCCTTCTCCGCTTCGCGCGAAGCCGCTCGCGCTGCTTGCTTCAAAGAAACCTGTTCTCCACTGCTGGAGTAGCCCGATTTCGTCAACATGGCCCGCAGTCCGCCCATCGCCACGGATTCGTCTCCCAGCACCACGATCGCCTTGGCGGCATCTTCCAGTTCCCGGATGTTGCCCGGCCAGGCGTAGTCATGGAAAAGCCGCTGGGTCTGGGCGCTCAACACCGGCATAGGACGACGAAAATCCTGGGCGTACTCAGTCAGAAAAAAGTTCACCAGCAAAGGAATGTCCTCGCGGCGCTGGCGCAGGGGGGGTAAGCGCAGGCAGACTCCGTTAATACGATAATATAAGTCCTCTCGAAATCTTCCGGATCGCACTTCGACCTCCAGGTCGCGTGCGCTGCCGCAGATCAGTCGAGTGTGGACGGGTTGTTTTCGGTTCCCCTCCACCTGGGGCAGCAGATCCAACAGCTTCAGCTGACAGGCCGAACTTAAATCGCCAATCTCCTCCAGAAACACCGTCCCCGGGTTGAACAAGGCTTTACCGTTCGAACTTCCGAGGCGCTCCGGCGTCAGCCCCGCGCAGCCTATGATGCGAAACTCCTCCGCCTTCCAGCCCGATGTCTCATGGATCCGCCTGGCGATGGTGCGCTTCCCGGCGCCTGCCTCTGCTAGCAGAAGCACTGGAACCTTGCTTTGCGCCAACTCCACTATGACGGCCTCGACTGCCCGCATGCTAGGGCTCAGTCCCTCAAGGAACCTCTTTTCACCGCGTACTGGATTGGGGGCTTCTTCCAACGGCTTACCTTTCTCAGAGATTTGGGCTTCCATGTTTGGCGCTCCGGGAGGCGAATCTACGCCGACAGTAAACTGGTACCACCCCAGGAGCACGGATAGTGCCATCGCCTACTTTTTGGAGACAGCACGAGACTGGAGACATCAGTTTTTATTTTCAACAACTTAGGCTGAAATCAAGGAAGAACACCCGCGCTTCTCTACCCTTGTTAACCTAACCTAAACGGCATAAAAGGGAAACTCTTTTCACATTGTGTGGCATCGGACAGTGCACGGGCCTCCTCACGTACTGCAGTAACCTCTGTAACTAATTGCTGACAGTAGCGATTGCTGAGCCGCTCCAAACAGTTTTGGCCACTGCGGCAGGCACGGTCGGGCTGACGCTGGTCAGCAGGGCCAAGGAGGGAAACCTTAGGACTGATGTCTGGCGCGTGGTGACTTGCGTCGGTGCATCTTGATTGCACGGCAAGGAAAGTTCGCTTATGCTCTTTCTATCCCCTAAGCATTTTTAACGTGGGACAAATCGTACAAACCGCGGCGGCACCGCCACAAATTCCAGCATTTCCCTCGAAGTCCTCGTGGTGGCAGACGGCAATTCTGGCGGCACTGATTGGCTGGCTTTATTTTTCGATCCTCTGGCAACTGGGCAAACAATGGTGGGGTGATCCTAACTTTTCCCACGGATTTTTCGTCCCAGCGTTCTCCCTGTTCGTACTCTGGCAGGAGCGGTCACGATTGATCAGCTTGCCGCGGAAACCTACCAGCTGGGGGCTGCTCATTATAATATTCGCCCTGAGCGTGCTGATACTCGGCGTGATGGGCGCCGAACTCTTTCTATCGCGCGTTTCTTTGCTTCTGCTAATCGCCGGCTTGGCAGTCTATTTTCTGGGATGGAGCTATTTACGCGAAGCGTTTTTCCCCTGGGCCTTTCTTATCCTGATGATTCCGATTCCAGCCCTGATGCTGAACCAAATTACTTTTCCCTTACAGGTGCTGGCATCGAAGGTGTCGGCTGGAGTGCTGCCTCTGTTTGGAGTTCCGGCGCTGCGCGAGGGGAACGTCATCATTCTGCCAGCAATGGCGTTGGAAGTGGCGGAGGCTTGCAGCGGCATCCGTTCGCTGCTTTCACTGACGACTCTAGCGATCATCTACGGGTACTTCATGGAAACGCGTCTGTGGATCCGCATCGTGCTGGCCTTGGCGTCCGTACCGATTGCGGTGGCCGCCAACAGCCTGCGCATTGTGGGGACTGGATTGCTGGTGCAGTACTGGGATCCCGGTAAGGGTGAGGGCTTCTTTCACCTCTTCTCTGGGTGGCTTATTTTCGTGGTCTCGCTGGTAATGCTCTACCTGCTGCACGAACTGCTGGGACTTTTCGAGCGCGACTCGGAGGCCCAGACATGAGGCCCCATCTGCGATTCGTTCTTGTAGCGGTTTTGCTGGCCGTCACCGGCGGCTTATTGCACATCCGGAGCAGTCGTGAAATCATCGCTCCTCGCCAGCCCCTGGCCGCGTTTCCTCCTAAGCTAGGAGACTGGTTGGGAGCGGACGTCCCCATTCCTCAGGATGCTTTAGCAGTCTTGGGTCCTGGTGACTTTCTCCTGCGCCTGTATCAGAATGGGGCCCGGATAC
>JABCYV010000005.1 GCA_013290025.1 Acidobacteriota bacterium
TCTTGCTCGATTCGCTGAAGCCCACCGCTATGTCTCCGGTTTTGTCCATAGCAATGCTCCCCATCCACAGCGATAGGTCGCCATCCTTGACCGTACCCTCCTGAAATGTGGAGGGCGTCCCGTCTGGGTCTCGGATCTCATACCATCGGACTCCGGCGGGAGCCGCGCCGGTAGTGACGGAATGGTTCACCAAGAGTGATTCATGGGTCAACATATTCCGGTAGGCCAGGCGGAACATCAGGCGGTCGGCCAGGGAATCAAGTGTCTGTTTGGTACCTGCCTGCGGGATGCAGGCTCGGCCGCGACATGCGGGGGAGAAGGGGCGGACCGGGATCCTCACTGGACCAGTGAAAGTCGAGTTGCTCGGAGTGGTGAAATCGACGTGGAACCGGTAGAGGTGCAGAGAACTCCTCGTAGCCAGGTCAACATAAAAATTCGGTTCACCGCTGGGCGGAAGGTTTGAGCCATCCAGGTCCGATGGCAAGAATGAGAACTCACTCGGGTTGTCGAAGCAAACTACGCTGGTGTGCTTTCCCGCCATCATGGCAAAGCGATCGTAGGCGCAAGCCAGGGCCGACGCACTGGTCGGGGTGAAGAGATTGTAGGACGCATAGTACGCATCGGGCCATACGGCGAGCTTGGGATAGTCGTTGAAATTATCGTTCCCAAACCGGAAGGCGTATCGATGATACCGACCTGTGGCGTCGGATGTGGCGGATACCGCGATACATTCGTTCCCCGTCGAGAAACTCGTATTAGCAGCAACGATGCTGATGATCCAGCGGCCGGCGATTTTGTCGTACAGTACGATGGGATCCGTAAAGAAGAAGGTTACCCCTTGTCCACATAGCCCCGGCATGCCAGCGAAGATGGTGCTGATCTGTTGAGCAGGGAAAAAGGATTTCCCGGTTGCCTTGTCGTAAACCGCATACGCGGTATTGATGGTTTCAACCAGTTGCGTGTCGCCCACAGACAGGTTGCTATCCGAAGGAATACCAATCAAAGTTCCATTGGCAGAGTTCGGGATACCATCGAAGTTGAGTCCGATGAAGGCCGAAACAGGGGGCAACGCGAACGGTTGCTCAGCAGCATCCGGCCCTGGAGAAATCCGGCCGGGTATCGCTCGTTGCAGCGGACGTGGACGCTCAATCGGATGAGCGGCGCCACTCATTGCCAGGGAGGAGTACTCTCGAACCGGTGCGGAAGTGTCATGATAAAGCTCATGAAATACCAGTGGGTGACTCTGCGCCGTGGCGCTAATCACTAAGGTGATGTTGCAGGCGACGAGGGTGAGTAACTTAAGCATGAACCGATATCTCATTTTTTCTCCTGGCGAGGTGGCAGGGGCGTGACGGAGGCGAAAAAAGCGAAGAATGCCCCGGGGCGCGACGATTGCGACCAGCACTGCGCCTCCACGGATTGCAATGGAAACCGACAAAGTCCTCCAAGTGACCAAGTAGTGTGGTCATGGACTTCTTACTTCGAAAACGCCCAGCATTGTATACCGGTTTTGCCTGCGCGTCGCTTGAACCGAGTTCCACCGGAGTCGCCCTCGACGGTCTCGATCCGCCCCAGCAACGGTCCGAAATTGGTCTCGTATTCCGGCTCACTTTTGCAACACATCTGTTTACCTCATCCTACTGTCCGTAGGGCAAATCCCCCGGCAACCGTTGCTGGGCGCAGGTTTTGGTTGCGATAACACTTGCCGCTTAAGTTCGATACCGAACAGAAATAATAAAGAGATTTTGCACGGTCCAAACGGCAGTACAATACTCTTGTTACTTTTCCGATCCTTCCGCCGCGCCCTCGGGCGACGGTTCCTTGCGAAAACTGACGAACGTCGAGCAGGGAGCCGGGAACGGCTGCTCTCCATCTCTATCCGGCTTCGTGCGACCGAAGATGCGTTTCTAAGCGTCTGCCTGTTTTGGCAAGGTCGAGCGGTTCCCTCGATGCCAAAGAGAGGAACGAACATGCTAGCCGACTATGTTTGGGAAGAAGTGTACGCAGCCGCCATCCTCGAAACCGACGATACCAAGCTGCCAAATCGCCTTCACGTGGCAAAAGCTGCGATTGACGACCGGCTTCATGAATTGCAGCTAGACCATGGAGGTTCGCCCGAAGAACGGCAAGCGATCGGCGATGCCCTCGCCGGATTAAATGTGGTACGGAGAGAGTTAGAAAGACGCTCTCACGTCGAGGGTTCGAGCAACGCCTGAATACCGCTGCGCGTTGTTAGGCCAGACCTCTGGGCCGACTGCGAGTTGAACAACCGATGGCAGACCCCGTGCCATCCCAAACTGAACGGGCGCGTCTGTGCCCAAGCGCATTCTCATCGTCGATGACAATCCCACCATGCGGCATCTGTTGCGAACAACATTCCAGCATATCTTAGCTTGGGAAGTCGCGGAAGCAGTGAACGGCCGCGAGGCAATTGACAAGGCAAGAGAATTGAATCCCGATCTGATCGTGCTCGACCTGTCAATGCCAATCATGAACGGATTACAAGCAGCGCCCGTGCTCAGGCGCATGCTGCCGACCGTTCCGATCATCTTGTTTACGCTCTACGGGAGTAAATTTCTTGAGCGGGAGGCGCTCTCCGTAGGCGTCACTGCGGTAATTTCCAAGGATGCTACCGTGAAGACGTTGGTCAACCGGGCGCAGGATTTGCTAACCCCGTGATTTCGTGTCACGTTTCGTGCGTCTTGCCCTCTAGGAGTATCCTATCGAGGTCAATCCTGTTCGCTAGGGTGCAGCGTGCCGCGTCACCTGCCTGCCAAAGAAACGCCCATTGAGCGAATCTACCGCGAAGTACACGGCGAGAAAATGCCTGACGCGGTGAAGCGCATCCTCCTGAAACCGTACAAATCAAAGATTAAACTCAAGCCCTGGAATTAAGCCCCGGTTACCTTTTGTTAAAGCGTATGATCGTAGTCATGATGGATGCGAACTACATTTCGGAACGCCTCGCCAGTCTGAAGCAAGAACTGAGTGATCTAAGAGTCGTCAATGCCCGGTATTGGAGCCGGATGGAGCATACGCCGCTGCAGAAATCAGGTCGTGCCTTAAATCAGGAACGCCTGGTGCACATCAAACGGGAATTGTCCGACCTGATGAAGCGCTGCGCTTAGTAAGTACGATTCGGAGAGCTTGGGTGAGCGCCCGACGTTCACCCATTCGAACGGATTTAACGTAAGCGGCTCTGATTCGGCCCGAGTGAACCCTTTCCCCTGCGTCATGCGTCTAATGAGGTATGCAGCTCGGACAAGAATTAAACTCAGAAACAGTCGAACGTCTGAGGGAACAGGGTGAGTTTTTGCTAAGGACGTACCGGGCAGAATTTATCAAGGACCCTAGTAGTCGCGCCACGGAAGCTTCGCGCAGCAACGTCATTGCTCTACAGCACACTCTGAAGCAGATGTATGGAGAGGCTGTTGCGTCGGAAGTGGCCGATCTCGTTTAGACAAACACAAATTTCCCAACCCCGCTAGTCAGTTTGTCACGCTTACCGCCGTGAGAGACTTGCCACACTCTAAGCAACACGCATTTAATCGAGATGTTATCAATCCGCACCACGGGCACATCCTCTGTGATCCGTACCTGGCGACTTGTAATTTCAGCTTGCGCATCTTGTAGAGCAGCAGGCTCGCGAGCAGCGCAATAAGCAAACCGGCAAAAATACTAATTGCGTTCATCGAGGTGCTCCTTTTTCGACGATTTTCGCATCGACATTCTACGGCAAAGTCTTCGGGCTCCGACGAATGTAATTCCCTGCGCTACGCCAATCTCAGGCGGCTAGGTCTTGGGAGCCGTTTTTCGCGTTCGATCTGCACTTCAACGCGCTCCGAAGGGCGTGCAAGGCATACATCGCGTCGTCAACAGCATGCTCTTCTTCGATATTGTCTTCTGTTGAGTAAAACAGTTCTCGTGCACGTGTCACAAGCACCGCTTCCGCTTCAGCGATTCGGTCTGAAACTTTGTTGGCGTCCAACTCAAAGAGTGCAGCCTTGTAAAATTGCGGCCAAACTCTCTTGTACGGTGATCTCAATATGCCAGTGTTCATAACACTCCTAGACGAGTAGCAGTCCAGCTGATATGAGCGGGAGGCGATGTAAGCCGCCTCCCATTTCTCTCATTACGCGCTGGTTTTATGCGGCCTTGCCGGGAGCCTTGGCTTCGAGGGCCTTCCCGCTGCCAACATTAACCTTGATCTGCTTCGGTTTGGCTTCAGCCTTTTTGGCGAGACTGATGTTCAGCACGCCCTTGTCATAATGGGCGCTCACTTGCCCTGGATCTACCGAACTGGGCAGGGTGAACGAGCGGGTGAAGCTTCCGTACTGCCGCTCGACGCGACGGAAGTTCTCCTCCTTCTCTTCCTTCTCGAACTTGCGCTCGCCATGGACGGTGAGGGTGTTGCCTTCGATGCGGACATCAATGTCTTTTTCGTCGATGCCCGGAACTTCAAGCTTCAGGGTGATGGTGTGCTCGTCTTCGTAGATGTCCACCGGCGGTGCGAAGCTGGTGGTGGTCAACGCCTCTTCCGGTCCCTCGGGGCTATACGATTCACGGAAAAGACGGTTCATGCGGTTCATGCGGTCTTGCATGGTGGCAAACTCACGGAAAGGTTCCCAACGGGTCAATAGTGTCATGATGTAGTTCCTCCTTCAGAGGGGGGCAATCTAAGGGGGAAAACTTCAGATGGGCTGACTTAGCTCAGGAGACCTGAAAGAGTAAGAAGAGGATGCTTGCTCGAAAACAATGCTAGGCCTTTACCCTACGACTGTCAAATATAAGCGCACGTACCAAATTAACTGCTTTGGAACGGCCGACTGTCGCCAAAGCTAGCCGCGGGGTGCCCCACCATCTACTCTCGAGGGTGCCCCGTCCAAGCTTCGCTTGGGCGGGGATTTTCTGCGGGCGCCCGCACCCGACTTCCAGTCTTGTCATCCGCAGTCGAGGGACCTTGTGTTGGCCCCGCCGCGAAATTCCTTATAGAGCATCCTGCTTGAGCAAATAAGAAGGGCCAGCATGGTCGCTGGCCCCGAAACAAAAGTCACAGGTGATTTCACTTTTGCATACTATCTTTCGCCATCTTGAGCGACACCACCTGAACCTCGTTCTTGTCCGCATCTACGTGGGCTTGCAGGGTGACGTGGTGCCCTTCATGTCCTTTTACTGCATCCGGATTGCTTATGGTCCAACTCTTACTGTCCTTGTCGCTCACAAACATCTTGCCATCTTCGCTAATTTTTCCCGTGACACTAACCGCTTTCATCGACGCGTTAGATTTGCTGGTGTCGGGCTGCTGCGCCCCGTATTGAGCCACAGCGACCGCGGACATCAACAGGGCCAGCGCGAATGAAATGATCATCAGCTTTTTCATCTTCGTACTCCTTTCGCAGAATACTGGTTAGGCGTTATCGAGCTAATCGGCGAGGAATTACCGCTCCGAAGACGAGTGACGCGAGGATTGTCTCTTCCTGTCAACTAGTGTGCTCTCGTCCGACGTTCTCCGTCAAGCGCATGGGCGCTTTCGAATCGGCGGGCGCCCGCAGTTCGCGCTTTTCGAACCCTAGGATTCTCCGCCTTGATCTTAAGAGCCTGGGCTAAGGCAAGAGAGGGTGCCCCATCCTTGCGTTCTTTGCAAGGGTGGGAAGCAACGATGCGTGCAGCCGGGTGCCCCAGGTTCGCGTCCGTTCTTTGGACGCTAACCTGGGAAGAGGAATATCCTCGTCGCGCCGGTTCCGCTGGCCTGCTGTTCCCGATCCCTGGCCGTCCATTCCGACTCGATCTTTACCGCGCCGGCCTCGCGCAGCGCATAGTGCCGGTAGCTGCTCCATTTCCAATCTTCGGGATTCACCACCAAGCCGCGCTTCACCGGATTTCGGTGCAGGTAGCGTAGCTTGATCGTGAACTCGCGGGAATCTCTTAGGTTTCGGTCGTAGTAGCGCTTCTGCCAAAAGTTTCCCGGCTGACACGGAGTTCGCTGACTTCGCATCCGTTTGGCGAAAGATAATTTCAGCTAATGAATGGCCTCAGCCAATGGCGTTGCTGGCGGCGGCTCGCTGATCAGCAAATGAACGTGCTCCGGCAGCACGGCGTACCCGTAAACACGCATCTGGAAGCGACGTCGCATCTCCTCCAAGACATGAACAAACAAGTCAAAGGCCTCGACCCTTGCAAAATAGGGCTGACGCCGATAGCAACTGAACGTGACAAAATGCGATTGGCGGGATTCTTGAAAGCGGCGAAGACCGCGCGGCATGAACCGAACTTACACCTGGCAAGCACGAAGGTAACGGGAAGCCCAGGTTAGCGTCCAAAACCGGGGCGCGAACCCGGGGCACCAGGCCACCCGCCAACAAACCCGACAACTCCACCAGATCATTCCACGGGGGCCACCCGGTCCGGTCTCTTTTGTCTCATCTCGCGACTCCAAATGTTACCTACACTTCACTAGGTGTTCTATCAAGCCAGGCAAGAACAGCGCGACGCTCGATTGGCACTCGGCATCTGCCGATCGCTTCACCGCCGACCCAAATATCGCCGTTGTGACGGATAAGCACCTCTAGTGGCAACCTGCCCTCAATCGGACCGACAGCTCGCAGGAGGTAAGGCACGCCTAGGCCGGTCGAAGCCTGGCTCGATTCGCTGAGCAAATCGAGTGCTTGGGCCTTGGTTAATCCAACGACAGCTGCGTCTCGGAGAAGCAATTCTGCCTGTGGCATCTTAGACTCGGGGACGCTGCGCCACTCAGGTAGTGGTTTCCAGTCGTAATGACCTGACCAGGCGTGCAGCCACTTCTGCGCTGCTTCGTCTTTCCTCTTAGTCTCGAGGCTGAAGGATCTGCAGCAACTGGACTCTACCAAGGCAAGACAAATCAAGATAAGGGAGAGCATCAGCTTGGGACTTCTCCAAAGCATCAGGTGACGAAATAGCGATTCATGCCTCAGTTGCATTTGCACTTTGCGTTCGTCGGGATAATTCTGTTTATGTCGTACTGAGTCACTGTGCTACCTTCGGCCATAATGTCACCGGGATCCCGCCATGGAAGTATGAATCCCCTGCTACCGAGAATGAGAGGGTAGACGCAGGGATTGTTCCTGTGAACTGTCCAATGTCAATGGAGGGATTGTCCGGCATGCCCTCGGGAACATAAATAAAGTTGTTGGCTCCCGCAAAATCGGAGTATGAGCTTGCGTTCCACCAATGCGTCGCGGATGGGTCGGCCACCACCTGAACATTGAAGTGGACTTTGCATTTTCCAAATCCAGGATTCTTGTTCCAGGCATTTGTAATGTATTGCTGCCACTGCGACGCTAAAGCATCGTTTGCGCCTGGACCATAGATGGTTATTGAAGCATTCACATATACCACGGGAGCAATCACGCTCTGATATGTCGTATAGTCAAGACCTAGGGCATCTTTGCGGTTTGCTGGACTGTCGCCTGTATAAGAATAAAAGTTGATCCCGCCTCCGAGTCCTGATGGGTCCTCGCTGAGGAACCGCCCGACGCTCTGATCGTAGTATCTTGCACGGTAATAATAGAGTCCGGTTTCGGTGTCGAACTCACGCCCAGTATAGCGGTAGGGATTCACCACGGTGGCGCTAGTAGTTGTGTTGCCGTAGGAATCGTAGGTATAAGTATTGTTGCCGATCGTTCCAGTGGTGCTGCTTAGCGACGTGACCGAACCGAGCCCGTCCTGCTGGTAATAGCTTGTCGTGCCCGAGGCGATCTCTTCCAGCGGCTCGTCGATGCCCTTGCCCTGCACATACCGTGCCAGCAGATTCCCGTTCACATCCACGTCTTCCAGCCGGTTGGGGCCGTCGTAGAGATAGTCTGTGGTCGTGGTGGTCCCACTCTGCGTAAACGACTTCTGAATCCGGCGTCCGAGCGGATCGTACTTGAAATTGACCGTTCCGCCGGTCGGCAGCACGACCTGCGTCAGTCGGTTCTCGAAGTCCCAGAAGTACTGCGTACCGTCCGGCTTGGTTTTGGTATTGCCGTTGTTATCGTAGGTGTAGCTGCCGTTCGGAAGCGACATCAGCTCATTCGACGTATTGTAGGTATAGGGCGACACGCCGAGTGAACCCAGCCTATTCGCCACAATGTCATAGGTGTAGCTCTCTTTGGTCGTAGACCCCTGCTTGGCCGTTTGCAGCTGGTAGATGTTGTCGTAGCCGTAAGTCAGCGTGGTATTTAGGCGCTTATCGGTACGGGTCTTGCGATTCTCCGCATTGTCGTAAGTGTAGCCGGGTGCCCCAGGTCTCGCCGTTTTTGCGAGACCTGGGAGTATCCGAATCTTGTCCCCCAGATTCGGCTATCACAGACGCTTTCCTCGCGTGTTTCTTACTCTTTAGCTTATGCCTCAAGCTCTGCATCCCCCCCTTCGTCAAGCCCCCACTCCCCTAATTTCCCCTCAACTCCGTCATTCCATGGCGACAATAATTTGGTCCGGCATGTCCCATTAGCTATACTCAATATGTTAAGCTATAACTATAAAGTAAATATCAGGCGTGGGCCGCTGGCTCGCGCCTTTCCTATTTAGGCGTGCCGGCCACCGGCAGATTAGGGACGCGACCACGAGTTCCCCGCCGCTTGCATCGCGGGGACAACTCGAACCGGCTGCGCATTGCTCGTTCACGGCTTTCAGGAGCCTGTCCGGGCGTGCAGTCGAAGGCTACCGCAGCTCCATTCCATCGACATTGCGGACGCCTAAATACGTGCCCTCTCAGCGGGACAACCCACGCCTGAAATGCGTGCCTCCCGAAACAAGAGGTGCCGGCCCAGCGCTTGCGCCGCTTTAGTTGGGGGCCATGGAATATGAGAACGAGATTTCCCAGCAGGACGCCGGATCACCAGCAACGAACTTACCCGACCGCAAGAATGCGAAACAAAATGGAGAGTTGGCGGAACTGATATTCATGGGCAAGGCAGTAAGCCTCGGTTTCGGGGTCGCGAAGCCCTGGGGCGACAGCCAACGCTTTGACTTCATCCTGAGCCGGGGCGAGAGACTGTGGCGGGTGCAGGTTAAGTCGACGACGCACGTCCATAGACGAGGCTACAAAGTCGGCGCTCGCAAAAGGTCAATCCAAGGACAAGTTGCATACACGCCTAAGGAGATCGACATCCTTGTCGCCTACATCGTCCCCCGAGAAGTCTATTACGTGATTCCGGCAGCCGCCGTTCAGGGAGTAACCACCCTGCACCTATTCCCTTCTGGAGCTAGAAAAGGCGCCGGTCGATTTGAGCAATATCGCGAAGCCTGGCATCTCATGATGCCCGCAGCGAACCCAGCTCCGGCTGACCCCACTCCGGCCGAGTCATCTCTGGCCGAACCAGGCCTTGCCAAAGACGCGCTAGAATAGCCGTTTTTGTCCGGAGCCTGCGTGAAGCTGTGGTTCACCAATACGGTCTGTGTTCTGCTCGCGTTTGGCGCCAGCGCCCAGGAGATCCACCGGCCCGCCGACAATGCTCCCACCGTTAAAATCACACCGCTGCAGCTGGACTTTGGGACGCAGCCGGTGGGCAAGAAAAGTTCGCCGCAGACAGTGACGCTGACTAATGCCGGAGCCACACCCGTGACGATTACGGACATCATTCCTTCGGGCATTGACTTCGGCGAGACGCACAACTGTGGCGCCACTCTGCCCCCGGGAGCAGAATGCACTATCAACATAACTTTCACGCCGGCGATCGCCGGTTCGAGACTGGGCGCGCTGGTCATTCTGGATTCTGTTCCCGGCAGTCCAGCGAGAGTAGCCTTGACCGGAATTGGAGAAGAAACCGGAGAAGAGAAGTAGGCCTTACTCGATTCCCAGCTCTTTCGCCAGTGACTTCCACTTGCTGTCCACCAGCGCCTTGGTTTTGGCGTCCATCAGAATCTCGTCCGGCCATGGACGCGTGAAACCCTCGCTGGCCCATTTTCGCGTGGCATCGATCCCCATCTTGGAGCCGTAATTTGGGAGACGGGAGGCGTGGTCGAGAGAATCAATCGGTCCGAGGGTAAATTGGATGTCGCGCTCCGGGTCAATGTGGTTCAGCACCTTGAGCGTGACGTCAGCGATGTTCTGAACGTTCACGTCTTCGTCCACCACAATGATGCACTTCGTGAACATGGCCTGCCCCAGCGACCAGATAGCGTTCATCACTTTGCGAGCCTGGCCCGGATAAGATTTTCTTATAGCGACCAGCATGAGGTTGTGAAAGATGCCTTCGACGGGGAGGTTGATGTCCGCAATTTCGGGGATAGTCACCTTCATTAGCGGCAAAAAGATGCGTTCTACCGCTTTGCCCATCCAGCCGTCCTCCATCGGCGGTTTGCCGACGATGGTGGTCGCATAAATAGGATCCTTACGATGCGTGACGCAGGAGACGTGGAAGACGGGATAGAGATCTTCCAGAGAATAGAAGCCGGTGTGATCACCGAAAGGTCCTTCGGTGCGGAGTTCATCGAGGTGAACGTGGCCTTCCAGAACTATCTCGGAACTGGCTGGCACTTCGAGGTCCACGGTCTCGCATTTCACCAGCTCAACCGGTTTCTGGCGCAGGAATCCGGCGATCAGATACTCCTCTATGTCAGGAGGCGCGGGAACGATGGCGGAAAACGTGACAGCCGGCTCAGTGCCGATCGCGACAGCCACCTCCATCTTTCCGGAGGGACTACGGTCGGCAAGAACCGATCCGCCCGACGACCGCGCCATGAGATCGACCGAAGTGGAAGCACGGGCGGCCGCCTCCACAACATCTGCCGGGCTCTGCCCGGCCGGACGGGCGAGGGCGCCCGTCCCCACACGGCCTGTGCTGGCGGCGCGGCGCAGAGCTTCGCGATAGTGTTCCGCACCAACCTTTTGCCGCTGCCAGTGCAGGCCGGTGGTGTGCTCATCGAAAACCTGGAGACGATACATTCCGACGTTCCGCTTGCCGCTCTTGGGATCGCGGGTGACAACGCATGGAAGAGTGATGAAGCGGCCTGCGTCCTTGGGCCAGCATTGCAGGATGGGGAAATCGAGTAGCGAAAAATTCTCGCGCTTGACGACGTCTTTGCAAGGGCCGCTAGAAACAGTCTTGGGAAAGAATTTTCCCATTTCCGCGAGCATGGGAAGCATTTTGACTTTGTCGAGGAATCCTTGCGGAGACTTTACATCCATGAAGAGACGGATGCGGTCAGCGACTTCATCGAGGGCGTCCACTTCCAATGCCAGGTTCATACGGCGGGCGGAACCGAATTGATTGATGAGCACCTGCGATCCGGGATGGCCTTTGATGTTTTGGAAGAGAAGAGCAGGGCCGCCCCCAGGCATTTTGCTGACCCGGTCTGCGATCTCAGCGATTTCGAGGATGGGGTCGACTTCGGCGCGGATATTTTTCAGCTCACCGGCGCGGTCGAGCGTCGCGATCCAGTCGCGCAGATCATCGTAGGCCAAAGATTCCTCCGGCTTGGAAACGTTCGATTATACGGCTTACCGTAAACCTCGCCAGACAGGAAGCAGTTTCCGTGACTCGAGACTACCGTCTTGACCGAAGTGCGACGACCGCGGTGACGTTGGCGCCACCTTCGGGCCTGGACCAAATTATTACAAGCTTCGGCGACGTGCATGACTACATCCAGACAGATGGTACGCTGGATCCACTTTGGCAAACAGAGTTCATTGATCATGTGGCGCTCCCGTTTCCGCTGCTTCTTTCATGGGACCATTCTAAGAGCGTCCGTCAGTTCGCCTGCCACAAGCGGCTCACCACAATTTTTGCAAGTGTGTTCGCGAATATTTTGGCCGAGGAACTGCAGCCAAAAGTAAAGAGCTTCGGCGGCTGTTTTGCATTCCGGCCGGAGCGGACCAGTGTTAAGCTTTCGACGCACGGTTGGGGAATTGCGATTGATCTGAATCCGGAGACGAATCTGCAAGGTTCGGCAGGAGACATGGATGCGCAGGTGATCGAAGTCTTCCGCGAAGCCGGTTTCGAGTGGGGAGGAGATTGGAACGGAAATCGGCGAGATCCGATGCATTTCCAGTTTTGTACTGGATATTAGAGTTGTTCATAGGATGGAATAAAGATCAGCTCTCAGTGGCTAGTTCCTAGTGGTCAGTTGATGCAGTAAAGGCTCACGCGGCCGCATCTAACCTTGCAGTCCAAGGAGTATGGCTTGAAGCGACGGGTAGTGATCACAGGGATGGGGACGGTGAGCCCCAATGGCGTGGGGAATGCGGCGTTCGGCGAGGGCATTCTGCAGGGGCGCAGCGGTGTATGCCACATCTCGCGTTTTGATCCTGCAGAGATTCCGGTGCAGATTGCGGGCGAAGTGGCGGACTTCGATGAACTGGCGTGGGTAGAGAAGCGTGAGCGCAAACATGTGTCGCGGGTGTTACCGCTGGCGCTGGCCGCAGCTACGGAAGCTTTGCGGGAAGCGGGAATCGATGCTACGTCCCTGCCTCTGGAACAAAAGCGGCGCTTCGGGGTAATTCTGGGATCAGGCGGCGGATCGCAGGAATTCACCGAGGAGCAATACCGGCTCTTCTTTCATCAGCAGTATAAGCAGATGAGTCTGTTCTGCGTGCCCACGGGAGTGATGGGAACGCTGTCGAGCGAACTCAGCGTTCGTTTTGGCTTGCGAGGGCCGAGCCATGTGGTTACGACGGGATGCACTTCGTCCACCGACGGCTTCGGGTATGCGATGCGGCAGATTCAGACCGGGCGCCTGGATCGGGTGCTGTCCGGAGGGGCGGATGCCCCGATCGCGCTGGGGATTATTAAGGGCTTCATTCTGATGAAGATTCTCACCGACTCGTGGAATCATGCGCCGGAGAAGGGATCGCGTCCGTTTTCGGTGGATCGCGACGGTTTCGTGCTGGCCGAAGGTGCGTGGATGTTTGTGCTTGAGGAATATGAGCACGCGAAGGCGCGCGGGGCAAAGATGCTGGCCGAAGTGGCTGGATATGGTTCTACCTGCGAAGCATTCCATCGAGTGCGCTTGCAGGAATGTGGGGAAGAGCCGGCGCGGGCCATCGGATTGGCAATGAAAGAGGCGGGAATCGGAGCGAGGGATGTGGACTACGTGAATCTGCATGGCACCTCGACCCAGTTGAACGATCGCATCGAGACGCGGGCGCTGAAATTGGTGCTGGGTGAACGGGCGCGAGAGGTGCCGATGTCAGCCTTGAAATCGCAGATTGGGCATCCACAGGGCGCTTGCGGGGCGGCGGGAGTGGCGGCGACGATCGTAGCCATGCAACGCGGGCAGGTTCCGCCAACCATCAACTTGGAGACTCCTGATCCGGAGTGCGATCTGGATTACGTTCCGGATGTAGGGCGGAAAAAGACGATCGAGCACGCAGTGTGCAATTGCATTGCATTCGGTTCGAAGAATTCAGCGCTGGTGCTGCGGAAAATCGCTTAGTCAAGAGCTCGATCTTTTTTGTTTTGGATGCTGCCAGAATTTCAGCGCACTCTGACGACTCTTCCCCTGCAATGTCGTTCTCGCCCATGGTATCCGCAAGCGTGACCCTGAGGGGGGTGCCAAACGTTACACCCGGCTCCTCCTCCGCTTTGGCCGCAGTTTCGAAGAGGCGCATTCATCAAACGAATTGCTTCGATGGACATCAGACTGTCAGTACGCCAATAGACCACCTTTGGTGATACCGAATCAATGCGGGTTCTGGCGGAGTCCGGCTGGGGCATGTGCTATTTGACTATTTGCCCCTGCACGAGCGTTCCCGAGGCTGAGTATCCCGGCCAGGAGATCGCGAACGCGCCTGTACCAGGCCCCCCTGCTGTCGCCGTCGCCGTGAAGTTGACAGCCGAACCATTCTGAAGCGTCCCAGTGCCGGAAATCTGAATCGTGTTAGTGCCGATACGTACTAACGAGAACCCGGCGGTATCCGACAACAGGATATTGGCCGAGGTGTCCAGATAGGTCAGAGTGCCTTCGCGAAGCGATGTTCCAGACAGTTTGTGGCTTTCGACGAGAAGGCCAAAATTGCCTGTGCCGGTTCCAATATTGAAGAGCCCCGCGCCGCTGCCGACATTGGGAAGCACGCCCGGCCCAGCCGTCTGCTTCGTGTACCAGGTGAAGGCACTTCCAGCAGTAGGGTTATCTTCGGAGAAGGCGATGTGGATCAAACCAAGCGGATCGTGCGTCAGTTCAGCGTACTCGGCCAGTTCGCGATTGCCCGGCGGCATGGCCGTGTTGCAGTTGAGACCCTGAGTGCAAATAGAGCCGTAATGCACGACTCCAGCCATCTGGTCCGCGGTGCCGGTGTTTGTGCCGCTCGCGACTACATACTGAACCGCGGGCGTAGTCAACGTGGTGTTGACCAAGGCATAGAAAATCTTCCATTTTGCATTGGCAAATACAGTCTGGTTATTGGGGTCGCCGACTACATTCGTGCCATACCAAAAGACCCCAATGCTGCCCTGATCTCCAGCGGTCAACCAAGGGAGCATCGCCGTCGCTGTTGAACGATCGTTGGGATTGTTGATTTGAACCGCCTTGGACCACGTTTTGCCCTGGTTGTTTGACCAGACGACATACACATTCTGGCCAGTCTGATGGCCGTTGGAGTCGAACTGCTGGGTACTGAATGCCACAAAAACGGCGCCATCGTTGTCCACGGCAATGGGTGTGAAAACGTTGCCCAGCGTAGCGCCTGGGGGTGCGGTGAAGGCGAGGGTCGAGGTGAAACTCAGTTTCGACGGAGGCCCGCTCAACGGCAACGGGGGCAGGTTGCACGGTGCCGGACAGGATGCGACGTAAAGATCAACTCCGTCCGCCGAGGTGAATGGGGTATAGACGGTGCTATTTGGCGTCCCTCCTCTCAAGTCGCCCGGGAAGGCGACGATATTGGAATGGAAACCTGTTTGAGGCGTGCCCGCCAGTATCGCCTGGCTCACGAGAGCGCCATTGGGGTAGGTGATGCCTCCGTCGTCCGACTGAGTGACGATCAAACTATTGGTGCCTTGCAGGTCTGCACCGAGCTGCACTGTGATCAGGTAGTCACGCGACGTGCCCACTCCTGCCAGCCACATGCGGTCCACCACCTTGGCTGGAGAGTCTCCGGGGAGAAATGTATTGCCCATATCGTGCGAAGTTTGCAGGTTGATATCGGCGAGGTTCAGGCTGGAATAGTAGAGCCGCCCAGTGCTGTCGCCGAATAGCTGGTCGGCCGCAAACGGGGACCCAAGTGCCAGATCCTCATCGCCACCGCCGGCGCCCTTGTCGGGCTGACCCAGATAGGTGAATGTGTTGCCGAAATCGGTTGAGCGCCAAAGATCGGACCCGGCAGGCACGCCTTCAATGGCCGACACATAGATGTTGCCAAACGGGTCGATCACGATGCCTGGTTCAACATCCTGTCCTGCGGAACCTGAAGGGGGAGTGGCAACCAGCAGAAGATCGGACGTGAACTGGAACATCTGCGGGCCAAACTTGCCATCGGGATCCAACGTATACGAGGCTGCAAGCTTCGCAATGGGCGGAGGAGTGGGTTGCAGCGTCACCGTACCAGTGTAGGAAGTGCCCGGCACTCCGAGGGAGAAGCTGGCGTAGATTGTGTAGATGCCATTCGCGGGATGCTCCAGCCGGGTCAACTGGCCGGTGACAAAGCTGTTCGTCGAAGTGGCGACGGGGCCGCCGCCAAAATAATCGTACATGTCAAATTCATTTGTGTTCCCCGTCCAGCCGAATTGAATGTTGACGCGAAAATTGGGGTGTGCGGTGCGAAAGGCATTAGAAACACTCACGGTCAGGGTAAATACATCGCAATAACCAGCCGTTTGGCAGGTAGCGGGATCAAAGGTCGCCGGATTTATTGTCGCGGTCGTTCCCGTGTAGGTCAGTTTTGTGGAACTCCCGCTCAGCGTTTCCGCGGAGGGCGTAGCCCCGTGCATGGCGGGCATAAACACAAACCCTAGCGTGATGACGGCGGCGGTAAGGCGCAGCGCACAGAAAGACTTGCGTAGGTCCATGAATCACCCTCCGGTGCATGTGTAGACGACCGGCCGAGGAAGCCCTATCCAAGGGCAGAGTAATACTGTGAGCCTGGCCGGGACTCAATCAGGTCGGCACGGTATGTCGTGCAGGGATCTGCCGTAGTCAGGAAACATCGGCGGACGCTGGCGGCAGCTCATCTAGGGCACCGGCTCTCACAGGCCTGGCTAGATGCGGCACCGTGGCTGTGTGCCTTCGCAAGATGGCGTTCGGGACGTATCTGAGTACCCAGCGCAGGTCTAACCGATGGTGGTCGGATCGGGGGCAAAGCGGAAGGTGCCTAGGCAGCTGACGTCGTCTGACAGTGGCCATTCTCTCCGACGACCCCACGTGTAAGTCATGTCTCGGCTATCACAGCTAAATTGCGGACAAACTCTCAAACGATTCCGTACAGCAGGAATTCCCGGTTGCCTTCCGCGCCCAGGATTGGGGACTCGACGACGTCGGTTTCAGCGCACTTCAGGGCGATGAGCACCTGACGCACTTTTTCTACGGCAATCTTTTGCGCTTCCAGGTCGCGCACGATACCTCCCTTTCCTACTTGTTCCCGGCCAACTTCAAACTGTGGTTTGACGAGCACGACAATCTGGCAGCCGCGACGTTGCTCTGGGGTCTCGGGTAGAGCGGCGGTGATGACCACAGGTAGAACCAAGGTTGCAGATATGAAGGAAAGATCCATCACGACGAGATCCACGATCTGTCCAACTTGTTTGCGAGTGAGATAACGGGCGTTAGTTTTTTCCAATAAGCGGACGCGGGGATCCTGGCGCAAGCGAAAATCAATCTGGCCGTGACCGGTGTCCACAGCAATCACACGAGCCGCGCCGTACTGCAGCAAGCAATCGGTGAAGCCGCCGGTGGAAGCGCCTACGTCGAGACAGACTTTTCCTCTAACATCGATATGCCAGTGCGCGAGAGCTTTCTCCAGCTTCAGGCCGCCGCGGCTGACGTATTTCAAATCTTCGCCGAGAAGACGAATGTCCGCCGCCGTATTCACTCCCGCACCAGCCTTCTCTACTTTTTGTCCGTCCACCAAAACTTTGCCGGCGAGGATCATGGCCTGGGCGCGCTCCCGCGAGGCTGCCATACCGCGTTCCAACAGCAATTTGTCGAGCCTGACCTTCAATTCAGCCTCCACGAATGTGGCGCGAATCCAGTTTGCATCCGGCAACACTAACGTGCCAGCACCCGGCTGTGTGCAAAATGTAGAAGCCACTCTCGCTGAGACAGTTGCGAAGGTACTTTCCCGCTTTTGCACAGAATTTTGCACCGCAGTGTTGAAAAGTCTTCCCAGCGATGTTTTGCGTCTCGAAGAAGCTGGAAATTCATGACAAAAACAACAGCCGCCCTGGCCTGGGCGGCTTGATTCTTTCACCTCGTGCAATTCTGGTGCGAGCAATGTTAGCCAGCGACTTCTTCGAGCAGCTTTTGATCGATGTCGAAATTGGAATGCACGTTCTGGACGTCGTCATGCTCTTCGAACGCTTCCATCAGCCGGATCATGGTGCTGGCCGCGGCACCTTCTAACTTAATGTAATTCTGCGGAATCATGGCCACGCTGGAAGAAACAGGTTGAATGCCCGCTTTCTTGACCGCGTCCAGAACAGCTTCGTATGCCGCGGGCTCGCACAGTACTTCCCAATTGTCTCCGTCATCGCGCAGATCCTCAGCTCCAGCGTCGAGCACAATTGTCATCAGGTCGTCTTCTTTGGCGGCTGATTTGGGGATAACGATGTCGCCCTTCTTGTGAAACATCCAGGAGACCGCGCCAGCCTCGGCCATGTTGCCGCTATTTTTGCCGAAGACGTGCCGAATTTCGCTTACCGTGCGATTGCGGTTATCGGTGTTGATGTCAAGCAGGATGGCGACGCCACCGGGGCCATAGCCTTCGAGTGAAAATTCTTCGTAAGTTGCGCCCGGCAATTCTCCAGTGCCGCGCTGGATGGCGCGCTTAATATTGTCGGCCGGCATGTTTTCGGCTTTGGCAGCGACAATGGCGCCGCGCAGACGCGGGTTGGCATCAGGATCTCCGCCGCCATTTTTGGCAGCAATCGAAATTTCCTTGATCAAGCGGGTAAAAATCTTGCCACGCTTGGCGTCGAGCGCGCCCTTTTTATGTTTGATTGTGGCCCATTTTGAATGGCCGGACATGGAGATACCTCGTGTTTATTGAACTTTAGGTTGAGCTGTGTTGTTTGCGCCGATTCCAACCGCCAAGGACTCGCCCGTAGAGGAGATCACTAGATTACCCTCGGGATTTGCCTCGAAACTACGCAGGCGAATAAAAATTATAGCACGGTCGAAGCAGGGAACTGGCGATTCATCCAGGCCCAGGACCAGGGCGGCGGGGAGGTACTTCTTGCAGATTTTGCCGCGCCTTGTACGCATAGAGCACGGCTAACAGTGGCGGCGCGAGTAGGACTCCCCAGAATGGAATGAGAATCCCGAGGACGAGGGGCGTCAGGATCGATGCCCAGATGGGCACCTTCGCTGTTCGCTTCATGATGTATGGCTGCAGGAGAAAACCGTCCACCACCACAATTGCCGCGTACAAGATGAGAACGTAAAGAGGATGCTCCCAATCTTTCCAGCTCAGAGCGGCAGTGAGCGCTGGACCAATCATACCCAGCGCTGGTCCAACGTGGGGCACGAACTGCAAAGCAGCGGCCAGCAGGGCCCAGAAAGGCGCCCATGGCACTTTCAGCAGATAAAGCCCAATCAGCCACAAGGCTGCGACAGCGAGCGAGTCTTGCAACTGGGCGATGATCCAGTTCTTAAGCGCGCCGCCGGTAGTGCGAACGTGGTCTCCGAGATCCATCCTGCTGAGGAATTCTGTCAGGCTCAGTTGGCAGCTCCACAGGTAATTTGGATGCAGATTGTAAACCTCGGACGCTGAAACTCGTCCATAGTGACAACAGGAGACGAAGCGAGTGGAGTCGGCGCTGACCGCTACTTTGAACCCGGCTGTGCAGGCCCCAGCAGAAGCCATATTGGCGTCGAGTTTTGAAGACATCATGCGACGACATCAGCGGCGGGTGCATCGCGTGATTTACCTGCTGGTTCGGAATGAAGACATCGCTGACAATTTGACTCAAGAGTGTTTCCTGCGCGCCTATCAGAAACGGGCCAGCTTCCGCGGTGAATGCCGGATCGAAACCTGGCTGCTGCGAATTGCCCTCAACCTGGTACGCGATCACGGGAAGAACCGGCGGGCGTCATTCTGGAGACGGTTGATCGGCGTGGAAGAGCACGACGAGGCCGCTCAACCGCTGCGGTTTGCCTCGCTGGAACCGTCGCCGGAACGGGTGCTGCTGGCGCGTGAAGAATTGCAGTCGGTGTGGAACGCGCTGTCTTCGCTGTCGCCGCAGCAGCACGAGATTTTCTTTCTCCGCTTCGCGGAAGAAATGCCGCTGCTGGAGATCGCTGAACTGCTTGAACTCAAAATCGGCACGGTCAAAGCACAGTTAGCGCGGGCGACCGGGAAACTGCGAGAAATGAAGGAGAAGCAATGGAGATAATTCGCCATCTTAGTGATGATGAACTCGCAGGTTTGACGTTGGCGAGCGACGAGCAGTATCTCCGGGAGACGCTGGCGAAGCTGCCCGCATGTGCGCAGACAGCAAATCAACAACCGGATGAGTTCTGGCAGGAACAGCGCGCCAAAGTGTGGTCACGCGTGGCGCAGGCGGAGCGTAGTATCGCCCAACGCTTCCCGGTGTTGACGTGGGCGGCGGTGGCAACCATGATTGCAATTGCTATCCTCATGCTACACCGCACTCCGACACCGGAGATTCGACAGGCCCGATTCGATCCCGACCATGAATTACTTATCGAAATAGAACGTGCGGTGCAAAGCGACGGCCCGGAGGCGCTGGAGCCGGCCGCTCTGTTGGCCCAGGAAATGATACAGGCAAGACCCAGTAGGAACACGCCGATTCACAAAATGGAGGTCAGTCATGAGAATTAAATCCGTCGCTACAGCCGTCGCGCTGCTGTTTCCACTGTGCTTGCACGCGCAAGGTCCACAGACTACGCAAGGGCCGCCCCCTTCTGCTCGCGGGAAGGTGCTCGTATACCATGGGGAACTGGGTAAGTGGTGGCAAAATTCTGATATCGCGAAGAAACTGCAACTCAGCGAAGGACAGATCAGCCAGTTGGATCAGATTTTCTACGATCACAAGGTCAAGCTGATTGACTACGGCGCCGAGATGGAGAAGCAAGATCTGAAATTGCAGACGCTGCTCGACGCTGACGTCCCGAATGAAGGCCAGGTGGAGGGACAGGTGGACCAAGTGCTGGCGGCAAGAGGCAAACTGGAACGCGAGTTCACCATCATGAATTTGGATTTGCGAAAGGTGCTTTCCCTGGATCAGTGGCGGCAATTACGATCGATTCGCGGGCAGGGCGGAGCATTTGGCGACAAGGTCTTTTTCCATAAGGTGTTGCCTCCTGGCGCTCCGCCTCTTCCGCCATTGCCCGAGGGCGGCGTTGCGATTCCGGATCAGCCCCGCCCTCCGGGTGCTGAAGAAATGTTCTGAAATAGGAAAGCCCTCAAGAGCCGCATCGTTCTCGTAGGGGAACGGAGCGGCTATTTTTTTCGTGTTAAACTTTCCATTAAACCTATCTCCAAGGAAAAGTTGGGATGAAATTCGGCGTCATCGTTTTCCCCGGATCGAACTGTGACCACGATGCCTACTGGACGATCCAACAAGTGGCCAAGCAAGCGGCCACGTTTCTGTGGCACGAATCGCACGATCTCGAAAACTGTGACGCGATCATCGTGCCCGGAGGGTTCGCTTATGGAGACTATCTCCGCACCGGCGCCATCGCGAAGTTTTCGCCGGTGATGGAGTCGGTGGGCAAGTTCGGGGCTGGCGGCGGATTGGTCCTGGGTATCTGCAATGGCTTCCAGATCCTGTGCGAGGCAGGCTTGCTGCCCGGAGCGTTCATGCGGAATGTGGGCCTGAAGTACGTCTGCAAACCGGTTCACGTGCGGGTGGAAAACGCTGATACTCCGTTCACCAATGCCTGCCGACAAACTGAAGTTCTGACCATCCCGATTGGCCACATGGAGGGTAATTATTTCTGCGACCAGGAAACTCTCGAGGAGTTGCGCCGAGAGCAGCGGATTGTGTTTCGTTACTCGACGCTAGCCGGAGAAATCACGGCCGAAGCCAATCCCAATGGATCGCTGGAGAACATCGCCGGCATCTGCAATTCGGGCCGAAACGTGCTAGGTATGATGCCTCATCCCGAACGCTTCAGCGAGCCGGAACTAGGCGGAACGGAGGGATTCAAGATCTTCGAATCCCTGGCGGGCGCCATGGCGGCAAAGTAGATCTTCTGTAGAATATTCGCACCAGATCTTGGGCATGAACCATTGCACAGTTTGGGGCGGTGCAGCTTGATAGGGAAGCGAGCCAAACGCGCGATTATTGCGTCGAAAAAGAACGCAACGCAACGCGCGGCTCGCCCAGATTCCACACGGCGCAAAGAACGCTTGTTCGGAATGACAATCAAACCGCACCACTACCCACAGTTTGGAGGCCGTTGACAACCTTCGCGGAAGGTTGTGTCTCTAACTAGGAGATCTCAGAAAGACCACATGAGAAAGAACCGGCCTGTGACCACGACGCAGGCGCAGTCCCGATCTCTTATTCAAGATTGCCAGATGACCCTGATCAAACGGGGGTCAACCACCGTTTTCCTATCCTTATTCTTGTTCATCGTAGCATCTCTGCCGTCCGCGGCCCAGGACGTACCTCGTATAGAAGTTTTTGGTGGCTATTCCTACTTGCGGTTTGATAGCCGTTCTTTCGGCTTCGCGGGTAGCTCCAATCTCAACGGATATAATCTGGCGCCAGCTTTCAACGTATTCCACGGCTTCGGCGTGGTTGGGGAACTAAGCGGCCAGTACGGGTCCCATCTGAATCTTCGTGACGTAGCGGTTGGTCCTCAAATCCTGTATCCGAGGAACAATCTGATTTTTTTCGCCCATGTGATGTACGGCGACGCGAGAACGCACGTGAGCGTTGGAAACGGGCCGGGGGACACCGCACGCGTGATTGTGGCGGGGGCTGGCGCTGATCTGCATTACTCTTCCCGGCTCTCTATCCGCGTGGTACAGGTTGATTATCTGCGTACGAGTTTATTTCATGGCACGCAAAACAACGTCCGAATCTCCACCGGGCTGGTATACCACTGGGGTGAGATCAAGGAAAAGAAACACAAGATGCCGGGCAAGGCGCCCTAGAGGCATGATCTGCATTGCTCCTGTTTCTGCGGTAGAGGGAACTTCATGACGCCAATTAAACGGAACGGCCTGGTCTGCATAGTTCTTGCGTCGCTGGCGGGCCTTGCAGGCTGTTCCAGTTCAAATCACGTTGCTTACGTAACCTTGGGACAAGGGAATACCATCGCCGCGTTTCGCGTCGACAACCACTCCGGCAATCTAACTAAGATTGTGGGCTCGCCGTTCAACGCGGGGAATTCGCCGATTTCAATGCTGGTCCATCCATCCAACAAATTTGCTTACGCCGCCAATCAGATAGGAAATGACATTTCGCTGTTCACCATCGATCAAAGCACGGGTGCTCTCACAGAGGTCGGACCACGCGCACCGGCGGGGATTGCTCCGGCATTCCTGGTTATGGATTCCGACGGCCACTTCTTGTTTGCGGCAAATCAGGCATCGAACAGCATTTCGGTTTACTCCATCGATGGGGCGAAGGGCACACTGACCGAAATCCAGGGATCTCCCTTTGTCACCGGAGCGAACCCGGTTGCGCTGGCGATAACTCCGTCCGGAAAATTTCTCTACGTTGCCACTCCGAACTTGCAATCTGTATTCGGTTACTTGGTGACCTCTGGAGGATTGCAGCCGGTGCCTAACTCTCCGGTTCTGGTGGATGTTGGACCGGTTTCCATTGCGGTAGATCCTGCCGGGCACTTTCTGTACGTGGCGAATTTCATTGCTAACACGTTGTCGGTTCTTGCAATCGACCCGAATAGTGGAGCTTTGATTGCGATTGCAGGGTCACCCTTCATCACTTGCACCAGTACGACGACTGCATGCACTAACAATCCGGTCTGGGTCGCGATCCATCCTTCAGGGAAGTTCCTGTACACAGCGAATAAAGGAACCAGTAACGTTTCCGTGTTCTCGATTGCGTCCACTACAGGAGTTCCGACTCAGATCACGGGCTCGCCCTTTGCTACAGGTACTGCTCCAGTGTTCGCCAGTGTCGATTCCACCGGCCGTTTTCTATTTATGGGGAACCAATCCTCGAGGAACATCACCGGGTTCAGTATCAATCAAAGTACGGGGGCGCTTCCCGCCGGTGTTGTCGGCGCAAGCACGACTTCAGCTCCGACATCAATGATCACGACTAAGTGACTTCGCCCTGTGGGGACTCATTTTGCTGGAGCGGCCTTTTGATCGCGCCAGCAAGTCGGTTTCTTCCAGTCTCTGATGATTCGCTTCGGGATTCTCGGATTCGGATTGCACGGCGCCAAACGGCTGATGCCTGGCTTCGCGCAGGCCAAAAATTGCCGCGTCACGGCCATTTCGCGGCGCGAATTGACCAAAGCGCGGGCGTCGGCTCAACAGTTCAGCATCCCGCTGGCTTTTGATTCGGCGGAAGAATTGTGCCGTTCGCCGGAAGTCGATGCGGTGTTTGTCGCCACGCCGAACGCGTGCCATCTGGCTGATGTGTTGCTCGCGATCGGATGCGGGAAGCCCGTGCTCTGCGAGAAACCCTTGGCCGTCAATGCTGATGAATCCCGGCGGATGGTCGAGGCAGCCCGAAGAGCGAACGTGCTGCTTGGCGTAGCACAGGTATTTCGATTTGAAGACAGCACGGCCCGGCTGCGTGAGCGAATCGCAGCGGGACAAATCGGGACAGTGATTTTTGCCCGGTCGGAGTTTTCGTTCTCTGCTAGCGCAGGACATCCGCGCACGTGGATCAACGATCCCACGGTAGCGGGTGGGGGGCCAATCGCCGACGTGGGCGTCCACTGCGTGGACGCGCTGCGCTACATCCTGCAAGATGAGGTGATCAAGGTCACTGGCCGAGGCATCTCTGACAGTAAGTCAGGCGCGATCGAAGCCGCGGCCGCGTTGACGCTGGAGTTTTCCCGCGGAACTCTGGGCACAGTCCTGGCTTCGTTCCGGGCGGAGTATCGCACGCCTATCGAATTCGTGGGCGAGACTGGCGTATTACGGGCCGACGATGGATTGAGTGTGGAGCGACCGGTTACGCTGGAACTCCGGCGCGGCGAGTCCGTGGTCGAGACAGAATCGATCTCGAATCGGTACGCCTACGCTCGACAGGTCGAGGCATTTGCCGCCGCGGTGGAAGGCAAGAGCGTATTCGCTGTCCCTGGAGAAGAGGGCTGGCAGAACCAGGAAGTCCTCGATGCTGCATACCGAAGTTTGAAAAGCGGCAGGACGGAAGATGTGCCGCTGGTGAAGTGACGGCAAATTCCTACTTGGGTGGGATTCCCTTGGCTTCGACAATGGCCCAGTGCCAGTCCTGGTCGGGAGCGAGAACCGTACCCAACGTTTCGCGGAAGACAGTGGTGGTCAGCGGGGCGGCTGCACCTTTCAGATGGTAGAGGACGGTAACGTCCGAAGGTTTCTCGGCCGGAACGACACTTGTGGCCGCGGCCGGAACCAGCTTTGCCGGTCCGAAATAAGCGGTTTTTGCCTCCCGGCCTCGCAGGACGGTAAGACCGACAGTGATCTCCTTCAGATTCCACCCTGTCCCGTTAAAGACTGAGATTTGCAGGCTGTCTCCATCGATTGTGGCCGGACCTTCCAGTTTGGCAAGTTCTCCCGCCGGCAAGTTTTGAGCCACGTAAGAATCAGAGAGCAGAGCGGTTGCTTGAGCGCTAAAAGAAAGGCTGCAAGTGACGTCGGGTGACGACACCTGAAAACTCTTTCCCACTCCATCGAAAGAAAACAGCATTCGGCCATTGAGTCGCTGGCCCTCGACTTGGTTCATCACCTGAGTGAGATTGTCATTGTCGATCACAGAGTGCGCTGGGGGCGCTTTGGGCGCTTTGCTATGGCGCAGCGAGCGCGCCAAATCACCAAGCGAAATATCGGGATTGTCGGACTGCGCAATCAGGCGAACTGGGAGCGCCAGTTCCAGAGAGATCACGGCGATAATGAAAAAGAGTCCAAGCTTCATGAATAATTTTCGAGGCCCACGCTATTGTGACTTAATTTGTCGGGCCTTGACATCGATCCACTTTCGCCCAGCATTCAGTTGATTACTAGGCGAACTGGTCAGACAAAATTGTAATCACTGGCGCTGAGAACGGACGACCGAGGGGCAAAACGTTGGTAGCTGAACTTTAGGAAGAGAATTTCAAGCAGAAGGGAAACCTTGGGCGCACGGGACAAAGTGGCACGCAACGGGGCACCGCGCGCCCAAAGAAGCCTAACCCTCTACAGCAAGCCAGAAGACCGAAAACGGGTGACCGGATCCGCCACAGGCACTGGCTGCCGCTTAAAAATCCAGCGGGCCACCGCGTATCCCAGAGCCGCGTAGCAAATATGAACCAACTTCATAGCCCCACCCCAAATCATTTAGATGCGTCGTACCTTGGGGATAGGTCGAGACATCCGAAGCTTGCGACTTCAAAGTAGCAAGCAGGCACCGGTAGGTCAATGAACCATGGGTGCCATGCACATAGCACGAAAGTAATAGGGACTAGGGACTAGGGGAAGATAAGCCAGTACTTACGTAGCCGCTGTCGACAAGCTCGAGCGGTGGCAAGACCTTTGCCCCGGGATGAGGAATCCTTCGACTCCGCAGGAAGTTCGCTTCTTGAACTTTCCGCTGCGCTCGGGATGACAATTGAGTAACTTACTTGCTTCCCGCAGATACGGCCGGTCACAGGAGAGGGCGCGGGGTTAAGTCATTGCGAAAGGTGATCTTATGACAAAGTCATTCTGGCTCTGCGTGGTAATAACGCTCCTTAGTGCTAGCGTGAGCGCAGGTTTTTCCCTGGTGGGTCTGTTCGGCCCCGGCAGCGGCGATAGCTTCGCCCGTTATGCAGCTTCGCGAAGCGTCGCCTTATTGCTGACGGTCGTCATTGCAATCTGCGTTCGTTCCCGTATGGCAGTTGCAGTTTTGGGAATCGCCATGACGGTAGTGCAAGCGTTCGACGGCATCATCGGTGCGCTCGCCCACGATCCTTCCAAGACTTACGGGCCATTTGCCTTTGCCGTCTTCAACGCACTCGTCGTGATTTGGCTACTGAGAGGAAAGGAAGAGGGGCGAAGATCGGGCCCCCGCTACAAATCCTGACACAAACCCAACTTTTCCTTACCGCACGCCCTGACTTCGTCTAACAGAATGGATCGCGCCTACTCGATATTCCGGTCGAATACAAGTTCCGTGAAGCGAACTGAATTCCACTCAACTCGACAAACTAGTCCGCGTGCAGTCAGCGCCACGAGGTTCGCTTCTTGGGGGGCGGCCACTCCGTATGCCTGGAAGCTCGTCGTATTGCTTTCCCTGGGTGGATGCTTCGAGATCTACAACCTCGCCCTCACCGCCACTCTCAGCCCAGGACTGATTCGAAGTGGAATATTTCATGAAGACTTACGGGGGCTCTGGGGACTTACGGACCAAGCCGGCTTCGCCGCCGCAACCTTCGCCGGACTCTTTGTGGGCACGGCAGTGTTGGGGGCCTGGGCCGACCGATTCGGGCGCCGCACGATCTTTATATTCTCGATGCTCTGGTACTCCGTTACCACTCTCGGGATGGCCCTGCAGCATTCAGCCGTTGGTATTGATTCCTGGCGATTTTTCACGGGTATTGGCCTTGGGTTGGAGCTGGTAACCATTGATACTTATATCGCCGAGTTAATTCCGGCAAGCGTTCGTGGAAGAGCTTTCGCTATCAACCAGTGCATCCAGCTTCTAGCCATCCCGGTAGCGACTTTCGTGAGTTGGCTGCTGCTGCCACGGGACCTACTGGGCGTCGCCGGTTGGCGATGGGTTGCTGTTGTCGGAGCCGTCGGCGCGCTGGTCGCTTACTATATCCGGCGTCAGGTGCCGGAGTCACCGCAATGGCTTCTGCAAAGAGGCAGACTCGCAGAAGCCCAAGCCGTGCTGGAGAAAATCGAACCGCTTTCACATGGTTTAGTCGCTCATCGTCCGCAGGATACAGGCCCGGCTGGTGAGAGAGTCTCGGCATACACCTCCTTCTCTTCGCTCTTTGGAAGTCCGCATCTACGTCGTACGCTGGTGCTGATCGTTTTGAACATCTTCCAAGCCGGTGGGTTTTACGGGCTGGTGAACTGGCTGCCGACACTTCTGATCTCTCGCGGCTTCACGGTTCTGCGTAGCCTGCGATACACCTTCATCATTTCAATCGTTTATCCACTCAGCCCACTCCTGTTCGTTCCCATAGCCGACAAAATAGAGCGAAAGTGGCACATCGTTCTTGCTGCCGGTTCTGCTGCCGTCCTCGGATTGCTCTTCTCGCGCCCGGCAGGCAGCCTCATGCTGGTTACGGTGGGAATACTGCTGACGATATCGAATAATTGGCTTTCCTTCGCCTATCACGCCTACCAAGCAGAAATGTACCCGACATCATTGCGCGCGCGTGGCGTTGGTTTCGTCTATTCCTTCAGCCGCCTGTCGACTGTTGTTTCGAGTTTTCTGATTGCATTTCTCTTGCGGCGCTTTGGCCCCTTCGGTGTCTTTGGATTTATCGCCTGCAGTATGGCCATCGTGGTTGTAACAGTCGGATTTTTTGGCCCTCGCACGAGAGCCACAGCAAGACAGGAGTAAGGGCTACCGTCGCTCAGCGAATCTCCACATTCATCAAGGGCACGAACTGCTGGCCGCCATGCATGTCTCCATCGCCGGGTGCGCCCTGTGTAAGCGGCCGGGGGATACTGAACTTAAGTGCGAGCGCATTGTCGCATTGGAAAAAGCGTACTTTGTCTTCCGGGTACCCGTAGAGTTTCGCGAAAGAAGCTTGCGTCAAGGCTCCGGAGTTCTTAACTCGATCATAACTCGCTTGGTCAGCGAACATGATGTCGAACGTAAGCGTGAATGGGCCGGCGTTCTTACTTCGAATCAAAGCTGCGATATCGGCCAGTTTCATGATTGCGTCGAGCCATCCAGATCTTCGAAATGGATACGAAACATCTCAAGCGGCGTCGAGGGAAGCGCGACGTGATTGAGGTTGAAGCGATATACCGGACCTCGGTCAATTACGGCGGGGTTGTGCAGACATGCGAATGCCGTGATTGAACCAGCCCACTCTTTGATCGGATAGTGGAGGAGCGGCTGGCGGCTCAGTTCGGCCAGTTTGTGCGCCATGTCCTGGGTTGGGGCCGTCGCTTCAAGTACAATTCCCACCTCATGCGGCAGATTCTTCACCTCGGGTTCCAGCTTTCCCATGACCGCGTTGATCCCATAGGTATGGAAAACGAGGTTGTATGAGTTCTTGTCGGCCTTGTCATCAAGCACGCGGGACACGACGTCATCGATGTAGTTCCGTACTGAAGCGAGCCAACTGTCCAACTGGCGGATAACGTAGGGATCGCGAATCCCGCCTACGATGATGCTCTGATAGCCTGCCAATTCCGCCCCTTCCAGCTTTACCGTATAGGCCGGTTCAGAAAAGAATTCAGTGCCACGGATCCGAACCGTCACGTCGTCGACTGCTTCAAAAGTTGCATTTCTCAGGTCAAGGGTTCCCGAGCACTCGCGATGCAGGAAAGGGTCGGCGTTTTCGTACAGCCCATGAGCCGCCACGCTTTGCGGCGTGCAGCGCAAGCCATTACCATACGGGCGAATTGCGATCTGCTCACAACTAACAGTAGTAGAGATCACACCCTTGCCGAGGGTTTCACAGACCAGGGTGCCGCACTCGGACACTTTGCCGGCATGCCACGCCAGCCCGGGCGGGAATCCACGCATGACCGGAATCGCCGCAAAGAGAGCAGAGTCACTGCAACGTCCAGCCAGGACAAAATCCGCTCCGTCCCCGATCGCCTGCTGGAGTGGCTCCACGCCCATCATGCCTACAATGCGACTGCTGCCGTCGATAATGCTGTTACTGATCGGCAGCGCGGGATCGAGGGGAAGGATCCGATTCTGGTGCAGCAGCCTCTTGAGATAGGCCTTGTCCTGTTCCGCATAGATTACCGCTGTACGCAGCTTCAGCTTATGTTCGGCGACGATTTCGCGCACGATCTCGAGGACCGAGTCAACGTGTACGTCTCCACCTGCTGTGCCTGCGGAGCCAACGATGACAGGGATGTTCGCCTTTCGCCCGGCTCGCAACATCAGAGACAGGTCGCGCTTTACGGCTTCTCGTGGAAAGGCAGGGATCCCCATTCCCAGTGAAAAGGGGCCGGCGTCAGTGGTGCCAGCGTCACAGGCGATGAAGTCAGTCGGCTGCGCCAGTGCCTCGTCCAGAGCAGCAGCATTGATTCCTCCACCTACGCTTCCGACAGGCGCTATGAATCGGATCGGGCAATTATTTGACATAAAACCTATGCTCGATCATGTATACATATTATCGCAGTAACTGTCTACAGTTACGGGGCTCTGCAAAGGCGCGAGTTGCTTCAGCTTATTTCTTCCGTGGGCTGGGACTGCTAATAAGCGAACCGTGCAGCATCGTCTCCTGAGCATGGGCAAGGTGCCGCCGCATCAGCCGTTCGCAGGCGTCGGGATCGTGCGCCTCCAGCGCCTCAAGAATGGCCTCGTGGTCCGCTTGTCCAAGCGGGACCCGTCCGCGACTGAGAACCCCTGGGTAGCGGTAGAGACGCATAATGCACCAAATATCTCCGCACAGCAGGTCGATCAAGCGCTGGTTCCCACTGGCAAGCGCAATCTGGTAGTGGAAGTCGAAGTTGTGCCAGTCGCTGTATAGATCTAATAGTTTGTCGGCCTCGACCTCTATCTGCCGGCGCAAAGTCAGCCGAAGCTTCTCAATCCCTTCCTTGGTGACCCTCTTGGCCGCGAGCCGGCAAGCTTCTACCTCCAGGGCTTCACGGACTTCGAGCAGTTGGCCAAGCTCGGCGGGAGTAAGCGTGGCGATGAATGTGCCGCGATTGGGATGCCGAACTACTAGTTTGCGGCCTTCGAGCCGGCGCACTGCCTCGCGCAATGGGCCGCGGCCGACGCCTAGTTGGCTCGCGATTCTGGCCTCACGAACGCGTGTGCCTGGAGGGAACTCGCCGCGGAAGATAGCTCCTTCCAGTCTTGCGACCAGATCATCTACAAGCGTTTTCGGTATCTCTTTTTTCGCTTTAGACTTCGACAGAACACACCTGCCATGTATGTCGTAGAGCGGCGTGTGGAGATTGCGCGCCTGTACAACCTTCGCGAAATCCATCTTAACCATAATTCGCCAAATTTCCCTTGACAGAGATGATCTGCCTCTCCTAGACTCCCAAACGGTCTGCAATATGTCTACAGATTATCTATATTACTGTAGACACAATGTGGCGCGCAACTAACGATAGGGGGTGCTTATGGTCCCCAGACGACTCTTCGATCTCGCGACCGGATTTCTCCCGGTCATTTCCCTCACCTTAATTCTTCTACCTGGCGCTGCAACAGTCTGGGCCCAACTAGCCGGAACGACCCTGTCGGGTCAGGTTTCGGATCGATCTGGGGCCATTGTCGCGTCGGCGAGCGTGACGATCAGAAACATGGCAACTGATGAAGTCCGTACTGTGACCACCAACGAGAAGGGACTGTATAACGCGCCGAGCCTTCAGCCGGGCATCTATTCCGTCACCGTTTCGGCTCTGGGCTTTGCGACCCACGTGGAACGCGACCTGCAGCTCACGGTGGGTGCGATCCGAAAGCTAGATGTCTCTCTCACGATTGGTACGACGGCCGAGCAGGTCGAGGTGCAGGCAGGCGCAGCAGATGTTGAAACTGATACCTCGGTCATTAGTGCAACGGTTGGGCAGGAGCGCATCGTCGATCTGCCCCTGAATGGCAGAGACTGGACCCAGCTCGCAGTTCTGCAGCCGGGCGTAGTTAGCGTTCGAGCTCAGGAACCGACCACCGGTAATTCCAACCGCGGTGTGCGGGGCTTTGGCAATCAGTTGGCAAGCAACGGTCATAGCCCATATGAGAACACCTATCGCGTGGACGGCATCAACGAAAACGATTATTCGAACGGGGCTCCCGGCAGCGTGATCGGCGCCAATCTTGGCGTAGACGCAATTCAGCAGTTTAGTGTTGTGACTACGTCCTACACGGCCGAGTACGGGCGTACGTCGGGTTCTGTGATCAACGCAGTCACGCGATCCGGCGCAAACGAGCTGCACGGGAGCGCGTATGTTTTTGATCGCGACAAGATATTCGACGCCAGAAATTTCTTTGATACACCCCAAATTCCGCCCTTCCACCGCGTTCAATTTGGCGGCGCAGCGGGTGGGCCAATACAGAGGAACCGCACATTCATCTTTGGCGACTATGAAGGAGTGCGCCAGTCGCAGAGCGTGAATTTCAATAGCGTCGTGCCGTCGCCCGCGGCCCGCAGGGGCCAGTTGCATCGAGCGGATGGAACCCCGGTAACGGTCACGGTGGCTCCAAATATTGTTCCCTATCTGGGACTCTATCCTCTTCCTAATTTTGGCCTCAATCCAGGCACGTTTGGCGACACGGGCAACTATGTCACGACCGGTCTGCTTAACTTAAGCGAGAACTTCGTCACCACGCGCATCGATCACACTTTTTCGGAAAACGACAATCTGTCTGGAACCTACCTCTACGACAACGGTCCTGAGACCGTCCCGGATAGTCTCGGAAATACATTGAGCCGTCTCAATTCAGGACGGCAACTGGTGAGTATCACCGAAACGCACATCTTTAGGTCCAAGATCCTGAATGTTGTTCGCCTCGGATATAACCGCAGCATCGGAGACATCCTGGTGCCAGTGAAAGCTCTTACGCCCGCGGGAGGAAACCCGGCCCTGGGTTACACGAGCGGCACCTTTGCTCCAACCATCAATATAGATGGGATTGTGTCAATTGGAGGGCTGGGCAGTCTCCGCCAGGCCTCGATAAGGTATAACTCCTACCAGTTTTATGATGACGTAGCGATGAGCCGGGGGGCGCATTTGCTGAAAGCGGGCTTCGCGTTCGAGAGAATTCTCCCCGGTGCAAAAGCAAAATCGCAGAACGGCACCGCCAACTTTCAAACCACAGGCAACGTCACTGCTCTCGAGAACTTCCTCACGGGCAACCTGTTCTCCGCTCTTGTTCTGCCGAATGGAACATCATCTCCGATAGAAGTGCAGGACAACCTGTTTGGTGGTTACATTCAAGACGACTGGCGCGTCCGCCGGAATCTGACCCTGAATCTGGGATTGAGATACGAAATGCTGACCATCCCAACCGACCGGAAGAATCGCGCAGGACTGATCAATACGCTAACGGCCCCTCCGGGCAGCGGGCCATGCCCGGCGGTGATCATGCCGACGACGGTGCCCGGCTGTGTTGTGCCGGTCAAGCAGTTCTGGCAAAGCAATCCCACGATTCATAACTTTGAGCCGCGGGTGGGATTCGCCTACGACGTATTCGGCAATGGGAAGACCGCGGTTCGCGCGGGCTTCGGGATCTATGACATGCTCCCGCTCCCTTACATCTATGCGACCTACGCGGCCATCTCTGCGCCTTACTCGCAGGATGAGATTGTGCCCGGGTTTTTGCTGCCGCCAGGCGGTTTTCCGAGTGCGGTTGCCGCCGTTGGCGCGGCGACCTCCTCCATTCGTATTGGGCACTTCATCGAGCAACATCCGAAGCGAACCTACTCGCTGAATTACAACCTCAATGTTGAACAGCAGATCTCGCGAAATCTTTCTGCAATGATCGGGTACGTCGGGTCTCACACGCTGCATACGCCGTTTCAGGCTGAAGACATGAACCAGGTGGCTCCCTCCAATGTCCCAGTTATCGATGGCCGTTATGTGTATCCAGCGGGAGGGGTGCAGCAGGATGCGAACGCAACTGAGATCTTCGGGCTGCTCTTCGATGGCAACGCGAACTACAACGGAATGATCACACAGATTCGGGCCAGGGCGTACCATGGGCTCTCCGTCCAAGGTACCTACGCCTGGGGTCGATGCACAGATCTAGGGTCGGGCACGCAATCTCCATCGACATATCAGAATTCCTTCGCCAGTCTCATCTACTACGACAAGACACTGCGAAGGGGAGAATGCGATTTTAATATTGCCCAGAACTTCTCCGCAAACTTCCTCTATGCACTGCCCGCTCCGCAACAGGGGCTAATGCGGACGATAGCAAGTGGCTGGCAAATAGGAGGAATCATCATTGCGAGCACCGGCGTGCCCTTTTCCCTGATGCAGGCTGGGGATGTTCTTGGGCAACAAGGGCAGAGCTTTGGTGCGGTGCCGGATGTAGTCCCAAATTGCAATCCCATCAATCAACATTTCAAGGGTTCAGGCTTGATTTATGTCAACCCGGCTTGCTTCGTGTTTCCAACAGTTGCGATTGGTTCGGCGATCGCACCGCTTTGCAACCAGGGAGGAACGACTCCTACCAATGGCCAGGTACTCTGCCTGAATGCACAGGGGAATGCGCGTCGCAATCAGCTGGTTGGTCCGCGCCTCGTGGACGTAGATTTGTCGCTTGTCAAGAACATCCGCATTCCTCGCATCTCAGATGCGTTCAATCTTCAGCTGCGGGTAGAAGCCTTCAACATCTTCAATTGTGCGAACTTCCAGGCCCCAACTCATAACACCACTTTCGGTGGGCGGCTCGGCTTTAATCAGGAATCTCCTGGGACGGCCGGCCTTTTAGACTCCACCGCGACTCCATCCCGGCAAGTTCAGCTCGGAGCCAAGGTGATCTTTTAGCTCAAGAGGAGTGGCAGGCGGCGACGGCTTTGAGTTCGTCGCTCCAAATCGCCTGGCCAATGTGGTTTCTCACTACATAGACTTGGGAGGCGGTCGCGCGATTCTTTGCATAATCCGAGGCTATGCCACGTAGAGAGACAGCGCTGACAGAATATGTCAGAAGTCCGTATGGATTTGTAAGGAGCAAGCCTTCTGGCTGGTGAGTGGTGCCGTCTTCCTGTATACCGTTAATGAGAGAAAAGATCCGGCGGTATCCAGTCTGTGACGATTCAATCCTCTATCAGTGGTCCGAATGCCAGAGCGCCCATTGGACGATTATTTACCAAGGTGTTCCTCTGGTTCTGGTTGACCGTTCTGGCGCTGTTCGCCATCTTTCTGGCTAGCCGTATGCTCGGTACTCGAGTGGTTCCGTCTACGGATGTCATCGCATCGTTCGCTCCCAGAGTAGCGGACGAGGCAGCACACGCTTATGAATCGGGAGGTGCACAAGAATTCGAACAGTTCGAGCGCGGACTGGTCGGGAAGTCCGGGATTGAGCTCTATCTGATCGATGGCTACGGTAAGGATGTTTTGTCGCGGCCCATTCCCTCTGACACTCTGTCTATAGTACGTGCAGCCCGGAGTGACGGACGCGTTCTTACCCGCTACGGGCTCAGCTCGCACAGATCATCTTATAAATTCACTTCGCCGTCGGGGCATCCTTACGTTCTTCTCGTCCGCGCCGGCTGGCAAGTCGGAAGATTCCTGGACACTACAGCCGGAGGTGGGCTGCCGCTCTTCGGCGCAGTCTTGCTCATGGTGACGATCTTCTGCTTGTGGCTTACGCACCACATTGTTGCACCCATTCAAGGGATTCAATCTGCTGCGAGAAGGGTCGCGGCGGGCGATCTGAGCGTAAGATCGCCGGCCGAGGTATCCGAGCGCCACGATGAACTTGCGGCTCTGGCAGCAGATTTTGATGCCATGGTTGAAAGGTTGAGCGCCTTCGTACGCTCCCAAAAGGATCTATTGAGCACCGTCTCGCACGAGCTCCGCTCTCCCCTCACGCGATTAATTATGTCTTTAGCTCTTTTGCGAAAGCAGTCGCCGCCCGAGGCCGAAGAATTATTGCAACGGATGGAGCACGATGTCGGGCGGGTCGATACGCTCATGGGGCAGCTTTTGACACTCTCGCGTTTGGAAACGGGTCTATCGTCCGACGCGAGAGACAACGTCGACTTGTCTCAATTAGTTCAGGAAGTGGTGGCTGACGGCGATTTCGAGGCCCATTCTTGTGGGAAGTCTGTGAGGCTGCAAGCCGAAGGAGGGATTGTCATCGAGAAGGCCGATCAGCAGGCCTTGCGCAGCGCCTGTGAGAATATCATTCGCAACGCGATTCGTTTCACTACGCCCGGGAGTGAAGTGGAAGTGATTTTGAAGACCGAGAAAATGACCGCGTCATCGCAGGCTGTTCTTTCAGTCCGCGATTACGGTCCGGGTGTTCCCGGAGAGTCCCTGCAACAAATTTTCCAACCGTTCTTCCGTGTAAGGGAACCAAGTGGCGATCCACGGGCAAAGAACGGGACGGGCCTTGGGCTTGCGATTGCTCTCGAGGCAATTCGTCAACACCGCGGCACAATCATCGCATCGAATGCCAATCCGATCGGCCTCGAAGTCAAGATCCTGCTGCCGACATGCTACTTGTGAGGTGTCACTCGTCGTAGTCGTAGACGTGACGACCAAGGCTGTTTAAACGATGATCAAACTAGAAGCTGTCTCATAGATGTAGTTGGCGTAAACAGTTAAAGCGTTCCAGGGGGAAGTAGGTGAAGCTTTCGCTGAGCGTCACGCACGGACGAAGACGTTGCAGCCCTTAGATGGAGCCATGCAATGAGGAGGTAAACAAGTACGACGCATGCAGCATAAGCAACGGTGCTGAGCCATACGCTTCCGAAATGATGTCCGAGATACGCGAAGCACAGAATCCCGCACACCGCCATCATCCAAGCCAACGCGAACCCCGCTGTGACGTTCAGCACAAAGCCCAACCGTCCTAGGTGGTAGTAGCCGAGTAGGGCTGGCACCACGCCAATGAAAACGAGCGAGAACGTTATGTAAGGGTTAAGAGTGTCAGGCCAGAAGAGATTGCGCAGAAGTGCCGTCTGGTCACGAGATACCGACTGCACCGCCAGCGGCAAGGCGATTGATGCTGCGGATACAGATGCCAGAACAAAACTTTGCGCTGGGTTAAGAATGTGAAGCGTGCGCCACACCGCGCTAATTGTAGCCAATCAGGCCGCCGCACGTCATCGTAATCGGCGTAGTATCGCGATTACGCTCATTGGGCGGGGGATTTATGAGATGGGTTCTAGACCGCAATCGAACAGAACTATCAGAGCGGCCAGGCATACAAATAGCCAACTCCCCGTACGCTGCGGATTCTTTCCGAGCCGTTTGTCTGTGGACCCAACTTTTGACGAAGGTTGCTTACATGAAGATCGATGCTCCTATCAAAAGGCGAGAATTTTCGGCCCAGGACCCGCTCCACCAGAGCTTCCCGAGAAAGCACCTGTCCGGGGGATTCCAAGAATGCGTGCAGCAGATCGAACTCTGCCGAAGTCAAGTGCAAAGATTTTCCCGACTTGGATGCAGAATGTCCTGCCAAATCCAGTTCCAAATCACCTGACCTGATTGACAGTGGTCGTTGGTGTTTGGCCTGCTCCGACTGCCAACCCGATCGCCGTAGGATGGCCCCAATGCGCGCGATTAATTCACGCGGGCTGAACGGCTTTGCCAAATAGTCGTCCGCCCCCATTTGGAGGCCCAAAACACGGTCAAACTCGTCGCCTTTGGCTGTCAGCATCAGAACCGGTGTACGCACGCGCGAACGCAATTCTCGCAGAACATCAAAACCCTTCATATCCGGCAGCATCACATCAAGCACGATCAAATCGTAATTGCCGCTTGTCCCGGCGTGGCTGCCTTCAGTGCCGCTATGCACGGCCGATATCACGAAACCCTCAGCTTCCAAATACCGTTGCACGAGGTCACACAGATCCGGATCGTCGTCCACGATCAGCAAACGCGCATGCTTGCGCATCGTTTCTTCGGGTCTTGCAACCTGGATCATGTATAAACTCCGCACACTTGAACGCGGATCTGTTGCACAATTACCCAGAACGTCAGCACCCTCTTCCGACGCAATGATAGCTGACTCACCCGCTACGAGTCCTGACACAAAACCTGCCGGACGCCAGTCGGGGTCGTCCAATGATCATGAGGGTCCCTCTAATTCTCTTTTCCGAACGTCATTCACCAATCGTCGGAGAGAAAACACTGATCCTGGGGTGTGCGAAAAGGCTCGCATAGCCTACGAACACTCTGTGCGACAGAGGGTCGAGCACGAGGGTATGGGCTCCGTAGTGTGTACGTATCTCGTCCAGAACCCGATATGCGTTGGGACCATCTTGCTGAATTACCGTTAATCGTCCGGCCTTTCCGGCGGAATAGATTCGGTGGAGAGTTCCGTCGAATGCTACGGAATCAGGACCACCACCGATCTTCAGCGACGTAATAACCCGATGCGACTCCAGGTCAAAGACTACTAACGTTGCATTCCTGGAGCAAACCGCAAAAAGGCGCCGCTGCTCGGAGTTAATGGCCAGCCCAGATGGTCCTTCACATGGAGCGAGAGACCATTGTCCTATCACTGCCCGCTCGCCAAGATCGATTGCAACAATCGAGTTGATGTCTTCGAGATTCTGATAAAGAACTCCGGTCTGCGAGTCCATGGCGGGAAACTCTGGCCTTCCGGGAAGCGGTATTATTCCGACCGTTATGCGCTTCTCAGGATCGATCAGAGTCGCAATCTTTGCGTCTCCATTCGCCACATACACAAGTTTTGCTGACGGGACATAGAGGATTGCATCCGCATCGTCCGCGACTGGTATCCTCGTCAGTTGCCGAAGAGAACTTGGATCGAAGACATCTACCGTGTTCTGTCCGCTTCGTGTGACGAAGGCAACGTTATGGTCCGTCATTAAAGCTACCCCGTGAGCGGCTCCGGTCCCACGTAGCTCGGATACCGTGCTGAGGGACAGATGGTTCGAATTCAAGTCAACCTTGAATAACGCACCCGAGGACTCACTTGTAACAAATAAGGTACCGTCGCTTATTGTCAGATAGTCGAGAACATTAAGCGGCCCACTCTTGGGGAGCTCAATATAACCCTCGAATTTCATGAACTTGGATTTGCTGGGTGTGCCCGGCCAAATAAGATAGGCGGATACCAGAGCTAGACACAGCGCGATCACCGTTGCAAATGCCGCGATCATTCCCAGGTTTCTTTTTACGAATCCGTCCATTTGTTTCCCTAACTAAAACTTTGTTGCCAGAGCAGGGCGCGTAGCACGACCTATGGTTGCCGAGTTGATCCGCCCACAGAATGCTATCGGTGGTGTTCTGGAACCCACCAACCCGGGAGGAGTTTGGGAATGCGCAGCTTTTTTGCCCAGGGTCCCCATTGGGGTTCGAACTCAGTAAGGACATTCCCAATACCAATCTGCAGGAACTCGCTCGCCATGCGTTGTTCCGCGTGTGTAACGTCGTTATAGCCATCCGGAAGGATCCCCATCCCGACGAGCCCGCCGGCAGCTGCCGAAGCGAAATTGCTTGCGGCGAACGTAGTTCTTCCGGAATCTGTCTTATCGAAGATGGTGAAGGCAAGTGCATGTACGGTCCGGGCCAGCGGATTGGAACTGGTCGAACGCAGGTAGCGGGGATCTTCGTGCAGGAGGGCACCCGTCAGAAATTGGGCAGTGTTTCGGGACAGACGATCTGCCACTCTATATCCGTAGTTTCTGCCGAATGCATCAGCGCCATCTTTCCATTCCTTGGGATATTTGCTGGGTGGATTGATCATTCCCAATCCCGCCCCAAAGCCAGGCAGGATGACGGCGGGTGGGCCGAAAGATTTATGGGCATATATAAGAAATTTATCGCGAACTGTAAGAGGAGTTCTGGTCAGTCTTGGAGACAAGATTGGAAATTGATTCAGGTGTGTTTCAGAGTCTGGCGGAGGTGGAGGTGGAGATTGGTCCTGCGTCTGATCCTGGGGCATCGGGGCATCGGGAAGAGCGGCGACCGCTGGATCATCAGCCAAGGGAATCTGTTTCTCGGCCTGATGGGGCGCAGATGAAAAATCATCGTGTAAACGCACAGTGGATGGGGATTGACTTTCCAAATCTTGCGAGAAAACGACGCAGGGGTGAACGGAAAACATGGCAGCCGTGACCAACAGGATGCCGGACAAACGTCCAAATCTAGCGCGATTGTTCGTCATGGTTCTCCAGGCAGGAAAGTGTTCCTGCTTGCAAAGTACTGGCAGCATGACGAGGGTGCCGTCAAGAAGCGTGAGGCGTTTGTAAGAATTTGTATGGTTTCGGACTAAGGGACGCTTGAGAGCTTTAGTGAGTTGTTCCAAAGTCTTCCGGGGAATGCACCGCGACGCTAACGAGTTGCACAATCACCTCCGGCAAAGGCGATTACGTCTCTCTCCGGCTGTGTTTCGGGTGCAATAACGACGCCAGCTAGATTTCGGATCGCAGCGGTCCGTGCGCTAATCACATCCCGCCGAAAACAGCCCAGCAAGAGGGAGCACTCTTGGGCGGAATACTTTTCCAGGATTGACATGACGAAGACGAAACGCTCGAACGAATTGAGCCCGACAATGCGGGCGAAGTTAGGGAATGCCTGCACCTCCGCGGGCACGTTTTCGTTCAACGGCGAAAGGCTTGCCTCATTAGATTCATTTTCGTCATTCGGCCGCGGGCAAAGCAACCGGATTGCGTGAAGGATGATGGTGCGGCGAGCCCACAAACGCGCGCTCTCCTTGAACACGGAATTGTTGCGCACGGAATCGTCAAACCCCGAGAGGAAACAGTCCTCGGCCATCTGAGGATCTGCGGTCAGTAGGAGAGATAGCAGATAAAGACTGTTCATCTGTTCGAGGTAGACGTGGCAGAAATCACTGCGTGTGGCATATTCGTTTGATCGTGCGTTCTTGCACTTTTGTGTCACTTTGGCTCCTTCTTCTGTTGCGGCTAGGGATAAAAATTCGTATCAGGACAACCCGTCTCTGTTCGAGAATTCAGAAAGAAGTGGCGCTTTCCCGCTGACCCTGCGCCCATCCGCACCCTATCAATGTTTCCGGATATTGGTTGACGTGCTTACCGTTGAAGATCGGCCCTAGCTGATCGGTGTGTCTTTTCATCAATGCGCAGGAATACTGGCGTATTGACAGGCAGTTCCACATTCGAACCTCTGGCAATGAAAGCGTCGTATATGTTCGTGGCTGCGCCGAAATACCCGAAACCAATAGCAGTGGTTGCCGATGCCTGTGCTGCGCCCGCGCCAAGCAAACCGAACCCTCTACGCCCTTCTCCTGCTCGGGACCAAGCAGTCTTATCGACGGTGGTATCAGCAACCGCCCTAGAGGGGCCGATCAGCGAGATGGGCGCTCGCAGGCGAGAAAAAGTCGATGTCGTCGCTTTCACGTCGCCTTCCAGCCCCACCGCAAGCCGTTGGCTACCAGCCGCCTGGATGCCGGCGACGGTTGCGAACAACTCGGTCGTGGTCCCATCAGGAGTCTGTGCGGAATGAAAGTGGAAGAAGAGTCCACCATTTTTCTTCATCCAGCCAGCGGCCACAGCTTTGGTTACAGTGCCTTCAAGCTTGGTGCCTGCCGGATAGAGCAGGACGTGATCTGAGTTGTAGTACGGCCGGTGCACCACGGCTTCGATCGGCGACCCGGCGGCACTCATCCCCGAGTTCAGAGGTGTCAAGAGACGAACGTGAAGATAGCCATCGCCGAGCAGAGAATTAGCCTCAGCCTGATCGACGGACGATGGTGTTTCAACAGCAGCAAGGAGTATTGCGTCGAAGATTGTTCCTTGATCGAAATATTCGGGATGATAGGGCAAACTCGTGACTGCAGCCTGACTCAATCTTTGCAATTTGTTGGGTTCAAAGATCGGCTTAGCAGCGTCTTTCATCTTCTGGCGGACGCCGGGACGTTGAGACTTGGGAAGGTACTGGGCCATTTTCACGTCACTGACTCCAATGGTTGTATCCGTATGAATTGGTACCGTGGTGCCGTCGGGAAAAATGACGTTGTCGAAGGTCACCCGTGCTGTTCGCGGGCGCGAGAAATCGCCACGCAGAATCTGTCCTTTACGTCTGGGCTCACTCGAAATCGAGGAGACGTGTCCTTTGATCGTCGAGCCCTCTGGAATCGCGATAGTCGTGCCGGCGTAAACCGGGTCGACCAGTTTTGCTGTAATTGGCTCGCCCGACTTAGTGATGCGCAGGCCCTTCTCGAGTCTGCACCGAAGATCGTTACCTGCTCCGACCACGATCGTATTTTGTGGAGGCTGAGTGTCCGGTGCAGCCGCAAATGATACGGATGCTGCCAAAACCGAACACGATATGACAACGCTGTTGATGTACGACTTCATGATTTACCTCGGTGACATTGGATGAAGTGATTTCGGGCCGGAGCAGAATCTTGCAACCGATCCCGTGGCCTTGAAGCTAGCTGAGCTTGCCATTCGATGCGGTCAGGATGTGTGAGAGAAACGTAAGGATTTGTATTGTGGGGAGGACAATCGCCAATTGTGACAAGATTCTTCTGGAGTGTCGTGGCGTTCGACGCTGAATGTGCACACCATCGTTGTTGACAATTTCGCGCAGCGCATCCACGATCAGTCGAATGCTTTCCACTGTGACCATACGTACAGAATCACAGCGAGAGCGATTGCTCCACCGATTACGATTTTGACCGCGTCCTCTCCTTTGGAGGGAGCAATATCGGCCACGACGAGATATACGCGCCCAAGTATTTCAGCGCTGATGAACAGAATTCCGAGTACCGCTCCCCACTTCTTCCTGGTCAAGAGAGATAAGCCACCCAGACTGTAGAAAGCGCCGACTACGGCTGTTGAAATGGATGGCCTGACGTCTTGGGAGAGGATGCCTAAGTAATTACCTGTAAATCCCACGACTACCTCGCCCAGGCCGGCAATGATCGCAAAGATTGAGACTGCGGTTATTCCAACGTGCTGAGTTCTGCTGCGTTGGTTCATCGATATTCCTCTCAAACCTCCCGCCACCAGCGTGAACTAGAGTTAAAGATGTCGCGTCTGCTTCACTCGAACTTGTTGTTTGGCGAAAGTCAAGCGACCGTCCGCACGCCGACTAACGTGACTCTGCACGCTCTTTGAGAGCTTCATTCATCCCGACAAAGCGGCGTTGTGCCTGGCGCAGAATGCCGTCGCTCAGTCTGCCCACGAGGCTGCCCGAGAACCGTTCGGCCTGGATCAGACGGGTTCGCCTTCCATCGGATTCGAGGCGAAAGCTGTGCTCTCCGTCGAATAGGCCGCGGAGCCAAAACGAACCGACCCAGCGAATCTCCCGATCCCGTTGAACAGTGATGACGATTGGTCGAAGAATCATGGGGTGGGAATCAGGTGGCGCGATTTCGACCTCAATTCTGCTGCCTTCATGGAGTTCTCCCCGCAAGTGGCGGATGAACGGGTTCCACGATGGGTATTCGCTCGTCGCGGTCAGGATCTGCCACACGTCTGCGGGAGGGCGATCAATCCAGATGTCTGTCTGAATCTCGGTATCTTTGTGGAGTGCAAGCCCGAGCAACAGAAGCGCGATGAGCACGCCACCCAGCCATTGACTTGAACTCGGCAGAGTCATAAACCGTCATTCCTAGTTGGTTCGATCATAAATTTGCTTAGAACCGCCACCCAAGATGCAAAGCGGGGAAGACGCTGTATCGGGACTCGTGAAATGTCTTCCCCGATATCGTTACGTCTTTGGCATTGAGTTGATAATCCACTGAAACCCAGGGGCTAACGTACAAATGCTTTCCAAAGTTGAAGCGATAGCCGACGCGCGGGCCAAGTCCAACGAGGTTCCGATATGTCCGCTCGTGCGTCTGGTTTAGTTCGTACCGAACCCGTGCATAGTTGCTATCGGCGCCAACGAACCATCCGTCTGAAGGGCGCAGAGGAAAATAGTCAACCTTTAAGGTCACGCCACGGGAATTCTCGGTAAAACCGCTGTTGCCGTGGATCCACTCGGGAGTCTCAGCTCCAAACGCACCGAATTGCAACCGTGATCTTCCGTCGAAGATGGAATGGCCGACATGCGCTGAGAAGCCCTTCAACGCGTAGGCCGTTGGGTCAGCCTCGGCCTCCCACTGGGCCCGGGCAAAAGCTGGCCACAAAGACAAAGCGGTGCACAGCACAATGATTTTGCAGAACGTCATACGTCAGATTCCTTTTTGTCCGGTTTCATCCTGATTGCTACGATAAGAAGAAGTGTGACGATGCGGAATGACCAAGTCAGACAAAAATATTGACCGAAACCGCCACCCTCAAAGGGCGCCATACGCTGGGGGAGTGTCGGTTTCCCTCCGCTCGGTCCGGCCTGTGCTGATGTACATCGGGGCAAGAGGCTATGAGGTCAACGCCGTGTTGCGAGAACAAGGTGTTGATCCCATCTTGTTGCGTGATCCTGAGGCGCGCCTGCCCCATGCCGTGGCGATTCGATTGTGGAAGGCAGCTGGTGAGCTAACGAACGACGCGGACCTGGGTCTCCACGTCGCGGAGGCGGTCCAGCCGGGTCAATTTGGGGCCCTTGACTATGTGCTCCGCACAAGCGTGAATCTAGGGGACGCTTTCAGGCGCCTGTCTGCCTACGACCGGATCTTGCACGACTCCGCCCAAGTGTTGTTTGAGATTAATCGAGACCATGCGATTGTTAGTCACAGGCTGCCCGTTCCTGGGGGAGCGCCCCGGCCGGTCTCGGAGTTCATAGTCGCTGCTTGGCTGGTTACGTCTCGGCAAGCGACCGGAGTAGACTTTGCTGCGGTTCAGGTGCGCTTCCCCCATGCGGCCCCAGCGGATGTTTCGGAACATCGTCGCGTATTCGGCTGCCAATTAAAGTTTGGACACAGTCGCAGTGAACTGGTCCTCTCCCGCAGACTTGTCGATCTCCCTTTGCGTAAAGCGGATCCGGTTTTACAGGAGATCGTCGAAGCCCAGGTCGTAGCGCTCCTTGCGAAGCTGCCAAAGGCTGAGGCGACAACCGATGCGGTGCGCCGCTTCCTCGCCGAGGAACTTTCGAACGGCCAACCGAAGCTTGAGCAACTTGCGCCGCGACTTCGTATGAGCCCCCGGACGTTGCATCGCAGGCTGGAGCAAGAAGGAACGAATTTTCGCCAGGTTCTGGCCGAAGTGCGTCGTGAACTTGCAGTACGCCACCTGGTCGAACGTCGTTTTGCTATCGGCGAGATTGCCTTTCTGTTGGGGTTCTCGGAGGTGAGCGCATTTCACCGGGCTTTCAAGCAATGGACCGGTCACGCGCCGCATGCTTACCGCGCCTTGCAACAGTCCTCCGCTCAAGAGGCAGCGAGGGATTGCTGACGGAACATCAAGCCAGACCTGTCACTTCCTCCTTCGACCGCGGCACCTTTACGGGCAATCCGGAGGTTATTATTGTAGGGCCCACGGCAGAGCAATTGTTTGACTTCACATCCCCGCATTGTCGTGTTGAGTGCGAGCACTAGGCTATTTCCCACTCGGGTCTAGATTGGGTGACTTTCGCTGATCCTTCGGTCCCTTACACTCGTCGAGCCCACGATCAACGCCAGCATGCCATTACGGAACTGGCTGAATCCCAGGCGAGTGACCAGACGATCATGTCCATCGCGGGTCACGTCTCACAGGAGATGGTGGCGCAACATTCTCAACGTGCTGATGAGGTGAAGAGGAAAGCGCTCGATGCGCTTGCGACAGGTGTTAAAACGACAACTTACGACACAACCAACGACACAAAACTGGCAGAAGGTGCCATTCGCATTCAAAGAAATGGCGGGGACGACGGGACTCGAACCCGCGGCCTCTGCCGTGACAGGGCAGCGTTCTAACCAACTGAACTACGTCCCCAACCGCCAAATCAACCAGATGCGAAATAACCAGTGTTTATGCGGTGTTGCACAAATTGCATATCGTGCACAGTTTGCGCGGAACGACCTGAATTGCTCGTATTCCTGTCCGAACCGCCCATAAACCGCCAGTAAGAAACCACGGGAAACCTCGCAACCAGGTTCATCGTAACAGCTTCCTAGAAAACGCGAAAGGCCTGTCCCCTCAACAAACCCTGGAATAGACTCACCGTTGCGTGGGGCGTCGAGGACCAGTTTCAGCATCGGCTTTCGTGAACGCCGTAGAAGTCCAGACTACCTGAATGCGGGCGACTTCTGAGCGGATAGTGCGCAAACCGGAAGTCAACCAACGCCGACTTCCCGCGGTTGGCGCGCAGTTTTGCAACTCCTGATCACGTTTTCCATCTCATTCATTGTGGCTGTGAATTATTTTCTGGATCGCTTGGAGCAGAGTCTCCAGTTCGAAGTCGCCATCGTGCCGCTGGCTATTGATAAAAAATGTCGGAGTTCCGTTCACCCCGCTGCGCACGCCGCCGGAAAAGTCCCTCTGCACACGCTCGGCAAAAGCCCCCGACTCTAGTGCGTCCCTGAGTGCTCGCCTATCAAGCGTGAGGCGATGCACCAGTTCCCCGAGCATTTGCTCGCTAAGAGAATTTTGGTTCTCGAGCATAAGGCGCGGGAGTCAGATCGTGACTGCGGAAAAGCTTAGTTATCGCTCGCTGTCGCCGCTGCCATGTAGGATTGGCACAGCAGAACTAGGTGTTCTCGCACTTTGCGAAACATTGCGGGCGAGGCTCCCGCCTCTAGGGCCGACCGCATCGCACCCGACATTGCTGAGAGCATCATGTCGATGGCGAATCTGTCGGGCGACAGCTTCAGATCCGGAGCAGTCAGAAGCATCGCCTCAATCGCCTTCCGCAACCGTTGTCCGGTCCGTTTCACCAATGCGGGACCACCTACATCCGGCGCTACTTTATAGAGGGCTATGGAAATATCCGCCCGCTGCATCTTGACGTCGACGAATGCTTCCACCACCCGCCTGATCATTTCGGACATCGGCTTGTGGCATGCGTCCGCACATGCGACCTCTACTGCTTGCGAGGCCTTCTCCATATGATCCTCGAACACTGCAAACAGTAGTGACCGCTTGTTTGGATAGTACTGGTACAGGGTTCCGACGGAGACGCCGGCCCGATCTGCGACGCGTGTGGTCGTTAATCGGTCTGCTCCGTGGCTGAGCAAAACCTGAATAGTCGCCTCACAAATTGCCCCCACCGTGACCGTTGCCCTTGTTTGAATGGGCATTTTCCTTGGTTCAAATGCAGTTACCACGTCAGCCGCCATATGCGAACTCCAAACCTGAAGAATCCTTCATCCAATATCTTAGATGCACAGAAAGGCCAGGAGGAACTGAATGATCGAGCAAACTGAACTTGCCAGCCGCTTCACACTCTCGGGCACGTCAATGACCGTGAACCGCATGGGGTATGGTTCCATGCAACTTGCCGGCCCTGGCGTCATTGGACCGCCCCGTGATGTGGAAGGCGCCATTGCTGTTTTGCGAGAGGCGGTCGAGTCCGGCGTGAACCACATCGACACCAGCGACTACTACGGTCCGCACGTCACCAATCAGATCATCAAGCAGGCGCTTCATCCCTATCCGAAGGGTCTGGTTATCGTTACCAAGCTCGGCGCACGACGGGGTGCACACGCCTCCTGGATTCCTGCTCTCTCGCGACAGGAGCTCATCGACGGCGCTCACGACAACCTGAAGAACCTCGGCCTCGACGCTCTGGATGTGGTCAATCTTCGGGTCGGCGGATTTACGGAACCATCTGAGGAATCGATCGAGGAGCCATTGACTGCGCTCGCCGAGCTCAAAGGGCAGGGGCTGATCCGGCATATCGGTCTAAGCAACATCACTCCCAAACAATTGACGGAGGCGCAGGACATTGCGGAAATTGTCTGTGTACAGAATTTCTACAATCTGGCACACAGGGACGACGATGCTTTCATCGATGCTCTAGCTGCCCAGGGCATCGCTTACGTTCCGTTCTTCCCCTTGGGTGGTTTCACTCCGCTACAGTCGTCGGAACTCGATACAGCAGCAGCGTCACTCGGGGTAACGTCAATGCAGCTTGCGCTTGCCTGGCTTCTGCAACGCTCGCAGAACATTCTGCTGATCCCGGGGACATCTTCTCTCAAACATCTTCGCGAGAATCTTCAGGCTTCACAGCTCCACATTCCCGCTCAAGTGCTATTGGATCTCAACTCAATCGGTAAGCAACCAAAGGAGTTGTGATATGCGCGTTTTCGTTACGGGTGCAACAGGTTTTGTCGGTTCCGCGGTTGTCCGGGAGCTGATCGATGCGGGACATCAGGTTCTTGGACTTGCTCGCTCGGATGTCGGTGCCAAGACTCTCGCGGCAGCAGGGGCCGAGGTGCATCACGGCTCGCTCGAAGATCTGGAGAGTCTGCGCACCGGAGCAGCCGCTGCGGATGGCGTGATTCATACGGCGTTCATCCACGACTTCTCGAACTATGGGCCGGCAGCAGAAGCAGATAGGCGGGCCATCGAGGGGCTCGGCGCTGCGCTTGCGGGCTCTGATCGCCCGTTGATCGTCACTTCTGGAAGCTTGGTGGTCGCGCCGGGCCGGATTGCAACCGAAGACGATGCCGCCAGCCCCAACTTTCCACGCAAGTCGGAAGATGCAGCGCTAGCGATGGCGTCGCGTGGCGTGCGGGCGTCGGTAGTGCGGCTTGCTCCGTCGGTTCATGGGAAGGGAGATCACGGCTTCGTTCCCCGCCTGATCGCTCTCGCTCGGGAGAAGGGCGTTTCAGCGTATGTAGGGGACGGGCTTAATCGCTGGCCCGGAGTACACCGACTGGATGCCGCGCGTCTGTACAGGCTCGCGCTCGAGAAGGGCTCGGCCGGAGCGCGGTATCACGGCATCGCCGACGATGGCGTGCCGGCTCGAGAGATCGCTGAAGTCATCGGCCGAAGACTGAATGTGCCGGTGGTTTCGAAGTCGCGGGAAGACATGGCCGACCATTTTGGGTGGATCGGGCAGTTCTTTGCGATGGACGGACCGGCTTCTAGCGAGTGGACTCAGAAACGGCTCAACTGGCAACCGAAGGAGCCCGGCCTTCTCGCCGATCTCGACCAGCCACACTACTTCGCGGCCCGTGTGGCGTCAGTGGCGTGACCATTAACGGAAAGGCGAATTACTTAGTTGACTTGACGTTACAAACATGAGGATCCACATGAAGAAGACATGGTTCATCACGGGCGCCTCGCGCGGTTTTGGACGCATCGGGGCTGAAGCCGCACTCAGGCGCGGCGATAAGGTGGCTGCTACCGGCCGAAAATTAGCCGATGTTGCGGAGCTCACGGAGCTTTCGGCGACGCGGTTCTTCCCCTTGCGCTCGGCGTAACCGATCGGCGAACAAGTACGGCAGGTCATTGGGCAAGCCCACGCGCATTTCGGCAAGCTCGCCGTCGTCCTCAATAACGCCGGTTACACCCTGGTAGGTACCGTTGAGGAAGCGAGCGGGCCCGACGTTCACGCGTTATTCGAAACGAACTTCTTCGGTACGCTTCGGGTCATTCAGGCTGTGCTGCCCTTGCTGCGGCAACAGGGCAGTGGGCACATCATCGGCGTCTCAAGTGGCATGGGGATTGTGGCGGTGCCGCTCATCGGCTTCTATTGCGCCTCCAAATGGACAATCGAAGCGCTCCAGCATAAAACGCGGCCTGGCATGGAGCCGCTCAACTCTCCTCCATCAGCGCGGCAGCGCGCTTGCCGACCTTCTTGAGCTTCACTTCAAGGCCACGAAGCTCCTCCGGGCTCAGTTCGGAGAACACTCTCTTCATTTGCCCGGAATGCTTTCGAAAGGCTGAAACAATGAGATCCTTGCCGCGTGGAGTGAGGGCAACGATCCGGACGCGTCGGTCTTCGGCGCTCTCGACCCGGCTGACCAGGCCCTTCGCGACGAGGCGATCGACCGCGATACTGATCGAGCCCGGGGTCAGATCGACGATTGGGCCTATTGTATTGACGGGCAGAGGCCCTTTGTTCAGTAGGAGTTCCAGCACGCCGAAATCCGACAGGCCGAGTCCGGTCTCTTCAATACCAGCGGCTGCGTACCTTGTCAGGGCGCGCATCGCCTTCATCATCACTAGCCAGACGTGGTCCGTCCCTTGATTGCTTCGGGTCATAAAAAACCTGAATCTCCCAGAAGTATACCTCATCAATTATATTGACATCAATATACATGGCGCCAATGCAATGGGCGCCAATCCAAAAGGAGAACCCGTTATGAGAACCGCTTCCGTAATCGCACGATATCTGGCGGGCGTGATCTTTCTTGTTATGGGGCTGAACGGCTTCCTGCACTTCATTCCCTTTCCCCCTCCGCCGGGCGTTGCTGGACAGTTCATGGGCGCCCTTTATGTCTCGCATTACCTCTGGGTGATCTTCGCGTTTCAGGTCATCGCAGGCGTACTTCTGCTGGTCAACCGCTACGTACCGTTGGCGGTGGCAGTGCTGGCTCCGGTCATTGTCAACATCCTTACTTTCCACGCCTTGATGGCCCCGAGCGGGCTTCCGCTGGCCCTCTTCGTGGCTGTGTTGTGGGCCGCGATCTTCATCGACGTGCGACCGGCGTTTTCCGGGTTGTTCCAGGCGCATGGGTGAGGATGCCGCCAAGATGTACGATTGGTTGGACCGCGTCGGCTATGCGGTGGCGATCAGACGTTGCGACCGTGTACGCACTCCAAGATGCAGCCCAGGCCTGGAAGGACATCGCCGAGAAACTGCCAAGGGTTCATGGGCTGTCGTCCAGTGGGCCCGGAGCGGCAAGACGCAAGTCACACGGCAAGATCGTGCTTCGTGTGTCCTAGACATCTCCCACGAGTGACATACGTCTTGGGTCATGGCCGGGCGTATTGCAAAAGCCGAAGGACCCTTCGTTTCTTGGCGGGAGCGATGAAGGGTCGACAAGTTATTTTCTGCTGAACTATAACAGCGCACAAAGAGGCGGAAATCTACAAAGCAATCACGAGGAGGGATTCTCAAATGAACTATGACAACGAGGCAATCGTACGAAACGCCTACCATACGGCTGAGGGGAACGTTCTAGATATCCCCGGATGGATCGGCAGCTTCACCGAGGATGGAGTGTTTAACAACGTCACCGGCGAAGAGTCATATCGAGGCGAGCATCTAAAAGACGTCGTAATCGCCTTTGGACAAATGTTGCCGACGTTCACCGCGAACTTCACCGGGTCAATGTCATGGGCGACGTCGTCGCCATTGAGCTGTCCATTCAAGGAACCTTTCGCGGCCCGATGGAAACGCCCGCCGGCGTGATCCAGCCAACAGGAGCAAAGGTCAACATCCCGTGCGCGGACTTCTTCTACATGAGGAAGGGCAAGATCGGGAGATTCGACTGCTACCCCGCGCTCAACATCATGCTCAAGCAAATGGGCGTGCCGCCTGACTTCGCTTCCGCGGTGAAGCGTTCGACCCAACGGTGACACCATTATGTCCTACAGCATATCGACGTTGGTGATCCGCAACCTTCACGACGTCTTCGGTGAAAACGACCCCGCACGCCGGCGCGCGGCCATCAACGAGATATTCACCGAAGATTGCGTGTTCTACGAGCCCAAGGGCGTTTACCGTGGCCACGACGAGATCGATCGCATCGCCGGCGCGATCAAGGCTACTCAGCCTGACTTTCAGTATCAGCCAATTGCCGAGCCCGAAGAGTTGGGCAATGGCGAGCGGGTCCGATGGGTATCGGGCCGCCCTGGTAAGGCGCCAGCTTACGCCGGGACTGATTTCATCATCGCCCGGGATGGCCGGATTGCCGCCGTTTATCTGTTTTTCGACAAGCTACCCTGAGCTGGACGATCTTCGTCGATGTGAAACCGGCCTTTGCCGGGGTGTTCCAGAAGGAGATTGAGTCATGGTCGGCATCGTAGTCGTAACACGCGCGTCCCTGTTGATCGCTCGGCGCACCTCCTCGTGGACGATCGACGCACACTTGGGCGGACTATCGCCCGAATGTGTCGCAGTCGACCTGCGCAGTCCGGCTCAAGTGTACTGCGGAACTGCCCGTGACGGTCTCTTCCGAAGCCGCGACAGCGGCCGGAATTGGGAGCCAGCCGGACCGGGTATCGACCACCCGAAGATCACCGCGGTTGATGTGGGTCACGCGGGACAAGCTGACGGGTTCGGTATCGTCTATGCCGGTACCGAACCAAGTGCGGTGTTTCGCTCCGACAATGGCGGCGATAGCTGGGTGGACCTAGCCGGATTGCGCGCGCTCCCTTCTGCTAACACCTGGAGTTTTCCCCCACGCCCCCACACGCATCATGTTCGGTGGATCGAAGCCGACGTGAGCGTCGCGGATCGCGTGTTCGTCGCGATCGAAGCTGGCGCGCTCGTGCGCACGTTCGACGGCGGGCGGACCTGGCGTGATCGCGTTCGCGGCGGTCGTACGACACGCACACGGCGCTGACGCACCAACTTGCACCCGGGCGGATTTACTCGGCCGCCGGCGACGGGTACTTTGAAAGCACCGATGCTGCGGACTCGTGGAGTTCGCCCGAGGATGGATTGAAGCACCGCTACCTCGTGGGCGTGGCCGTGGATCCTGCGGATCCAGATACTGTGATCGTGTCCGCAACAGACGACCCCGGATCCGCCTATTCGCCGCGGCGGGCCGAGTCGTACGTCTATCGGAAGACTGGGCTCAAGCGATGGGAGCAGGCAATGAGCGGCCTGCCGGAGGCGAAGGGCACGACGGTGAGCCGGTTCGCCACTCATGCTGGCGAGCCAGGTGTCATCTACGCTGCCAATAACCACGGACTCTTCAGATCTGATGATTCAGGATGGAGCTGGAAGGCTCTGGACCTCCCTTGGCCAGAGCCCGGGCTTGCAGATGGCGTGGAGGCACTTGCCTGTCTTCCGGAGTGATATGGAAAGACGTTCTGCGGTGTGTCCCTATGCAGGCTCGAAGTCGATAACTTTCAATTGAGATGGGAGTAGTTCAACCATTTTAGCCACCCGCAATCTCCAATAATTCATCGGCGTGTAATTGTGCCCATTCCTTCAGCAACAATGGCTCGCGACCTAGAATTTTCTTTGTATCGTCTCTTACGGTTCCAACGTAAGCCATTCTTCCGTCCTCGACGTAGCGGAAGAATTCGAATCCTCCCTTTGAATACGCTGGTTCAAACATTGAACCCGGCTGGGTCGTTTCGTTTAGGAAAGTTTCGGCATCGAGGACTGCTGCTGTGAACTTACGGCCGGTAGCCGCAGTTAGACTTTCAGTCACTTGCTGCGGAGTGAGTGCATCCGCTGAAAAGAAATAGTCCTTTCCACTGTGTTTTTCCGGCCCTTCCATGAGAACTACGGCTGCAGCTTCTGCTAGATCTTCCAAAGCAGTAAACCCAAGAGCTTTGGAAGTGTATGGCTTGTACTGACCACCTCTGATCGAGGTATGGGTTAGCAAATTCTGCATAAACATATTGGGATGTAAATTCGTCCAGGCAACGCCGCTGCTGCGAAGATATGCTTCAATCATCTGATGCCAAGCGAAAACCGTAGCGTAGGAGTCCTGGTCTGTCGTGAATGCGCCGAGGTGCACGATATGATTGACCCCATTACGCTTTGCCGCATCGATAAGTGATTTGCTTTGCACAAGCATGTCAACCGTATAACCAGTTATCAGAAAAACGCCTGTGACGTTTTTCAATGCCTCCTCGAAAGTTCGTGGATCATCGAGATCGATAAAGCGCGACGCTCCGAATTGATCTGCAAGCTCTCTCAGATTCGCTTTCCTTCGCGACCCTACCGAAAACTTTGCTTCCCTGTTTTTTAAATTTGTGGCGACAAGTTTTCCTACTTGTCCTGTTACACCCAACACCAGTACGTTGCTTGAACCGTTCATTTGAATCTCCTTTCAACATTTGGTACCAGTTTGATTTCCGCGGCAATGCGAGCCACGCGGTCATATGAGTCCATCCGGTCGCTGTGCTCATACGTATCCGTCACAACGATTACCTCATCGGCATGAGTATCATTCACCAGTTTCTCCAGCCCAGCCTGCACGGTTGCATCCGATCCGACAATTGCTGCGCCCAGTCTGTTCTCCACCGCTGCTTTTTCAATGTCACTCCAAAGGGGCTCCATTGAATCGACTGGAGGCAACAATTCAAGCGACTCGCCCCGAATCAGTCGCAGAAAACGTTGTTGGGGAGCAGTGAACAATCGCTGAGCTGCAGCGTCTGTGTTCGCTGCAATCACCGGCACCGCAACAAGCAAATACGGGTTTTGCAATACCTCACTAGGCTGGAAACGTTCTCCATAAAATTTCGCTGCCGCGTCCAAAGCGTCAGGTGCAAAATGTGCTGCGAAAGCAAAGGGCAAGCCTAATGCCGCCGCCAGTTGAGCACTGAAGTCGCTCGATCCGAGCAACGTGATTGGCACATTGCTGTTTTGTCCGGGTATTGCTTTGACGAGCTGA